>DASZMG010000159.1:0-61591 GCA_035551975.1 Candidatus Acidiferrales bacterium | reverse complement strand
TTGAAAACCGAAGACAAGGGCTGCGCGTGCTCCCTCTTTGGCGTACCCTTTGCCCCAGTAGTCGAATGCCAGCCTCCAACCGACTTCCACACAAGGAGAAAAAGGAAGCGGATAGCCAGGTACGTTGAGCCCAATGAAACCGATGAAGCTTTTTGGTTCCTTAAGTTCGGCGGCCCAGAATCCGAAGCCATCTCGACCAATCCTTTCTTCGACGGTTGAGATCATAGCTTCCGTCTCAGTACGGCTGAGGGTCGCTGGAAAGAACTCCATCACGCGAGGATCCGCATTCAAACTGACAAATGGTTCGACATCGCTCGACTTCCACCGGCGGAGAATTAGGCGGTCTGTCTCGATTTCCATTGCCCCAAATTGAGCCCCATCGAAACGTTCTCAGTCATCCTACACCAAGGTAGCTCAAGCGCCTGAGTAACCCGCTAACCGGAGATGTGAACCATTACTTCAAATAGAGCGCAGTCCGACTTTTCGGAGTTAACAAACTGCAATCTAAAACGAGGAGGGGAGAAGAACCTTGGTCCCGCGCAGCCCGGATATCAAACTACTACTGCGACAGACTGCGCGGATTGCTGTGCCGTCCGAGCCTGTTGTTTTGCCATTGTCTCGCGAATTCCCTTCATTCTCTCGCGAGCCAACGCACTCCTCTTGCGCCCGTCTGGTGTGGCATCGATTAATTTTTCGAGATTCGCGGCAAATTGCGGACCATAGGCTGTGCGGAGTTCGGGGATGAGAAGCTCAATTTTTGAAAAGACGGCGATGTGCTCGCCGTTGCAATTGCTGAAAAGCTCTGAACGAATGGCACCGTCATTCACGAAAGCCGCCGCCATATCCCAGTACGATACAACCATCCGCAAATGACCGCTGTGATCGCCGAACATTGCGTTGTTGAAATCCGCAAGCGTCTCCGGATTAAAGTTAAGAAAAAACCAGTCGCGTGCTTTTCGCATCGTTTCTTCGCGGCGCAGCTCATAAAGTTTCAAGATTAGTCCGGCTTCTTCTTGTATCGACATTGGATGCGTCCCCTTTCTGATAGCCCGGCAGCTCGGATTTTGCGCTGCTGAGTGTAGCAATTTCGATACGATGAATCCAATCTCCTGGGTAACGCCGAAACTGGAGAAGTAGCCTTTCGCTTCAAATCTCCGGCAATAGCCTGTCGCAAAGAGGCGGCGGCAAGATTGTTTGTGAAGTACGGCACAGGCAAATGTGATGCGGCACACGCAGATTTTCCCTCCGAATGCCGATGTAACCATTAGGAGGTGTCATTTAGGAGGTGACCAATGTTAGTTAACTCCCTAAGTACCCAAATCGACCTTCAGGAGGGCGCAGCGAATGCACGACGTGGCGCGAGTGCGCGGAATAACTCCACCGTAATCGAAGACACCGTGACGCTCAGCCCCGCTGCGCAGGCGTTGCAAGCCGAGCAGAAACTTGCAGCAACAGCGGCGCAGGATGCGCTCAGTCCATCTGCGCAGGCGCTGCAAACGCAGCAGAAGATTGCAGCAACAGCGGCGATGTTGTGGAGGTCAGCACTTTCGCTCACGACAAGTGAATCGCTTCAATGAGCGAATAGGGGGGCGCGCGCAAGGAACCAATTCTGCCCACGGGGATACAACAATCGGGAATTGGCTAGCCCCGACGGATTTCCGGCCTCAAAGTTCTGGAACTCAATACTGCCCATCGAAGCAGTAGTGTCAGATAGGGCCGATCACAGTTAGTCCGCCGGATTCAACCAGCACCCGAAGGCGGCGTGGCCTCCCGAAGTCATACTCAAGAGCATAGGTGCCGTTCGGGACGTCCCTGGTCAGCAATTCGCAGCGGGTGACGTGCCGGTCGTCACAGGCAATGCTCGTTTCTACAAGCAGCCCGAGCCGGACGGGGATTTGCGCCGCAACTGTGTTGATCAAGTAACCGTCGACCTCTTCAATACGCGCGTCCCTAAGCGGTGTTTCCTGCTGGCTGATGTCGCTAGTCGACCCCATACACCATCTTTACGCGGTGCCGCGCTCCATTCAATGTTTCTGCCGAAACGCTTGCCTGAAATTACATCAGGTATATACCCTAGATCGCCTCGGGCGTGCTGCGGTCAAAGCCCCGGTCTACTATGGTTTAGCGGTGCGTCTCCTCTTAAAACAGCTGCGGCAACCTTGCGGTGAAACCACCGCCGCGGGTTCGCTGAGACTGTTTTTAGGGCGGCGTTGTGCGAGCACCACGCCCCGGACTGAACCTCCTGGGACTCCCATGACCCCATGCCCATTGACAATACTTTACCGGGCCGTACTCTTACTCCCGAGTATATGCGCACGATGCGACAGTCGAAGACGCCCCGAAAAATCCAGGCCGGTCCCTGCCCTCGCCTCGGGTTTTTCCAGAGGAATTTCAGCCGGCGAAAGCCTTCGCCTACTCGACACGCTGAGCCGAGTAATTCTTCGTGCAAATTACTGAAAACAATCAAAGTCGGCACACGTTACTCGACACTCGAAATAGGCCTTCCATCTTTCGCCTCCGCTGCTCTCCGGCAAGATTTTTATGCATCCAATTCTGAAACTCTCTGACAAAGAAATCTGGCGCGCCGACTTCGGCGATCCAATGAGGATCGTCGTCCCGCGCGAGCGAGGCGACTCGCTGGGCCACCGCCGCTCTTTAGGGGGTCGGAGCTTCAGCTCCGACAAAGAAGAGTGGCGCGAAGCGCCTGCCGCTCGCGGTGCTTTGGCGACCCGGTTAGGGTCGCGGTCAAAAAAGACCGCGAGCATTGTTCATCTGCCTCCTTTGCCTTACCTACATCCTCTGCTTCCCAACTCTCCACCAGGCGAAACTTTAGTCGACACGTCGTGCAAACTTAGCTCTCTCCTAAGTGATTGCAAACAATCAGAGTCGATACTTCTAAGTCGACACACGTTTTCAGGGGTCTTATCGAGCTTTCGCCTACTTGCTGCGCTCGGCGAGGTAGACGCCGAACAGAACGAGAGCGGCGCCGGCGAGCAAATGTCCGGTGGGATGCTCGCCGAGAAGCGGAATCGAAATGAGGATCACGATCACCGGCTGCACGTAATTGATGGCGGCGACGCGCGATGGGTCCATGCGGCGAAGAATCCAGCTGAAAATGGTGTAGGACGCGACCGTGCTGCCCCCTGCCATGTAGAACATCCCCGCCCAGCCGACCCAGCCCACACTTCCCCACTGCAGATGGATGGCGCGCCAAAGGCCCAATGGCAACACCATCAATGCGCCGGCAACCACGTAATAGGTGTTCATGGAGACCGCTTCGTAGCGCATGGCCACCCGCTTGGCCAGCACCGCGAACACGGAGAAACCGGAGATGGCCAGCAAAGTGGTGAGGTCCCCCAACAAAAAAGGAGAATGGAGCGAGGCTCGATGTTCGGATTCGAGCGCGAGTATTCCCGCAAACGAGATGGCCATGCCGATGGCTTTGGCCGCGGTCAGCGCCTCGATTTTCAAAGCCGAGCCAAGCAGCAGCACCAGCACCGGGCCAAGGGCCATTACGATGACGGCGTGCTCGGAAGTGGTTTGGCTAAGGCCGAGCGTATAACCGCCCATGTTGATGACAACGCCGAAGAAACCCAGAGCGATGAAGGTCGCAAGATCGCGGCGCCGGAGCGGAGTGCGTCGGGGCTGCGCGAAATAGAGCGGAAGCATCAGCAGAGCGGCAAGCGGCAGGCGCATCGAGGCAAGCGACCAACCGTCGATATGGCGGAGAGTGATTTTGCCCACCACATAATTGAAGGACCAGATGAGAAGTATGGTGAGCCATGCAAGAGCAAGCAGAATCGGAGAGGTGTGCGGATGAGCCGCAGGCGAACTTGAAGCGTGAGATGAAGTGTCGGTTGTGGCCGGGGAATTCAAGGGATGGTCAAAGTATTTTACGGTTCCGCCAGAGACAACAAAACGTAGCTTGGCGCGTGAGCGCGGAGAAAATTGGCCGGCGCGCAACGCCTACCGCTTGCGGCGACGTTTCCGCCAGACCCTGTGCTTTTAGAGAGAATCATTGCAAAACTTCACGGCGTTTGGTGAGCCGCTCGATGCGATCAAGGCGCGGCGCGTAGCCGATGCCCGGTCCGGTCGGTACGCGAATGGTTCCGCGGCTGGAAACTTCAACTTCCGGCTCAATAATGTCTTCATCCCAATACCGTCGACTAGCCGACACATCACCCGGAAGGTTAAAGTTCGCGAGCGAGGACATGGCGATGTTGTGCGCGCGTCCGATGCCGGATTCAAGCATGCCGCCGCACCACACCGGGATGGAATGGGCCTGGCAAAGGTCGTGCATGCGCTTGGCCTGGGCGTGTCCGCCGACGCGGCCGAGCTTGATGTTGATGATGCCGCAGGCTTTCATCTCGATGGCGGCGCGGGCCTGGTCGAGATCGTGGATGCACTCGTCGAGGCAGATAGGCGTTTGAAGTTGGCGCTGAAGCTGCACGTGAGAAAAAATGTCGTCGTAGCCGAGTGGCTGCTCGATCATGATGAGGTAAAAGCCGTCGAGGGCCTTGAGCATGGGGGCGTCGGCGAGGGTGTAGGCGGAGTTGGCGTCGACCATCAGGCGGATGCGCGGGAATTTTTCGCGCAGCGCGCTTACGAGAGCGATGTCATTGCCTGGCTTGATCTTGATCTTGATGCGCTGGTACCCGGCCGCGAGTTCCTTTTCGACTTTTGCCAGCAGAGCAGGGACGGAGCCTTGCAGGCCGATGGAAACGCCGCAGGGGATTTCCTCGAGCGTGCCGCCGATGAGTTTCGCGAGCGGGGCGTTCTTGTGCTTGGCTTCGGCGTCCCAGACGGCAGTTTCGAGCGCCGCTTTAGCCATGTTGTGGCCGCGCACCGGCAAAAGCGCGTTCCAAATTTCGCTGGCCGAGGCGAATTCCCTGCCCTTGATCATGGGCCAAAGGAAATCACGAAGGATGAGCCAGGCAGTGTCGGCGGTTTCGTAGGAATAGAAAGGCCCTTCGCCGGCGGTCGACTCGCCCCAACCGGAAATGCCATCGACGTCGGCTTCGACCAGGACGATGCGGCGGAGCTCCGTCTTGCCGAAGCTCGTTTCAAAGGGCGAGAGAAGTTTCAAGTGAATCTCGCGAAGAGTAATTTTGCGGATGCGCATGCGCTGGTGAGGTTCTCCGGCGAAAGAGTTGAAGAAAAAAGATACCTTTCGCAGCACAAAAAACAAAGCGGCATTGCTCGCTGCGTTTCAATGGCCGTGCGAGTCGCGAAGGTCGGGGAGATAGAGGCCTGGGATTTGGTTGTAAGGCTCGAGGACGTAGTCGGTGCGGGCGGTGCGCGTTTCGATGGATGTGGCGACCTGTCCATTGGCGAAAGCACGCTGGAGCTGGCCGCGCAGGCCCGTCTGGACGCGGATGGCCGCTTCGGGATCCTGCGTCTTGATCTCACCGATGTTCGAAGGCAACGAAATGCGTTCGGTCGGCCCTTTGCTGACGAGAGAAGCGCCCTCCAAAACGGCTTTCACACGCGCGGAATCCAGCCACCATTCCGCAACGAGGCGATCGGTGGGAATTCCGGCGTGGAGCGGGCTGGGTGTGATGCCGTAGCAATTGGGAATCAGGCGGCGGACGACGGCGCCCAGACGAACGAAGTTGAAGTAGGCGTTCTTCAATTCGAGGGGATCAAAGGTCCATTCGACCAGATTAATGCCGCGGCGCAGAGCGTCGTCGCGTTGAAACAGTTTCAGCGACCGGCCGATACCCCGGTCGCGATATTCGGGAAGCACGGCGGTCTGATGCGAGTGAAGGAAAATCCTTCCGGCACGGGTGCCGACGACGGCGAGGGTGAATCCGACCATGTTCGGGCCTTCGTAAGCGGCGAAAACCTGGCCGCCGGTGTGGCGCGCGACCACGAACATGCCGGTGGGCTCGGCAAGTTCGGGCCCCCAGGTGAGGTGCTCAAGACGGACGCACTCCTCGAACTCATCAAGCGTGTTGCAGTGCCGAATTTCGATGCCAGAAGGCGACGGGCCCGGAATCATTGATGGGGCAGTTTAAATGCCGTGTCGCGAAAAACAAAACCATTTTTGCGGCGGCCCGGAACTGAAGGCGGACAGCACAGGACCGTTGCGGCGGACTACGACTTCGACTTGGCCGCATCCCAAAGAGCTTCCATGCGGGCACGCGGAAGGTCGGAAAAGCGCGAACCTTTACTCTCGGAGGCGGTTTCCATCCACTGAAAGCGCTGCTTGAATTTTTTATTGGACTTCTTCAGGGCAACTTCGGGATCGACGCCGAGAAAACGCGCCACGTTGACCGCGGTAAAGAGCAAATCGCCCGCCTCCTCTTCCGTTCTGGAGGAAGCCTTCGCGGAGGCAGCTCCTTCCGCAGTGAGAGATGGTGCGGTTTCGCGAAGCTCAAGGATTTCTTCATCCAGTTTTTCAAGCAATTCCTGAAGATTGAGCCAGTCAAAGCCAACGCGCGAAGCTCGGCGAGCTAATTGATACGCCTCAAGTACCGCTGGAAGCGAGCGCGGAATACCTCCGAGGATCGAATCGGCCAGGGGCTCCGGCGCGCTGCTGACCTTTCCGGATGCCGCAGCGAGCGATTTTTCAGCGGCGCGCTCCTGCGCCTTGATCTGCTCCCAATTCTTGAGCACGGCGGCGGAATCGCTGGCCTCGACGTTGCCAAAAACGTGCGGATGGCGGCGAACCATTTTCGAGTGGATAGACTCGATCACATCGGAAATGGTGAAACTGCCGTTTTGTTCAGCGACGATGGCGTGAAAGACCACCTGTAAAAGCAAGTCTCCCAATTCCTCGGCAAATTTGCGCGGGTCGCCGGACTCCATGGCATCGAGGGTTTCGTAGGTTTCCTCAATCAGATACTTGCGCAGCGATTCGTGGGTCTGCTCGCGGTCCCAAGGGCAGCCGCCGGGACTGTAAAGGCGCTCCTGAAGCGCAACCAGTTTAGTGAACCATTCGCCGGCGAGATGGTCGCGCTCGCTGACGGGAATTTCCACACGATGCGAGGGCATGGTCAGCACCTTGGACTTGGAGGTGCGCTTGCCGGATTTTGATCTGGATTCCCGCGATGTCTTCTTGGACTTGGAGCGAGGCACTCGGTTCACAAACTCCCTGGGGTGAGATTTCAATTTACGGCAGGCGGAGGGAAATGACAAGGAAGTTGCGCGATGGAAATAACAAAAGCAGACCCCTCGGGGCGCACTTTAGTCCGCTCAGGACGGGTGAGTTGGGGCAGATCCTGGCCGAACAGCGCAGCGGCGGGAGTTGCGGCGAAGCAAGATAGAGGCGTCCAGTGCGGAAAGGTGCACGGTGCAGAGGCGAGCTTCGAGTGGAATTTAGGGTATGTGGCGGCTCCGGCGGGGCTGGGCCAGTGAGATCGAAGCGAATTACCGGACCGTGCAGCAGCGGGCGGCATCAACGAATGGAACGCTCGAACGCGGGCAGAAGCGCCTCGACCTTGCCCACGCGTTCCATTTCCCAGATGGTTGCAAACAGGGCGCGCATTTCGTCCGGTGTGGCGGCGCCGCTGTATTCGGCCAGCACCAGCGCTTTCTGTTCGAGTTCGCCGCGCGTGAGAGTATTGCCGGGATCGCCCTTAGGCTCGTCGATCCGACATTCGAGCACACCGCCGTCGGCCGTATGCGCGACGACCTTCGCGCCCCAGCGATGTGGGTAGAGTTTTTCGATTTCGGGATCGAATTCCATGGATACTTTTTCGCGGAAGGCGGCGACGCGCGGATCCTTGAACGAGGTTTCGAATTCTCTGACGCCAGCGTGGCCGAAAAAGGCGATCAGACCCAACACGGTGCCCATGGAGAACTTCGCCTGATGCACGGTTTGGGGGTCGACGACCGGGCCGAGCACGTCGATGGCGCTCTGATATAAGTACACGGTCACGCGGGTAATCGATTCAGGCTGGATCGAATTGTGATTCATCAAGTGCAGCATGGCGTCCGCGGCGGAGTGCGTGTGGCGGCAGGACGCGTGATATTTGAAAGAGGTTTCAAGAAGAGCCCAGCGCTCGCCGAGACGGTCGGTGAGTTTTGTTGGATCGGAGTCGCGCGAAAATCCCGCACCCATGCCCTTCGCGCCTTCAAGAATGCGTTGGGCGCCGCGGAAGCCATCCTTGGCCAGATACGCGGAAAGCAATCCATCGGACGCAGCTTTTGCGGTGTGCAATTGCTTCGAGTCGGCGGCGTCGCGCAGGAATTCCCAAAGACCGGCAGCTTGTGTGCCTGCGGAACCGAAGGCGTGGAGCATCTGCTCGGGGGAAAGGCGCAAGAGGCGTCCCACGGCGGCTGAGGCCGCGAGGGTGCCGGCAGTTCCGGTGGTGTGGAAGACTTTGTAATGTGAGCGGCCCAGAAATTCACCCACGCGGATGCCAACTTCGTAGCCGGCAACAGCGGCGGTGAGCAATTCGGCGCCGGAACTACCGATGGCTTGCGCGACCGCGAGCGCAGGAGGAAAAACAACGGTGCCGGGGTGGAACGCGGCGCTGTTGTGAAGATCGTCCTGTTCGGTGAAGTGAGAAGACGCAGCGTTGACCATGGCGGCGAAAGAGGGCGAAGTGAAACGGCGCGAGACCAGGATTTCGGACTCGCCGCTGGAGGGACCCATTTGCCGGGCGAAATGCTCGATTGCCTCAACCGGGCGCGCGCCTTTGCCGGAGAGAGCGGAGCCGATCCAGTCGAGAAAAAGCTCTTGGGCGCGGCGCAGAACCGGCCCGGGAATATTTTCAAAACGGAGATTGGCAGCAAAATCCGCGAGGGTTTTGCTCGGGTGGCTGTCTAGAGATGGCTGCGTCAACGGAACCTTCTATTGCGCACAAATGCATACAACAAAAATTTGAAATCCGGAACGAGGTTGTTCATTTTGCCTTACTTTGTTGTGTCTGCCTATCTCGTACAGAATAAGTCTGGATCGACCGGATAGAGCCAGTTTTGAGGAGGAGGAAGAAACGGCATGTTAAAAGATGCCACCCCAGAGCCAAGTAGCAGCTTTCGCAACTACTGGATCGTTTCAAGCGTGGTGATTCTTCTGGCGGCACTCTACGTGGGGTGGATTTTCCGAAAGTTGAAGTGAAAGTGGACTGAAGCGGGCGGGCCCAAGCGAATCGTGAAAGGAAATACAGCTCCCTCGACACGGCCGCAGAAGGCGCGACCGGCTCGGGGGCACAACGAGAAACAACAGAAACCGAACCGCAGATGCTCACATTCGTTCTTCGAAGAGGCCGGACGGTAGAAGTAACACTTCCCTCTTCAACGCAATCCGCGCTTAAACACAATCCGCGCAAAGAAGAAGAAACGGCGGTCTTTCGCCCGCCGTTCCCTCAAAACTGAAACCGCTTTGCAGTTAGAACAGCACGCTCAGAGACATCTGCACCTGCCGCGGGCTGCCGATGGTTTTGTTGGTGATGCCCAAGCCGCTGGCCGTGGGGCACGCGTAAAAATTCGAGCCGCCGCAAGGCAATGGAGACGTTCCCGCCGTCGGGAAGCCGTTGAAGAACAGGTTCTGGTCGATGTTGTCGACGGGAATGTCAAAGCTGGCCGTGTTGGTCAGGTTGAACACGTCGAGCGTGTATTTGAGCGAGAAGCGTTCGGTCAGCTTGGTGGTCTTCAACAGGGAAATATCGGCGCGGCGCTGCCAAGGTTGACGGAAGATGTTGCGCTGTCCGCTGGTGAAGCCGGTCTCGTACGGGTCGTTCGACGGAATGGCGCCGCCGAGAGAACCGGCCGCGATCAACGGAACTGTGAAACAGTTCGGGTTGAGCGCCGGCTGTAAACCCGCGCCAGAAAATCCGGTTACGGCGTTCTGAGGAGTGCAACCGGGAGCAAGCGGCACGATCGGGTTGGTGATGCCGTCGGACACGCCGTAGTAGACGCTGCCCACGGCGCCGGAGTAGTCGATGACGCTGTAGGGTTGCCCGCTTTGCAGAACGGTGATGCCGCTGATGGCCCAGCCGTCAGCGAATCTGCCCGCCACCGAATTTTCCTGGAAGAAGTTGTGCAGTTGATAGGTGTAGTTGAAGTTGATCACGTGAGTGCGGTCGAAGTCCGAATTTCCATAGGCTTCGCGCAGGTCGAGTGGGTTATTCCCGTTGTAGAAGAGGCCCATGGCGCTTTGCTCATCGAGCGCGTGCGAGTAGGTGTAGGAGAAACCCACCTGCAGTCCATGGCTTAAGCGCTTTTCCACGTGAGTTTGAAGCGCGTTGTAGGCAGAGATGCCCGCGGCGGTGTAAGACTCGGATTCCGCGGAGTAACCGACGTAAGGAACACGAAGATCGATATTGCCGCCTTCGTAGGTGTTCAGATAGGGCTGGCCATTCGGCAGATTGATCGGAGTGAAGGTGTCGTCCACGACTTGGTAGCCATAGGTGTAGGTCTGGCCGTGAATCGGATGGCTCGGGCTGGCGATGCCAGCCTGGTTAAAGGGCAAAGGCACAATTTCGTGCCGGCCCAAATTGCCTACGTAGCCGATTTCGAAGGCGAGGTCATTGCGAGGCTGCCATTGAATGTCGAGCGTCTGGTTCATGGTGTAAGGCAATTTGTTGGCGCGGTTGTAAACCCCGAAAGAAAACAGCGGCGAACCATTGACGATCTGAGATTGGTTCGGCAGCAAGCTGCCGATGTTCGCCGGGTTACCGGTAGGCGCCGGGCCGAGCGTTGCGCCCCAAGGATTCGCGAACGAACCACCAGTGGGCGACGTCGGATCGCAGGTTGGGATGAAGCCCTCGTAGAAACTGCCGATGGACGAGCAAACCTGCGAATTGACCCATGGCGGCGACTGGTTCACCCCGAACGGACCACCCGCAATAACACCAGCGGCGAAGCCGGGCGACAGGTAGGAGAAGAGCTCGCCGCGATCGTAGTAGATACCCCAGCCGGCGCGGACAACTACCTTGTCGTTAAACTTCTTCGGACTCCAGGCGATGCCGATACGAGGGGCGACACCCCATTGACGGCCGGTCAAAGTGGTATTGCTCACACCGGCCGTTGGGTACTGAGGATTGTTGCCGGCAACGATAAATCCAGTGGAAGTGATTTGGCCACTAGCGTCGTTATACGAATACTTGGACGGGTCAAAATTAAAGAGTTTGCCGTTTTTCTCGGTGAGTCCGCCATTCCAGTCGAAGCGGATGCCCGCCGTGATGCTGAGATTCGACTTGAACTGGAATTTGTCCTGAACGTATTCGCCGGTCTGATCGGCGCGGTAGTAGCGGTTAGCGTTGCCCTGGGTGAAGGCGGTGGTGATAAAACCATCCGAGGTATAGGACGTCACCAGCCCTTGCAGGAATTGCGAGAAATCCGCAAAAGCGACCATGCCTGCATTGTTCGGGCGCTCATCGCGGGCGTTCAGTTGGGTGTATGCGAATGCACCGCCGAAGGTGACGGTATGTTTCCCGTGTGTCCAGGTGGCGCTGGCCGAAGGCATCCAGCGGTTCTGGAACACTCCGGTAAAGGCGCTTTGTGCCTGCGCGCCCATGCCGATGTTCTCACCGGCATTGGCTACGAAGTTTACGTTGTTAGGGGAATTGTTGCCGAGCATATCAAGGATGGTGATGCCGGGAAACGTGGTCGAGCCAAAGGTGTTGATGCCAAGCTGCTGTGGAGTGAAGGGCTGACCAATCGTGCTGTAGATTTTCTCGCGAATGAAGCCAAAGGTTTCCGTGACGCTCATGTTGGGACTGAGGGTCTGAGTGTTGTTGATGCTGGCCACCTGGCTTCCGGCATCGAGATGCTGGTTGAAACCCGGAACGCTCGAATAGGCGAAGGGCGCGGTGGTGGGATCGTGTTGGTAATAATATTTGAGAGCCAAGGTGTCTTTTGAATTGACGATGTAGTCGATATTGCTGGTGACCTGATCGGCAATGAAATAGGCGGTGCCCGGAATGATGGCGTTCTCCGGGAAGTTCAGGGTCGGAGCGTTGCCGTCATCGTTCGGAATCATGTACTGACCATTGGGCAGCTTGAACTGCATGATTTTCAAAGCGATGGGATTGATATCGGCGGCGCCGAGAGAGGTACCGAAGTTGGCGTTGGAAATTGCGGCAAGTCCAGCAGCGGTTCTATTCGTGCTGTTCAAACCGAAAGGCACAACAAGGCGCGATGTGCCGATCTCCTGGTCCGAATCATGCAGATGCTGATAGGCCACATAACCAAACAGCTTGTCCTTCTTCAGCGGTCCGCCTAATGTTCCACCGGCGAGATAGCGATGCAGCTGCGGAACTTTGTCACTCAGCGGAATGTTGGTGTCGTCCTTGAAAAAATAGGGAGCGGCGTTGAGCCAATCGGTGCCGCGGTGGACGTAGGCGCTGCCATGAATCTGGTTGGTGCCGGAGGCGGTGCTCATGTCGATGTGCGCGCCGCTGGTGGAGCCCTGCTGCGCGTCATACATGGAGGTGTTCACGCGGACTTCGGTGAGCATTTCGGGAGCGGGCGTGGGCAGTGCCTGCCCAATGGCCAGATAGGGAGAGGCGCTGCTCTGAATCACTTCGGCAGTGGTGCTGCTGGCTCCGCCGATACCCGTGTTGTTCACGATGCGCGCGGACGGAACGGAGCTGGTGCTCTTGCCGTTGAACAGGTTGCTGGCGTCAACGCCGTTCAGCAGGAAGCTGTTGCTGGTATCGCGCTGGCCGTTGGCCCAGATGGGCTGATTACCCAGTCCGGCATTCGCGCCAGTGCCTGGAGAAAGCTCCGCGTTCACTCCGGGAGAAAGAATGGCAACGCCGGTGAAGCTGCCGGTGGGCAGAGGAATATTCTCGAGCTGCTGCTTTTCCAGAACATAGCCGTTCGTTGTATCGACGGCGTTCACAAGAGGAGTTTCTTCGACGGTGACGGTCTGGCCGACCTCGCCGATTTTCAACATCGCATTCACGGTAGCGGTGCGATCCGCCTGTACTTGAATCATAGGAATGCTGAGGGTATCGAAACCTGTATGTGTCACCGTGATCGTGTAGGTGCCGATGGGGAGATTGGTGAACAGGTACGCGCCGGTGTCGCTTGACTGGGCCGTCCGCGTCAATTTCGTCTGATCACCCACAGCGGTAACCGTGGCGCCGGGGATCACCGCGCCGGATTCATCAGTGACTGTGCCGGTGATGCCGCCCAAGGTCTGCTGCGCGGAAGCGCCTTGAGTTAGGGCCAAGGATATCCAGAGGAGCGTTGCAAAAGAAAATAGAGACATTCGCTTTAACATTCTTAAATTCCTCCAGCGGAAAGTCTTGTCCTCATCCGAGGGCTTTGATCCGAGGCCTGCTGTACTGCTGGTCTACGCCCCATGTGAACTGACACCCAGAATGATTCATGTGCAATGAACCTACGCGAGCAAGGGCGAAAAGAGAAACGCAACTTTTCGATAGCGAGGATCAATTATTTCGATTTTTAGTTGTATAGCAGGTCGAAGGAGTAGGAGCGGCGTCAGTTTAGCTGAAGGATTTATTAAGTATTTGTCGTGTTACGGGAAACTATGACGGAAGAACGGAAACGTGAGCGGCAACAATGCGCCAACCTTCCGGAAACCGCACCCAGACTTGGCTTTGGCGGCCCTGGGTGGTTTTGCCATTGACGCTACGCTCGAATTCGAGCGTGACACTGCCGTAATCTTTGCCGAAGGTAACGATGTCGAGGCGGCGCATGGTGCGTTCCAGATTGGCGGGTGAGCGGCCTTTGCGGAACGCTTCGATTTCATCGATGCCGTAGAGATTTTCTGTAACTCCAAAGCGCATAACATGCGGCGAAGCCCAGAACATGCGGGTAAGCGTGTCGACATCGTTCGTGACTAGGGCGGTTTCGTATTTCGGGTAGAGCGCCTGGAGTTCGGCGAGAGTTTCGGGATCGTTAATCAGTAGTTCGGCAGGAGATGACATGGTTGTCCCTCAGTGACTAGAACTGGTAAGAAAATGCAGATCCTCACCTTCGTTCGAGATGACGAGCGCAAACAATGACGAGTCAGAAGAGCCTCCGCGCGGGCAGAACGGTTTTGGGAATCGACGCGCTGACGGTGAACATAGGCTCATTGACGACCTGGCTGAACTTGAGGTGCAAGGCGACGCTGCAAAGCAGGTACGCGTGCACGTCGCTGAAGGCCCAGCGATCGACGAGTAGATCGATCATGCGCAGGGTGGCTTCGCGCGCGGCATGAGTGGCGTCCGTGGCAGATTCCACCACGATCCAGGCGGTTTCGGTGTCTTGTTTGGTGCGCGGAGCGGAATCGATGAGAGGGCCGGGAAGATTGCGCTGCTTGTGAAGCTGAAAGCGCAGCGTGGCGTCGACGGGACATTCGATACCGTTAATGCAGACTTCGCCGTCACCTTGCGCAGCGTGTGCGTCGCCTGCGGAAAAGAGCGCGCCGGGATTTTGCACGGGAAGATACAACGTGGCGCCGGAGCAAAGTTCGCGGACGTCCATGTTGCCGCCGAAAATTCCAGGCGGGCGCGTGCGGAATTCGCCATCTTCAGCGGGAGCAACGCCCATCACGCCGCAGAAAGGGCGCAGCGGAACAGTCGCGGGCGCGAGCGAGCGGCTCACTTCAGCTTCGAGTTCCCAGAGGAAGATGTAGGGCCTGTCGAAGCGGTGCTTGAGAAAGCCGAGACCTTCGACCACGCTGGTCCAACCCCAGCCTTTGTGAGCGACTTCGAGAACATTGATTTCGAGCACGTCGCCGGGCTGCGCGCCGTCAATGTAAACCGGCCCGGTGAGCGCGTGGATGAGGTTGCGGTCAATGGCCAGATACTGCTGCACATTCATACCGGGATGAACCTGCGCGCCGCTCGAATCGACGCATTCGAAGTGAACGGTATCGCCCGGAGCGATGGTAAGGCGCGGAGGAAGCGCGCGGTTCCAGCGGGAGTGAGTGGGCCTGGCGGAAAGATTGTGTTGGACCATTCGAGTAGAGGAGCTCCTAAATTTCGACAGACATTTGCAGTTCGACCAGCGCGTTGCGCGGCAGCGCGGAGACGCCAATGGCGGCGCGCACGTGACGAGCGGATTCGCCGAAGATTTCGATGAACAAGTCGGACGCGCCGTTGATGACCTTGGGCGAATCGGGAAAGCCTTGCACAGCGTTCACGTAGCCGTTCACAGTGACGATACTTTTCACCGCGTCGAGCGAACCGAGGTGGCGCTCGAGAACAGCAAGTTGCATGAGTGCGCAGTGGCGCGCGGCGGCGTAGCCGTCATCGACGGTCCGGTCGAGTCCGGCGGTGCCAGCGATGACCCCGTCTGGCCCAATGGAAATAACGCCAGCAAGAAAAACGAGATTGCCGACGGTTTTGGCGGGCAAGTAGTTGCCGCCCGGGGTAGGAGGCGCGGGCAGCGTGAGATTGAGTTCGCGAAGCCGCGCGGCAGCAGCAGATGGCATGAACTGGCAATTTCTCCGTTTGGAAAATGGAAAAGTAATTTAGCACGGAGGACAAGCGTAGAGGAGGCAAAGAAGGAGATGATCCAGAGGAAAAACAAATCCTTCAAATAGATTCTCTGATTCCGGAAAAGTTCCTTGTGCGTGAGCACTCGTGAGATACAAGGGATTATGCAAACAATGATGGCGGGATTGGCGGCTGCGCTCTTGTGCGTTGCGGTGGCGCTGGCGGCAGACGCGCCGAAGCTGGAACTAAGCGAAACGCGGCACGCCGCGTCGGATTTGGAGGTGGGCGGAGAATTGGCAGGAGTTCCGGCCGGAAGCACGCGCTATGTGACTCTCGATGCCCTGCTGGCGCTGCCGCTCGAAACATATACGGTCAACGACGATCCCGATTTTGCGAAAGGAACCAAGGTAAGCGGCGTGCCGCTGGAAAAACTGGCGCAGACGATCGGGGCCGGCGCGAACAGCGATCTTGTGGTGGCGATCTGCGACGATAAGTACCGGGCGAATTATCCGCGCGCGTATATTGCGGCGCATCATCCGCAGCTGGTGCTACGGGTAAATGGCGAGCCGCCAGGCAGGTGGCCGAAGGATCCGGAAACGCACAAGTACGATATGGGCCCCTACATGATCTCGCATCCAAAATTTGCACCAAGCTTTCGGGTGCTAAGCCATAGTGACGAAGCACAAATTCCCTGGGGCGTGGTGCGGCTGGAATTTCGCGACGAAAAAACGGTGATGGGAGCCATCACTCCACGCGGGTCCCACTCCAAAGATGAAGCGGTGCAGCAGGGCTATCTCATCGCACAGCAGAATTGTTATCGCTGCCACAACGCGGGAAGTGAGGGCGGGCAAAAGTCGGGAAGGCCCTGGCTGGTACTGGCGGCATGGGCGAATGCCGATCCGGCCTACTTCGAGAGTTACGTGCGCGATCCAAAAAAAATGAATAAGAACGCGGAAATGCCGGGGAACCGCGGGTATGACCAGGCGACGGTGAGGGCGCTGCGCGAATACTTTGCGACATTCGTTGTGCCGGAGAAACCATGACGCTGCGTGTGGCCAAAACGCTGCTGGTATTCGGAGTCGCATTTTTTTATTTGTTCGTGGTGGTGAACAATACCACGGACTACAACTCGAATTACCAGTTCGTGCGGCATGTGCTGATGATGGATTCGACGTTCCCAGGAAACCACGGCATGTGGCGCGCAATCAATTCACCGGCCATGCACACGGCGTTTTATTTGTCGATCATCACCTGGGAAACGTTGACCATGATTTTGTGCTGGGCCGGCGCGGTGAAGCTGGCCGGCGCGTTGCGCGCCACGGCGGAAACTTTTCAGGCGGCAAAGCGGGTGGCGATCATGGGACTGACATTGAGCTTGCTGATGTGGCTCGTGGCGTTTCTGAGCGTGGGAGGCGAGTGGTTTTTGATGTGGCAGTCGAAAAGCTGGAACGGACAGGACGCGGCATTTCGGATGTTCACGGTGGTGGGGATCGTGCTGGTGCTGCTGGTGCAGGAGGACAAGGAACTACAGCTCTGAGATCCAGGTCACGATGGCTGGGAATCGGAACTGGCATTGCGGCGCAGGGCGAACCAGAGCATACCCACAGCGAGGTAAGCGAGATAAATGTACGGCAGCTTGCCATACGGGCCTTCGGGAACGGGATACAAGTTGCCAATCAGCGCGAGGAGCATAGCGAGAGACGCGAGCAAGGTAATGACGCGGCCCATGGGACTCAGATAGCCGTTGTAGCGGAGGTAGCGAGGCAGCGCGAGCGAAACCAAGCCGTAGGTGACGATAAAGCCGTAGGTGGCCAGCGACCCCATCCAGCCATAAATGTCGAGGCCGCTGGCTCCGCGCAGGGCCAGGAATGCAACCGGCGCAACCGAAGCGATGCCGGTGATGATGATGGCGCGATGCGGCGTGTCGTGGATGACGTGCGTGGCGCGAAGAGATTTGTGGGCCAGTCCGTGATGGGACATGAGCAGCAGCACGCGCGCCGCCGCTGTGATGCAAGCGAGGCTACCGGCGAAAAGGCTGAAGAGAACGCCAACATCAATGAACGAACCGAGCAAAGGAAGTCCTCCGATAGCGGAGAGCACGTGAAATGGCGCAGGGCTTGCGCCAAGGTCCTGCCCGGCCATGCGAAATCCAAGAACTTCGGTGTAAGCAGCAACAATGAAAAAAACTCCTCCCAGAACAGCGCTTTGCATCACAGCGCGAGGAATGGTCTTTAGCGGATTTTTGGCCTCGGCGCCCAGTGTTGTAGCGCTCTCGAATCCCACAAAACTGAATATGGCTAGAACGAGGCCGAGACGCAAACCGCTGCCGGTCATGCCGCGAAGGTGAAGCTGGTCGGCATCGATGTGAAAGCCCTGGTGTGCCAGGACCAGAGCGACAACGACGACGATCATCAGGACAGAGGTAACTTCGATCCACAGCATGACCCGGGCGGAGATTTTCACGTCGCGGCAGCTAATCCAGATACAAACTCCGGTTATAAGCACTGCGAGAAGTGCGGCGAGGAAAGGGTGGTGGCCGGGCCTGCGGATAAAAACGAGAAAGTAGTCATAGAAGCCTCCGATCACGCTGCCCGCCGTGCCGACATACGCGAGCAACAAGCTCCAAGCGGCAATGGAAGAAACCCACGATGGTAATACCAGATTGGCATAGCTATAGAGCGAGCCCGGTGACGATGAATAGCGGGCGAAGCGCCCTACACACCAAGCCACCAGCAGGATGGCGACGGTGGCCAGCACATAGGCGAGCCAAGTGCCGTTTCCTGCGAGCGCGCAGACAAGCGGGATGGTGGCGGCGGGGGTACATGTCGGAGCGATGGTGGAAACGGATTGAGCGAGAGTCTCTAAAGGGGAGAGAACTTCGCGACGCAATCCATAATCTTTTTGAGATTCAACACCAGGAGAAATACCGGAGGAAAGAGGCTGATCCCGCTGATCAAAGCTTGTGCCGGTCGCCATGCGGTACGTTACACATTTGCGCATACGACCGCAAGGGGTGTGCAGGAAGCGAATACGGGAGTTCGCGAACTCTTTAAGGCCGCTGGCTGCCGCGACCGCACTCAAAAGCCAGTCGCGACAGCCAGTAGGTCGTGCGAATAGCCTTTAGCCCACTTTTCTCAAGACATCGGGAGCAGCAGTAATGGAAGTTGCCTTCGGAGCCATGGTGTAGACCGTAGCTTGCGCCTTGGGCAAAAAAGCCAGCAAAAAGGCGCCTGCAAACGCACCCAGCAGCGCCGGAATAATGAACACGCCGCCAACATGGACCCACCAATGTCCAAAAACGGGACTACCAAGCCAGCCACCTATCCATCCCACGATCCATTTTGCCCAGAAGCCATCGGCGCCCTGCCGGACGCGATAGCCAATGGCGGAATGCATGATGATCGCGGCGATGAAAGAGACAATCAGAAGCGTGAAGAAAGCGGCAAAATTCATTCCAATCATTTCAAGCACCTCCTTTAGTTCAGCCATTTGTAGTTAACATTCAGTTAGATGCGCAGGATGATTTGACAGTGAACCGCAAATTGAGCGATCCAGTATCTGCCGGATCGCCTTCTACAGTTTCTACGCGGGGCAATCAGGTAAAGCCGAAAACCAAGCAAATCGAGCGAGTTAAGTTGCCGCAGTCCTACGAAGCTGTGACGGCCTGGCCTTTCGAGTGCGTGAATTCGGCGCGAAGCCGGGGCAACGCGTGCGGATACTTATCCTGAAGGAACTGGATCAGTTTTTCGCGAACGTAGCAGCGAAGGTCCCAAGCCGTTCCAGAATCACGCGCGTCTACTAAGGCGCGCAATTGAATGGTTTGCTTGTCGGCATCGGTGACTTGCAGAGCGCAAACCTCTCCCTTCCATTTGTCGGTGGATTCAACGATGCGCCGTAACTCTTTGCGGACCTCTTCGACAGGTACGGTGTAATCCACATTCAAAGTCACCGCACCTAACAGATCGGCACTTTGGCGGGTCCAATTCTGGAAAGGATGTTCGATGAAATAGGACAGCGGCAGAATGAGGCGGCGCAAATCCCAGATGCGAACCACCACGTAGGTCATCTCGATCTGCTCAATCCATCCCCACTCGCCTTCAACCACAACGGCATCTTCCAGCCGGATAGGCTGCGTGAAGGCAATCTGGATGCCTGCGATCAAACTGGAAAGCGTGTTCTTCATGGCCATGCCGACAATCAAGCCTGCCAAGCCGGCAGATGCGAGCAGACCAGCGCCGATCTGCCGGATGGCAGGAAAGGTCATGAGCATCAGAGCGAGGGTGAACTATGCCAACCACGGCCACAACGATGCGATGAAGAACCTCTATTTGAGTTTGCACCCTGCGCGCTGCGAGATTGTCGGCAACATCCACGCGGTAGCGCGAGGCAATTACATCGGAGACGACTTCGCTGAACAAAATGATGAGCCAGGCAAGCGCAGCCATGAGCGCCAAGCCGACACCATGTTCTATCGGCGACAGAACATTTTTGGGGAGCGGCGCAGTGGGCACCGCAATAAGCAAGGCTAAAGCGGGGAGAATCCACGCTGTGGGCGTCTGGCTATGTTCCACAAGCGACTTGAGGAGCACGCTTCCACTGCGTTTCGCAAGGCGCCTCAGGATCATAAACAGGACGCGATGAACAACGAGCGCGAGAATGACCGCGCCGCCGAGAATGACGGCGGACCACATCCAGCCGTGCCAATTCTTCAACACATATTCCATGTGGGTCTCCCTTTGGGTAGCAACGTCACAGCAAATTCTGTGAGTGACGGTGTCTCTTCGCGGCAAGACGCCGGCGATGCGGGCAGCTCTTTGGAGCTGTGCGAGCCTCGGGCAGGGCTAAAATAATTTTACGCCCCGAGTGCTGCGAATGGGAGCGCGAACGTGCAGTTCACGCGGATAACAAGGCGGATAACAAGATGGAGCTCGCTGTTGCTGACAGCGATTGTGGCTGCGGCTTGCGTCTGGATGGGTATTCGCCTTTGGCCCCGGCAGTTGCCAAAGATTCGTGAACCGGAACCCACCGTGTTTCTGTGTGACGGGCGAGTGGGTATCGCTATGCCCACCGATGTGCTTATGGCCCGAGTGGGAGATTACGGCGCCTTACAAACGCGTATCTCTACTTCAACTGGATACGCACGAGAAAAACCATGGAATCGCGGGTTTTGTCGCTTTGCGGCGGGTTGGACGGTACGGACTGCCGCCAACTTTTCCTCCGGGTCGATAACAACCTACTAACTGCAATCCCGATGCGCGGGTTTTGAGACGAGACGATCCGTTGCTGCCGATTCCTACCTTGAAGCAAGCAAAACTGCTTTCTCAGGACATTCTGACGGTGGCGCGTTTCTGTAAGCAAAGCTGTGGGCGCATACAACGGCGGCATCGGCGATCCGAACTCGGCCTACGCCGAGGCGGTTCGGAATATCGCGAATTACGCTCCCCAGGTCATTACGCACAGAGCGATCATTGCGCGCAACGAGGCCGAATCATCGCAAGCCCGAAGCGACTCAGTCTTGATGGTTTTGGAGTTTGGGGCAGCAGCCCCGGCCATCGGTAAGACTTGCGTTCAAAAGTACGGAAACGGCTGTATGCGAACCGCCTCCTGTGACTCCTATACTGATTGAGAATTGGCGCAGTTCCGCAGGCGGGGAAAATGCTCAAAGAGATGCTGATGCGGTGGCCGGTGATGCGGCAGATCGCGCAAGGCGGCGACGGCACCGGACCGGAAGCGATGTCCGAGCAGACGAAAAATCTGGCGCGGAAGAACAAAGGCGCGGAGGTGACGCGCTCGGTGTGCCCATATTGCGGAGTGGGTTGCGGGCAACTCGTGTTCCACAAGAATGGCAAGCTCATTTCCATCGAAGGCGATCCGGAATCGCCGATTTCGCGTGGACATCTGTGTCCCAAGGGCGCGGACAGCTTCCAATTGTTGACGCATGCCAACCGGTTGACGAAGGTGAAGTACCGAAGGCCGAAGTCAAAGGAATGGGAAGAGATCGATCTGGAAACGGCCATGGATATGGTCGCGGACCGGCTATGGGATTCGCGCGAGCGGACCTTCGTCCAGAAAAAAGACGGGGATGTGGTGATGAACACCACGGCGGTCGCGCACCTCGGCGGCGCGACACTCGACAATGAAGAAAACTATCTCATCAAAAAGCTTTTTACCGCGGGTTTGGGCCTGGTCTGCGTGAGCAACCAGGCCCGGATATGACATAGCTCGACGGTGCCCGGTCTGGGCACATCGTTCGGACGAGGCGGCGCAACCACCGCGCAGCAGGATCTGATCCACTCCGACGCAATCCTGATCATGGGCTCGTCCATGGCGGAAAACCACCCAGTAGGATTCCAATGGGCCATGGAGGCGCGCGAACGCGGCGCGAAGCTGATTCACGTGGACCCGCGTTTCACGCGCACATCGGCTATGGCGGACATCTGGGTGCCGCTGCGCGCAGGAAGCGACGTGGCTTTCCTGGGCGGACTCATCCACTACGTGCTCGAAAACAATAAAGATTTTCGGGAGTACGTAGTGAACTACACCAACGCGGGCGTGATCCTGCGCGAAGACTTCAAAGATACCGAAGAGTTAAACGGTCTTTTCTCCGGATGGGATGCGGAGCAAAAACAATACAAGACGGAGACTTGGGCCTACAAAGACTCGCCTGAGAAGTCCGCTGACGTAGGGGGAGCAGCAGGAGGTGGGCACGCCAAGGACCGCGGCGGCGAAAAAAGTGAAGAGAACGTTTACACCCTCGATCCCACGCTGCAGAATCCGCGCTGCGTGTACCAAGTGCTGAAGCGGCATTTTTCGCGGTACACGCCGGAGATGGTGGAAAAGGTCTGCGGCGTTCCGCCGGAGCAATTCGAAGAGGTCGCAGAAGCCTTTTGCTCCGCGTCAGGACCAGACAAAACCGGCGTGATTTGTTACGCGGTGGGATGGACGCAGCACTCGGATGGGGTGCAGATCATCCGCGCCGCGGCCATCCTGCAATTGCTGCTGGGCAATATCGGACGCCCTGGCGGCGGCATTTTGGCGCTGCGCGGGCATGCTTCCATTCAAGGCTCGACGGACATTCCCACGCTATACGACATCCTGCCGGGCTATCTGCCCATGCCGTTCTTCGAAAGCGATGCAAAGAACTTCGACGCATACGTGCAGAAACACACGACGAAGGCGGGATGGTGGAACAATTTCGACAAGTACATTGTGAGTTTGCTGAAGGCGTATTACGGTGATGCCGCCACAAAGGAAAACGGCTGGGGATTCGATTGGCTGCCGCGAGTGACCGGCGATCATTCACACTTGGGCTATTGGGTGGAGATGGCCAAGGGAAAGGTGGAAGGGCTGTTCGTGATGGGTCAGAACCCGGCGGTGGGAGCGCCGAACTCGGGGCTGGAGCGAAGAGCACTGGCGAAACTGAAGTGGCTGGTGGTGCGCGACATGGTCGAGACCGAGACGGCGTCGTTTTGGCTGGACTCACCGGAGATCGATCGCAAGGAACTGTTTACGGAAGAAATCGAAACGGAAGTGTTTCTCTTCCCTGCCGCGGGCCACGCGGAAAAAGATGGCTGCTTCACGAACACGCAGCGGCTGAATCAATTTCACGTGAAAGCGGTCGATCCGCCGGGCGACGCGCGCAGCGAGACCTGGTTCATCTATCACCTGGGGCAGCGGCTGAAGGAAAAGGTAAAGAACGATGCGCAAGCGCGAAACGCAGGACTACGCGCGTTGACCTGGGAGTATCCGGTGGAGGGCGCGATCCGCGAACCGGAAGTGGAAGAAGTGCTGCGCGAAATCAATGGCTGGACCGTCGCGGAGAAAAAGCAGGTGCGGTCCTATACGGAATTGAAAGCGGACGGCTCAACGGTCTGCGGTGCGTGGATCTATTCCGGCATTTTTCCGAGGGAGGGCGAAAACCTCGCGAGAAAACGGGAGTCGAAGGATCTTTACGGCCACGGCTGGGGATTTGCGTGGCCGTCGGACCGGAGAATTCTTTATAACCGTGCTTCGGCGCGGCCCGATGGAAAACCCTGGAGCGAACGAAAGAAACTGGTCTGGTGGGACGCCGCGAAGAAGGAGTGGACCGGTCTCGATGTGCCGGACTTCAAGAAGGACAAGCCACCAGATTACAAGCCGCCAGAAAATGCCAGGGGCGATGCCGCAATTCCGGGCGACAAGCCGTTCATCATGCATCCCGATGGCTTCGGATGGATATGGGTGCCGAGCGGGCTGAAGGATGGACCGCTGCCCACGCACTACGAACCACTCGAAGCGCCATTTCCCAACCAGATTTATCCGCAGCAACTCAACGATCCCGCCGCGGCGAAATTCGAGAGCGCTGAAAACCCCTATTCGAAGTCGCCCGACCGGCGATTCCCTTACATACTTTCGACGTATCGGCTCACCGAACATCACACCGCCGGAGGAATGTCGCGCTACCTGTCGCATTTGTCTGAATTGCAGCCGGAGCTGTTCTGCGAAATGTCTCCTGAGTTGGCGAGCCAAGTGGGAGTGGAGCATCGGGATTGGGTCACCATAGTGACCGCGCGAGGGCTGATCGAAGCGCGAGCGATGGTCACCGATCGCATGAAGCCTGTGAAAATGGATGGAAAGATCCTGCACCAAGTGGGCCTTCCCTACCACTGGGGATACAAAGGGCTGGTGAAAGGCGACGCGGTGAACGATCTAGTGGCTATTTCCGAAGAACCGAATGTGCGCATCATGGAAACAAAATCGCTGCTGTGCAACCTGATTCCTGGCCGGCGCGCGCGCGGCGAAGCGGAAGTGGAAGAGTGGCGCGCGCTGGTAAGCGGAAAAGCAGCAGCCGCAGGTGGAGAACGGGCGAAATGACAATCACTGCATTCTTAACCGACTCCACTCTGTGCATCGGCTGCAAAGCCTGCGAAGTCGCCTGCAAGGAATGGAATGGGATCAAAGCGGACGGATTCCAATGGACCGGAAAATCCTATGACAACACGCTGGCCTTGGGACATTCGACCTGGCGTCACGTGAAATTTGTGGAAGGGGAAATAGACGCGGGACGCGGAGGGAATGCGCCGGGAGAGTTGTCCTGGGAATTTTCGTCCGATGTATGCAAGCACTGCGAAAATGCGGGCTGTTTGGAGGCGTGTCCCACGGGAGCGATCGTGCGAACGGAATTCGGCGGAGTTTACATCCAGCCGGACGTCTGCAACGGTTGCGCGTACTGCGTGGTGGCATGTCCTTTTGGAGTCGTGGAACGAAACGAGGCTGATGGGCGCGCGTTCAAATGCACCTTCTGCTACGACCGGCAGAAGGATGGATTGAAACCGGCGTGCGCCACCGCTTGCCCAACGGAATCGATCAAATTTGGAAATTTGGATGAT
Source organism: Candidatus Acidiferrales bacterium (assembly GCA_035551975.1). GTDB lineage: Bacteria > Acidobacteriota > Terriglobia > Acidiferrales > UBA7541 > Palsa-295. The sequence continues at coordinate 36,876 of DASZMG010000159.1, read as the reverse complement.
TTGAGACAAGAAGGGCGCGAGCGAGTCGAGAAATTGAAAGCAAAGGGTCTTGCGGATGTCGAAATCTACGATCCCGTTGATAGCAGCGTTGGTGGGATCCACGCCTTTTTTATCGTGCGAGGCGATCCGAAAGCCTACAACTTGCCGCCTAAGCCGGAAATTCCAACGGTCTATTTGAGGAAGGGCTGGACGTCTGCGGCCGTAGCCGCGGGAATGATGCTGGGAGGAGCGCTGCTCGCGTTTCTGGGCGGAGGACGAGGCAGATGAGCGAGATTTATGTTCCGGATGCCGGGGGCCATCTTCGCGAAGCGCGATTGCACGAATTGCGGCGCGAGGCGGAACGAAATGGCCGCGTGGACGGCCATGGAATTCGCGCGGCAGGCGCGCCGCTGCCGCCGAACGCGAGAGTCGATGCGCGCGCCTCCGCTGAAAATGGCTACTACGGCGTGCCGCTGCTGAAAGCTCCCCAATGGAAATGGGAAATTCCCTTCTACTTCTTCACCGGCGGATTCGCCGGAGCCGCATCAATCATGGCGAGCTTCGCGAAATTGACGCGGGCGGATCATGAACTGGTGCGGGACGCCCGGCTGCTGGCCGCCATCGGTGGAAGCATTTCGCCTGCGCTGCTGATCGCCGATCTGGGCATGCCCTCGCGATTTTTGAATATGCTGCGTGTGTTCAAGTTTCAGAGCCCGATGTCGATGGGATCGTGGACGCTGGTGGCGTTTTCAAGTAGCACTGCGGGTTTGAGCTTTTTGGACTTGACGCGGCGGCGATTCGACCTTTACCGCAGCGGACCGGGATTACGCGTCCTGGAGAACGCTGCGGAATTCTTGTCAGTGATTTCAGGCGCGGTGCTGGCGACGTACACGGGAGTTTTGATTGGCGCCACGGCAGTGCCCGTGTGGAACGAGAATGTTGGAATACTGCCAATCCATTTCGCGGCATCTGGAATGGGCACTGCCGCTTCCCTTCTGGAATTGCGCGGTCATCAGGCACCTGCTCTGAATGGACTGGGCATCGCGTCGGCGGCAGTGGAGACGGTAGTCGGCGCGTCGATTGAACTGCGGCAAAAGCCGGTGCTGAATCCACTGAAAAAAGGAAAGAGCGGATGGCTGACGCGCATCGGTGGAATGCTGGCCGGACCATTACCGCTGGCGCTGCGTGTGTGGTCACTTTTCGCCGGCGGAAGGCGCAAGAGCAATCTGCGAAAGGTCGCGGCGGTATCGGCAGTGGCCGGATCTGTGGTGACGCGTTTTGCTTGGGTTCAGGCTGGCAAAGCTTCCGCGGATGACCCAAGAATTCCGCTGCAATTGCCGCCCGCCCCCGCATCGACAGAGCAAATAGCCTCGGCGTCGGAAATTTCACCCGCATAGCAACCATCAGCGCGCAGCCGGGTGCCGCATCTCTTCGCGCCCTTTGCGAAGAGTGCGTTGCCTCGCCGCAGTAATGGCAATCCCGGCGACGAAGTCGCTGTCCAAAACCACTACGTACGAGCGGCCACACTCCGACGAACGTCTCTCGATGTTTTCGTTTTTGCTCCGTCACCGCGCTTTCGCCCGCCAACTCCGCCATCAGCGCGTTCTTTACCTCCGACTCGCCACCAGCCCAAGTGCGCCGGTCATCCAAGTCAGCCGCGCTCGGTTAGGGGGCACAGAAAGCTGTTCGCGACCCGATCAGGATCGCGCAGCGTGTCGAGGGATCTGCTTTTTCTTTTCACCTCCGTCAGGGCCCGGGCTTCAGCCGCGCCGAAAACGAGCCGTTTGTCAGGGGTTTTAACCCCTGAGGCACCCCTGGTGGCCACGCAACCTTCAGCCTTCCATGCAGTGGCGCATCAAAATTTTGATTCGGAAGCGCGACGCCGACAGTGGCAGTATGGAAAGCTCCTGCTTACAGAAAGGTGGGTGTTCATATGGCATTTATTCTGGCGGACGCGTGGCTGATCACGATGAACGAGAAGCGCGAAATTCTGGAAAAGGCCAGCGTTTGCGTGGAGAAAGATCGCATCGCCGCAATCGGCACCCGGCAGGATCTGGAACGCCGGTACCCCACTGCCGAACTGATTGATTGCGCGGGCAAGATTGTGATGCCGGGCATGGTGAATACCCACACGCACCTTTTTCAGACGCTCCTGAAGGGGCTCGGCGACGACATGGTCCTGAAAAAGTGGTTCACCTGCATGACCGGCCCGAGCGCGGTGCACCTGTTGCCCGAAGATGCGCACGCCGGCGCGATGCACGGCTGTGTTGAGTCGATCCGCTCGGGCGTGACCACGCTGGTCGATTTCATGTACGTGCACACGCGGCCGGGAATGATCAAAGCGGTGGTGGAAGCATTCGAGGAAACCGGGATGCGCGGGTTCGTGTGCCGCGGGTTCGTCTCTTTCGGCGAAGAATATGGAGTTCCCCGAGCGCTGATCGAAGATCCGGAACACGCGATTGGCGATGCGCGCGAGCAGATGCGCCGCTACAACAAGCTGGGCGGACGCGTGCAAGTGGGCGTGGCGCCAAACATGATCTGGGCCATGGATGAAAAAGGCTATCGCCTGACGCGCAAGCTGGCCGATGAAGAGCATGCGCTGATCACCACACACGTGGCGGAAACGACGTTTGAGATCCAAACCACGGCGTCGCGCTATGGAATGACCGACACGGAATTTCTGAGCGAGATCGGATTTCTGGGGCCGGACGTGCTGGCGGCGCACTGCGTGCATTGCAAGGAGCACGACATTCGCATCCTGCGGCATCACGACGCGAAAGTGGCGCACAACCCGTGCAGCAATATGTATCTGGCTTCGGGATGCCCGCCGATTCCGGCGATGATCACGGCAGGCGTAACCGTGGGAATCGCGTCGGACGGCCCAGCGAGCAGCAACAATCACAGCTTGTTCCAGGCAATGAAATTTGCGGCGCTGATCCAAAAGGGATTCAATCAGGACGCGACGATCATCACCGCGGAAAAAGTGCTGGAGATGGCGACCATTGACGGCGCGCGGGCGGTGGGACTGGAGAAGGAGATCGGCTCTGTGGAGATCGGAAAGAAAGCGGACTTGATCGTAATCGATTACCAAAATGCGTTCATGACGCCGATTCATCATCCGGTATCAGCAATTGTCTACTCAGCGCTGGGACACGAGGTGACGACGGTGGTGATCGACGGGAAGTTTGTAATGCGTGATGGAGTGGTGAGCACCGTCGACGAGCGGGCGGTGCGGAAGCAGGCGCAGAGCCATGCGGATGACCTGACGCGCAGGGCCGGATCCGATCGCTACAAAAAGCGCCCCTGGCGCTCGGTGACGATTTAAAAGTCGCACGGCAGTTGCGGAACTTCTGAAATCGGAGTAGCTCGCCGTCAGCAGATCTTTCCGGACAATGCCGTCGATCCTCATGCAGCTTTGCCTTGCGTCTGCGTATCACATTCTAGGCGGTTACGAGTCGATGGTGCTGAACTGCAACTCCAGTCTGGGTTCCCGGTTCACGGCAAGCATGTTAGCGTTGAGCCACCGTTAAACCAACACTGAACCAAAATTGAACGATCAGGGCCGCACCGGGCTATTACTAACCTATTCGCTAGGTAAAGATGTCGTTAATCGTGGGCGGACTCGACCCCCAGCGGGGAGAATTATTTTCATTTCCTGATAACACCGTGTGCCTTCTGGCGTCTAATTCAGTATAGGAGTACGACGATGACCTACATGGAACAGCGTGTCTACCACACGGGACACGCAGGGCACGTTTGTAATGTGTGCGGTCGGCCTTCGGAGAATACGATTTGCGATCAGTGCTCAATTAAGATTCGCGCAGAAGCGCTGATTCGGAAGAGGCACAAGGACAAAGGCGAAGAGTAAGTGATGGGCTTCGCTAACAAACAATATCGTACGCAGCCCTCGGAGATGCATACCAATACCTCAACGGCCAAGAGCAGGTAAGTCGAAGAGCAGGTAAGCTGAAATCTTAGCTGCTGTTGTAAGGCCCAAGGCAGTTCTCGCCGCAAAAAGATTGTCCCAAGACCGTTCAATAGAATCAGTTTAGTCGCAGGAAGGCGGCTTAGTCGCAGGAAGGCGGCTGTTTGACAAACACTGCAGGTATCGAACACCTGATGACAAGGTTCTAACGCGCACTGCCAGTGGTAATACGCCCCTCCGATCGAACTGCGATTGATCGCAATACTTAGGACGCTAAATCACGCCGCACCAACTCATGCGCTTTGGGAAAACAAATTTCAAGCATGGTGCCGTTGAACTCAGAGGTGACCGCCGAAGGCTCAATATCAACCGGCATGTCGAGAGAGTGAAAAACCATTCTGCCTTGTTCTTGCGAACCTGCCTTGAGTGTCCCGCCTCTGAGCGAGTCGCGGGCTATGCCGCAGATAGTGACGTGGCGAGGAGAAACCCACACTTCAATTGTGCCGTCCACAAGCTTCCGCGTATCGATCCCAATCCAAATGGCGTCATCGCGAATCATCTCGCCAAAACACGATGGCCTTAGCAACTCAGATTTCGCAAGGCGCCAATTGTCGAGTTCATGCCCAACATTGTGGTCACCTGCATGAAAAAAAGCGCGGCGGGCAATAGCACCTTGTATTCGAGCCGTCTGGTCGTTGGCCGATACCACCCGAATCTCAACTTTTTTGCAAGATTGTTTTGTTTGTCCTTCTGAAGTCATCGCAAACCTCCATCTGCGGGCATGCGCGACGATGAATCGGTAGCGAACTCCTACTTCCGCGAACGGGCGCCCGCGAATCCCACTTTGGACGGGACATATGCTCATCTACAAACTGTGCTCGTCTATAAACTAGGATGTAATTATGCAAGAGCAGCGTTGCCTTCCACATGCTTGCGCGATGCGGCCGCTATCGAATGGAACTGTTACACGAGGCAAGCCAAGAGATTGGTGATGCGAGAAGCAACGGACACCAATGCGGTTCGCATCTTACTTAGCAGGAAGAGTTAAGTCGCGCCGGAACGAGCCGCGGATGACCCAGCCACGAACCCGCACATTAAGTCAACAACAAGGGAATACACATTTCTCGACTTCGTTATGGCGCCCCTAGCCGGAGCCCACTTCCTTCCGCTCGGGATCACAAGGAAGAGGAAAAGCAGGCGGGCGTTACTCCTTGAGTTGAAAGAACTCCTCACCATAAGTGGCCATAGCGATAACGTTGGCATTCCGCGCGGTGTGATTGTATAGCTCCACGGAGGCAGTGGCGGCATCATGTTCCATGCAGGCATTTAGGATTTTTTCGTGCTCCGCGCGGTTTTGTACAGGATGTGCGAGAAGATTGCTTTGCTGAAAGCGATAGCGCCGGCAACTATCCCATAGCGGATTGATCAGGCGTTCCAGCCAGCGCGATTTTGCCGCGCGGTACAAAGTGAAATGAAAGGCGGTATGCGCCTCCCACGCCTCCGGAATTTGCTTCGCCTGCAGCGCCGCGGATAAGTGATCGAGGTGCGACCTGGCTGCATCGGAATCCTTTGCGGAGAAGTTTTCAGCGGCTTTAGCGGCCGCCAGCGGCTCCAGAATAAATCGGAGTTCATAAAGCTCGCGGAACTCGTCGGAAGAAACCAGACTTACGCGCGATCCGCGATGCGGCTCGTGCTCCGCAAGCCCGGCCGCTTCAAGACGGTTCAGCGCCTCTCGGATAGGCGTAGGACTGATATGCAATGAGGCGGATAGCTCTTCGATGCGTAATCGGTCCCCGGGAACGAAAGTGCCGTCCATAATCGCGCCGTAAATGGCCGCGTAGGCTCTTTCCGCGAGCGTCCTTTCCGACGTCACATTCGCCTGCCACTTTTGCGGAGCGACGGATGCGGGATGATTGTACTGGTCGCCTCGCGATCCGTTTTCGTCATTCAGTTGCCCAGGCGCGGCGCCTCCATTTCCTCGCTCAGGGGATTCGGAAGCCACTTCAAAATCGCTGTCTAGATGTTCCGTCTGTTCAGTCATCGAATTCCCCGTTATTGAGCGCCCACGCATTAAGCTGAACCCCGAGCGGCACCAGTTAATTCCCTGGCCGATCCAGCTTTTAAGAAGAACGTCCTGGTCTCTACTTAGCGAGAATATGACATATTCAGGACGTCAACGTCGAGCATATAAGCGATGTTTCCCTTGATACCCTATTGGCGATTGTCCCGGTTCTGACCGACGGCTTCCCCAAGTCAAAAGCTGAATTGTGCCTGTAACTGGATCATGCGTACCGCTTCCCCGTTGCCGAACGGTCCCCAGGTCAGTGAGTTCGAAGTGTCGAACTTTCGCGAACCGAGATTGCCGGCGGGCGAGGCCACATTCACGGTATTGAACAGATTGCGCGCGTTCACGCTGAGAGTCAGGGTGTATCGCTGATCGACTGGCGCGGCCCATGCGGAAGGCCCTCCGCCAAAAAATCCACGCCCGTGTCGTGCGCTCGGTGGGCTCGAGGAAGGCGCTCCGTCATTCGATCCCGGCGCGGCTCCCGTTGCTGGATCTCCGGCCATTTCCTTTCGGGCACCCAAGCCGAAGGTTCGGGAGACTTTCAGATTGAACACGACCCACGCCGGGCCCTCGTAGGCGTCCACTGGGATAGAGGTCTGCCCCGGCGCCGGCAACTCGTTGAATGTCCCAAGCGGCGTGCACAAGATGTTCACGCCAACGGTTTGCAAACCGGCGCAAGTAGCGGTGGAAACCAGCGCCGGCCTGTCGTTCAGAATCGAGTCTCCGTTGATATCGAAAGGAGTGGTGACGTTGAAGGGGTATCCCGAATTGGCCATGACTAACGGATTTAGGCGCAATCCCCAGGGCATCATCATATTGCCGCCCACATAGACCCGGTGGCGCACATCGAAGGATGCCCGGCCATAATCCACGGCCAGATTGTAAGGATCGGTGGGAAAACTTCCGGCGCCAAATGAATCGGCGTGTGCGTAGCTCAGCGAGTAGTAGCCGTAGAGACTCAGCGCCGGGCCCGCGCGCACGCTAAAGCTGGCCATCAGCCGGTTCTGCTTGTAGACGCCCTCCGACTGATACTGGTAGATGTTTTCAAGTACGCCGTTGGGCCGCACCCCGCTTAGCGGATCGCCGATAACATAGGTGCCGGGAAACGGTGCGTTCACGTTATTTGTCAGGAGCTGGTGAACGCCTCGAGCGTTCACGTAGCTCACGGTCATGCGGATGGCTCGGGACAACTGCCTCTCTAGAGAGACGGAGGTTTGCATCGTGTAGGGCGTCCGCAAGTTCGGCGCGAGCTCGTACATGGTTGGCACACCCGATTGCGATGCCTGCAGAACACTCACCGGTGGAATGTTCGGGTAGAACGTCGGGTTGGTGACGATATATTCCTGCTGGGTCACGCCGTTTTGACGCACCGCCTGCAAAATCAAGTCGTCGGTAAAGCGCGAATAGAAGATTCCCCATCCTGCGCGCAATACCATTTGCGGAGCCTGCGCTTTGCCTTGCCCCATGCCCCAGGCCAACCCGAGGCGCGGCGCGAAATCGGCGTGATCGGGAATGTCCGTCTGCGTTTCAAAGCGCAACCCGCCGCTGATGGTGACGTTGGGACGCCAGCGCCAATCGTCCTGCACGAACAGCCCGCCATCAAACAGGTTCGAACTCGCGAAAGGATTGCCCGTGGTGAGCGCAAACTGCACCGGGCTGTTGGCATAGTAGGAAGCCAGTGAAGAGAATGTGAACGTGCCGTTGTAGCCCGCCGTGGAGCTGTTGTCCTCGCTGAAATCCCGCAGGCGAGCGCCGAATTTCAGAAAATGATTACCGAAAGCCACCGAGGTGTAATTCTGAAACTCGTAGTGATCCTGAGTATCCAGCACTTTGCCGGAACCGTTGCCGCCGGATGAAAATTCGTAGGGAACAACGATTGCGGGCGCCCCATTCTGGGGCGTCTGATTATCGGCTACGTGGATGTATTGGAAGCGCGTCTCGTTCACCACTTTCGATCCGAAGGTGTGCGTGTTGCCAATCTGAAATGTTTCCTCCGTATTCAGTAGGTTATAGCCGCGCGAAGCCAGCGAATACGGCCCCACACCATCATTTGTGGCGGTGTCCCGAAAATATTGAAAGCGGACGGTCAGCGTGTTGTTGGTCGAGGCCTGGTAATCCACGCGGCCCCCAACGTTAGTGCGGTTTCTCGGATTGGCCACCGCTTGCGTGAACGGCACGCCGGGCTGAAGTTCAGCGTTGATCACTTCGAAATCGTCGATGGTGCGGCGCTGCGCGTCGAGAAAATACGAAGCCTTCTTGCTTAACGGACCGCTCAGATCTCCATTGAACTGAACTGTGTAGTAACCGGGAATCTCGGAAGCGCCCAGAAACGGACTTCGCGTGTTAAACGCGGAATCGTTGCCGATCACCAGGAATTCCCCGTGGCTCTGCTCGGTTCCGGGCTTGGTGAGAATTTCGATGCGGCCGTAACCGAGGCGGTCGAACTCCGCCGAGAAGGGGTTCTGGTTGATGCGCACTTCGCGGATGGACGATTTTGGCGGAAGCTGCCCGGCGGTAAAGCCGTCGATGTACATCTGAGTGCCGTCGGAACCCATGGCGGGACCAGCGAGCGCGGTGAGGTCGGTGGTCAACTGATCGGGATCATCGGAGAATTGCTCGAGGTCCTTGCCCGAAAGGATGATGGCGCCTGCGTTGTTTTCCGGACTGACGCTCAGTTGCGACCCGGCATCGGCCACCACTTCGACCTTTTGCTGGTCGGCTGCGATGGTCAGGCGTAAGTCGAGGGTTTGAATCTGTCCCGCGCTGATAGTTATAGCGCCGCTGGAAAAGGGTTGGAATCCCTTGGCGCCCACTTTGAGCGCGTAGGCGCCGGGCGGCAGGCCTTTCATTTCGTAGGTTCCGTCGCGTCCCGTTTGGGCAGTCTGGCTGAATGCCGGCACGTTGCTTGTACCGCTGAGAGTCAGCGTGATTCCTGGAATGGAGGCTCCAGACGGATCGGTGACGCGCCCTCGCAACGTGCCAGCAGTAATCTGTTGCCTGGCTTGAGGCGGTGAAGCGGCAGCTGTTTTCGCCGCTGCGGCTTGATTCGCCGGTGCTGCTCCAACCTGCTGAGCGACCGCTCTGAATGCGCAACCCAGCGTCAGGAGCAATGCGCACAGGCCGGCGACAAGCCACGCTTTTACTTTCGCGGGCATCCTGGTGCCTCTTTAGACGCGCTCCTCATCTGACTGTCATCCGTCGCCTTTGCCGTTCCATGGTGGGAATATCTCAAAATAGTACGCGCTGGCGAACCGGGCAACTTGCAGTTTTGTCCAATGTTCGCGCTTCGGGGCTACGGACGCGTTTCCGCCTCGTCGTTTATGCAAAATTAAGGCGCCGTCACTTAGACTAAAGTCGGATTGGATGCAATTCCAGAGGTAACCGTGCGCCCTTTGACCCTTTTTGGCTTATTTGCTGTGAGCTCCATGCTGATCACCTATGCGCTGGAGAAGCGAAGCTCCTGGTTTATTCTCCTGTTCGCTGTATCGTGCGCGTTGGGCTCGGCATACGGCTTTCTTCAGGGCGCGTGGCCCTTCGGACTGGTAGAAGCGGTGTGGTGCATAGTGGCGCTGCGCCGGTGGTGGATGGCGCGTGCTCACAGCGGTGCTGCGATGGAATCGTCAGAACGTGTGGTGGGGTGAGCAGCGAGTTGCCGAATTGCTTTTGGAACCGAATTGCTTTTCGATCTCCCGTTTTCACTTTGCCGCAGGCGAAGTTGATTGCTTGCTCAGCAGGGCAGCATCGCGCGCGGCAAGAATCGTATTGATGTGAATACGCACGGTGTCCTCCACTCGCCGCGCGTAGCCGCCGGCCTCGCTGATGGCTAGCGGCACGCGATGGCGCCGGGCGTAATCGCAAACCAGGGCGTCGCGCCGCGCAAGGCCCTCGATCGTCAGTTTTAATCCCCCCAGTTGATCTTCGCGGTAGGGGTCCGCGCCGGCCACATAGAAGAGAATCTGCGGCGAAAAATCCTGAAAGGCGCGATGCAAACTCTTTTCCAGCACAGCCAGATAATCGTCGTCATCCATGCCATCCGGAAGGTTTACATCCATGGTGGAAAGCGCTTTCGGATAGGGATAGTTGTGCTCCTGATGCAGCGAAAGAGTGTAGACCGTGGCGTCGCCGCCAAAAATCTCGGCCGTGCCGTTTCCCTGATGCACATCCGTATCGACCACAAGCGCCTGCTCGATGACCCGATCGAATTGCAGTCTGCGAATGGCGACCGCTACATCGTGAATCGCGCAAAAGCCTTCACCATGATCCGGGCAGGCGTGATGAAAACCGCCGCCGATGTTGGCCGCCCAGCCGTCCGCAAGCGCGCGCTGGCCTGCGAGAATTGAGCCGCCTGCGGCCAGCCAGAAGCCGTCCACGAGTTCCTTCGAGTACGGCACCTCCAGGCGCAGTTCTTCTGTGCGACTCAGAGCGCCGGCCTTCAGCTTTCGCACGTAGTCCTGCGAATGGACGCGAAGAATGTCCTCGTCGCTGGCCGGCTGCGGCGCAAGAAAATCTTCAGGCGCGGCCCATCCTTCGGAGAGAAGCTGGTCGTGAATGATGCGGTATTTTTGCGACGGAAAAACGTGTAGGCCGAGGTTCAGATCGTAGCGCTCATGATAGATCAACTTGAATGGCAGCACGGTTTTTCGAGCCTATCGCGAAGCCTGCTCGGGTGCAAATACGGCAACGCCGGCAAGAACGCCTTCCGAAAATCCCGCCGCCTCTGCGGCGCTGTGGTAGCATGGGGACCAATGCGCCGGGTAGAGGCCATTTTCGTCATCATTGCCTTTCTGGCGGCGCCCATTGCGCTGCTGGCGCGCGGACTATTTTGCGATCCGGCGGAGTGCAGTTGCGCCACGATTTGCGCCCACCTGGTTTCCCAAGGAAAGCCCATGTGCGGGATGGCCAAGCACGCAGCCGCGCCGATGTGTGGCACGCATCAGGGTCATCACGCGCTTGATTACGGATTCATCGCGCCGTTTGCTCCCGCGGTTCCGCTCCCGCACGCCGCGTTGGCGGGTCCGGTTGTCTCCCGTGAATTCGCGCCGCAATTCTTCCAGGTTTCCATCGACGGTATCTATTCCGTTCCTTTCGAACCTCCCCGCGCTTAAGTCTCACATTCCCGCGATTTAAAAAATCTGGAATGGAGGCTTCCCATGCGGAAGTACGCAGTTTTTCTGCTTATGTTTGGGTTGCTCGGCGCTCTGCCGTCCGCGCGGGCGACAGTGTTTGGAAGTATTCGTGGGATCGTTCACGATCCGCAGCACCGCCCGATTGCTGGCGCGGACGTAAAGCTTCAATCGACGACTTCGGACTTTTCTCTCTCGACGCAAACCAATCAGGACGGAGAATTTACCTTCAATCCAGTGGCGATTGGCGACTACACGATCCAGGTGAGCCATGCAGGTTTCGCCGACGCCAAACAAAGCCTCACCGTGATTTCCGAGTCTTCGCCAATTCTGCACATCCCTCTGAATCTGGCGGCCGTGACACAGACTGAGACGGTGACGGCAATGGCGGAAACAGCGACTACCGATACCGCTACTCCAACCACGCTAATCGATCGCGAGGACATCGCGCGCACGCCGGGAGCCGACCGCACTAACAGTCTGCAGATGATCACCGATTACGTGCCGGGCGCGTACATGACCCACGACCAATTACACGTGCGTGGAGGGCACCAGGTAAGCTGGCTCATCGACGGCGTGCCGATTCCCAACACCAACATCGCCAGCAATGTGGGTCCGCAGATCGATCCCAAGGATATCGACTATCTGGAAGCTCAACGCGGCAGCTACGATGCCGCCTATGGCGACCGCACCTACGGCGTTTTCGACGTGGTTCCGCGCACCGGCTTTGAGCGGGACAACGAAGCCGAACTGGTCACTACTTTCGGCAACTGGTACCAGACCAACGACCAGATCAGCTTCGGCAGCCACACCGAAAAGTTCGCTTATTTCGCCAGCGTCAACGCCAACCGCAGCAACTATGGACTGGAGACACCCATCGGGCAGGTTTACCATGACGCGGAAAACGGCTATGGTGGATTTGCTTCGCTCATCTACAACGCCAATCCGGAAAATCAGTTCCGCTTCGTCACTTCACTGCGCCGCGACTATTACCAAATCCCCTACGATCCCAATCCCAATCCGGATTTCGACAGCAGCGGCCTCCGCGATGGGCAGCACGAATCCGACGCGGTCGTCGACTTCTCCTGGGTGCGCACCATCAACTCGAACCTGGTGCTCACGGTCTCGCCGTTCTATCACTACAACACCGCAAACTATCTGGGCGCTCCGAACGACTTTCCCATCAGCACCACCGACGAGCGCAGTTCCAATTACGGCGGAGCCCAGGCAGTGGTGAATGCGCATGTTTCCCGGAACGATTTTCAGGCTGGTTTCTATGGCTTTGAACAGCACGACAACCAGTTTTTTGGATTGATCTTTAATGATGGCAGCGCCGCAAATTTTCAGCAGCGAGAGACTCCTTCAGGAAGCCTCGAGTCGCTATTTTTCGACGATAAATTCAAGCCGGTGTCGTGGCTCACGCTGATGGGGGGTGTGCGGTACACGCACTTTTCCGGCAATCTGGCAGAGGATGCCACCGACCCACGCTTCGGCGTGGCTATCGAGATTCCGCGCGTGAAATGGGTGGTACACGCCTTCTACGGGAAGTATTACCAGGCTCCGCCGTTACTCACGGCCTCCGGCCCGCTGCTTGATTTCGTCACCAACCAAAGTCTCGGATTCATCCCATTGCATGGTGAGCGCGACGAGGAAAGCCAGATCGGCTTGACCATTCCGTTTCGCGGCTGGTCGCTTGACGCGGATGCCTTTCAAACCCGCGCCAAGAACTTCTTCGACCACAACAACGTGGGCAATTCCGACATTTTCTTTCCCCTCACCATCGATGGCGCACGGATCCGAGGTACGGAATTGACGCTGCGCTCGCCGCGCCTCTGGAATCGCGGCCAGGCGCATCTGTCCTACTCGAATCAGGTGGCCGAAGGGCGCGGCGCCATTACCGGAGGCCTGACCGATTTTTCTCCGCCGGATCAGGGTTATTTCTTCCTCGATCACGACCAGCGGAACACTTTGAATCTCGGTTTTGAGTCCACGCTTCCGTGGCAATTGTTCGCTTCGGCCAATATGTATTATGGCTCAGGCTTTGCCAACGGCTCGCCCGGCGATCCGTTCCCCGGCGATCATCTGCCGCAACACACCACTTTCGACGTGTCGGTCGGCAAGAATATCCGGGAGAACCTTTCTGTGTCGGTTACCGGACTGAACGTCGCCAACCGGCATTTGTTAATCGACAACAGCGTTACGTTTGGCGGATTCCATTACAACGATCCGCGCGAGATCTATGTGGAGCTGCGATACAAATTTCATTACTAGGTTCCGGGTGTATCTTTGTAAGACATACCCGGAATGAGGAGGAGTGTAGAATGTCCCGCATGAAAGATGCCAAAGCGCTATCTTGCTATTCGTCTCGCGCTACTTCCCTGGCGTTGCTGGCGATTTGCTGCTTCGCTTTCGCCGCTTGCAGTTCGAAACCCAACACGGAATCCCCTGCTGCCGCGGCGACGTCTTCGCCCGGAAAGCATTACGCGATGAAAGGAAGGGTTCTTTCAGTCGCCAAGGATGAGGGCTCCGCCACGGTTGACGCCGATGCTATTCCCGGCTTCATGGACGCGATGGCCATGCCGTATCCCATCCCGGACCAGAAGGTGTTAGCGACGCTCGCACCCGGTGATGAGATCACCGCCGATGTAGTGATTACGCCGGACGGCAAGTACCATCTCGAAAATGTGGTAGTCACCAAGAAAACCGGCGCGGCCGATGCAAAGCCGTCATCGGAAAATCTGCATCAGCCGCAACCGGGTGACAAAGTACCCGATTTTGCGCTGGTGAATCAGGACGGCAAGAAAGTGGACATGGATTCGTTCAAGGGGAAAGTGACGCTGGTTACGTTCATCTATACGCGCTGCCCTTTTCCCGACTACTGCCCGTTGGTTTCCAATAATTTCGCTCAGATCTACGCGCAGGCGCGCTCGAATCCTGCGCTTTTCTCCAAGCTGCGCCTGGTGAGCATCAGTTTCGATCCCACGCACGACACGCCCAAAGTGCTGCGCGCCTACGGGGAGACTTTTGAGAAGACCACTGGCGGCCAGCCGTTCGATCACTGGCAATTTGCTACTGCGGCGCCGAAGGAACTGGAGAAGATCACTAACTTTTTTGGGGTACTGTACGATCCCAGCCAGAAGGATATCGTCCACTCGCTGAGCACCAGCGTGATCGGGCCGCAAGGCACGATCTATAAGTGGTACGACGATAATTCCTGGAAGCCGTCGGACCTGCTCGGCGACGCCACCCAAGCTCTTTCCCACTCCTAAGGGCCGGGTTCTTCGGGCACACGCTACTAGTACACCTGGGTCTTGGCAGGCGTGCTATCCTCACTTCGCCAGCTCCGCCGGGGCGGGGGGCGGGTGGTCTCGACGGAGCCTCAACCAAACGTTGAGTCGAAAATGGCGCGCCGCGAGCGCAGAAAATTGCACGAATTTGTGCGGACGGCAGGCTTTCGCGGTTGGAAATTGCAGATTTTTGACTTCGGTCGATTCGGTGCAATTTCGCGCAACTCGGCGCAACCTGGCGCGGCATTCGAAGCAATAACACGCAAATTCGCGCGGAAAGCGGGCCCGCGGCGCAAAATCACAATCCCGAAAAATTCAATGAAAATGGCGGATGAAAATGGCGGGAACGCAAGCACCGCAATCGAAATCACGCCCTCGGAAGTAAAGGCAAAGGTCGCGCGCGGCGCGCTAGTTCTGGCGTTCGAGGATGAAATCGGGCACGACCAGCAGAGCCTTGCGGTACTCGGTATCAGGCAGGTCTTCCAGGCATTCTTTCGCGCGCTCGACGTACCCTTGCGCAAGGTGCGTGGCGCGCGCCAGCGCTCCGGTCTGCTGCACCAGCTTGCTGATTTCTTCCGGCCGCACGCTGCGAAAATCGCGCTCTTCCAGAACTTTCGCCACCAGCCGCCGCGCGTCGCCGTTTGCGTGCCCATTTCCGTCGCGATCCGCGCCGCGCATGCCGTTTGCGCCATTTGCCTCAAGGGCATAAATCAGCGGCAGCGTCATCTTCCCTTCCTTCAGATCGCTCAACACCGGCTTGCCAAGCTGCTCGTCCGAAGCGGTGAAATCCAGCAGATCGTCCACTAATTGAAATGCCAACCCGGCATTGCGTCCGTACTCCGCCAGCGATTCTTGCACCGCCTTCGGCTGATTGCCCAGCACCGCACCGAGGCGCGCGCATCCGCTGAACAGGCACGCTGTTTTGCGGTAAGCGAGTTCGGTGGCTTCGGTTTCCGTCAGATCGATTCTTCCGAGTCGCGTGAGCTGCAGCAGTTCGCCTTCGACCATGTTTTGGGTGAGGTCGATCAAAATATCCAAAATCTCAAAATTTCGCTCGCGCAACGCCATTTCGAACGACTGCATGTACAGCCAGTCGCCCGCGAGCACGCTCATATGATTGCCCCAGCGCGCATTCGTGCTGGGCCGCCCGCGGCGCATGTTGGCGCCGTCGATCACGTCGTCGTGCACTAGCGTGGCGCTGTGAATCATCTCCACCACCGCGCCCAGCCGGATGGCGCCCTGGCCACGGTATCCCGACGCGCCGGCCGCGAGCAACAGCAGCGCCGGACGCAGGCGTTTCCCGCCGCCCGCGCAGAGGTAGCTGGAGATTTCGGCTACCGGCTCGATGGCGTCGCCATTCTGCGCCGCGATTTCCTGCTCCACCAGCAACAGGTCGTCGCGCACTAAATCGAATATGCCTTTTAGGGTTGGAACTGCGAAAGACATCCGGTCCCTTTGCCCGGCTTGCGCCGGAACCTCTGGAAGCCTGTTGAAACATTCCGCGTGCTTAGCGCACGCGCTACGTCTGGAGCCGAAAAAACCGGCGAAAGTTCGCCGCGGTTATTGCTGCGACTTCTTCCGCGGCTAAGTTTCTCACATTCGCCAATGCCTTCGCTACCTCTACCACGAAGGCCGGCTCGTTGCGCTTTCCGCGGCGGCCTTGCGGCGGCAGGAATGGCGAGTCCGTTTCGGTGAGCATGCGGTCGAGCGGAACCCCGGCGGCGGCATCCCGGATGGCCTGCGCCTTGGGATACGTCACGTTTCCCGCGAATGAAATCAGGAAACCCATGTCGAGGCCGCGCCGCGCTTCGTCCGCGGTGCCGCTGAAGCAGTGAAAAATTCCGCCCAGCCCGCTCGAAGCCCAGTCCTGTTCCATGATTTCAAGGCAATCCGGCCACGCGTCGCGGCAATGAATGATGATGGGCAGCTTCGCCGCTTTGGCTTGATCGAGCTGGCGGCGAAACACGCGCTTCTGCAAATCCGGCGCCACGTGGTCGTAGTGGTAGTCGAGTCCCATCTCGCCCCAGCCGATCACCCGCGGATGTTTCGCCAGTGTTTCAAGCTGCGCGAAAGTTTCTTCGGTTACGTCATTCACGTCGTGCGGATGGATTCCTACCGTGGCGTAAATCCAGTCGTGCTGCTTGGCGAATGGAATGGCCGCATCGAGGCGGTTCGTGCCGGTGCCGCTGCCGATGGCGAGGATGCTTTTTACGCCTGCGGCCTGGGCGCGATCGAGCATGGCGTCGCGATCGTCGTCAAACTGCGGAAATTCCAAATGCGCGTGCGAGTCGATGATTTCCACGGGAGTGATTTTTGGGTCCATTAAAGCAAAAGCAAAGAGGGATTCTTCGCTGCGCTCAGAATGACGGCGCAAAAGAAAACAACCCGCAAATCGAAATGTTGATTCCGCTAATTTCCTAGCGGCATCATTTTAGCTTCGCGCCGACCGGAACTTCTTCGGTAAAGGTGCAGAGCACCGGCTTCCCTTCCGCGGTGGATGCGGCCACAATCATCCCGTTCGACTCCACGCCCCGCAGCTTGCGCGGCGCAAGGTTCGCGACGATCACCACCTTGCGGCCCACCAACTCCTCCGGCTGATACGACACCGCAATGCCCGCGACGATCTGCCGCACTTCGTCGCCGATATCGACCATCAGCTTGAGCAGCTTGTCCGCGCCCGCGACTTTTTCGGCCGACTTCACTTGCCCGACGCGCAGCTCGACTTTCGCGAAATCCTCGATGGCGATTTTCGCCGAGCCGTCCGCCGGCACTGCCGCACTAGCAGTTGCTGCCGCGGGCGCCGCAGCAGGCGCAGCTCCCGCTCCCGTCGCTGCCGGCGCTTTCGCGCCTTCACCTCGTATTTCTTGTTCCATCGCTTCGATCCTTTCCAAGGCCTCTTTTTTGTCCACGCGCGGAAACACCGCTTCGGGCTTTGTCACACGCGTGCCTGGCTTCAACCCGCCCCACGCCAACGTACGAATATCCTGCTCCGCAATACTTCCGCTTTGCCCCAGATGCTTCCAGATCACCGCCGTCGCGTCCGGCACCACTGGATGCGCGAGCACTGCGGCCAAGCGTAATGCCTCCGCAGCCCTATACAAAATCGTACCAAGATCTGAACGGCGGGCTGAGTCGGCCGCAACGGCCCACGGCTTGGTCACGCTAAGAAATTTGTCGACCTTTTCGATAAGAATCCATATTTCCGCGATGGCTAGCTGAAAAATAAAATCGTCGTAAAACAATCGGACTCTTTGTATCGTGCCATCAGCCCAATCTCGAACAGCGAAAGGGTTTTCAAAGATGTCACCTGCCGCGCCAGGACCTTGGGCCAACTGCCCCTCTTTCGGTACCGAACCTTCAAAATATTGCGAAATCATATTTAGCGTGCGGCTCGCCAAATTGCCCAAGCCATTCGCCAGGTCGGCGTTGTAGCGCGTGATTAGCGCTTCGCGCGAAAAATTCCCGTCCTGACCGAAGACCGTTTCGCGCAGCAGGTAATAGCGCAGCGCATCGTTCCCCAGAGTTTTCACGATCGGCTCGGGATAGGCCACGTTCCCCTTCGACTTGCTCATCTTCTCCTGTTCAAACAGCAGCCAGCCGTGCGCGTGAATACGCTTCGGCAACGGCAGCTCCGCCGCCATCAGGAACGCAGGCCAGTAGACGGCATGGAAGCGAATAATTTCCTTGCCAATCATGTGCACGTCCGCCGGCCAGAAGCGCTCGAATTTTGCGCCGCGTTGCGGGTCGGGATCGGCAAAGCCGATGCCGCTCATGTAGCTAGTCAGCGCGTCGTACCAAACGTAAAACACGTGATCCGGATCGTCGGGCCACGGGATGCCCCACTTGATCGACATGCGGCTGATGGAGACGTCTTTCAGTCCGGCTTGCACGAAACTCTTCACTTCGTTGAAGCGGAAATCGGGCTGAACGAATTCCTTCTGACCCGGATACAAGTCCGGCCGTACCCTATCAGGTTTTCCCGCGTACAAATCGAGCAGCCGTGGCTCGTAATCCGAAAGCCTGAAGAAATAATTCTCCTCGGAAATCAGCTCCGCTGGACGACCGCAGATGGGGCAATTCGCCGGTTCCGGCGAATCGCTCACGTACAGATTGTCGTAAATGCAGTAGCGGCCTTCGTATCGCCGCTTCTCGATGGCCTTCGGCGACTTTTGCCGTGTGCGCCGAATCAGCTCCTGCACCGCGCGCGCATGTTCCGGCGAAGTGGTGCGGATAAAATCGGTGTACTGAATGCCAAGAAGCTTCCAGAGATCGCGAAAAATCTGCTGGTTTTTGTCGACCAATTGCTGCGGCGTGATGGACAACTTTTCGGCGGCGCGCTCGATGTTCACGCCGTGCTCGTCGGTGCCGGTGAGGTAGGTCACATCGTATCCGCACATGCGCTTGTAGCGCGCGATCACGTCGCACACGATGGTGGTGTAGGCCGAGCCTACGTGAGGGCGCGAGTTCGCGTAGTAAATCGGTGTCGTCAGGTAATATTTTTCCATTGAAATATTCACGGCTCTCGCAGCGCTTCTAGTGCTTTTCGGTCTGCTTCTGAAACTCGAACGCCGCCGCGGCCATTACTTTTTTGAGCGGCACGCCGCGTTCGCCCGCGATCCGCTGGCAATCTTCGTATTCGGGCGTGGCGTTGAGCAGCGACCCGTTCATGCGCGACAATTTTACATGGACCTCGCCGAATTCGGTGGTCACCGATACGACCTCGCGTTCCAGAATTTTCCGCTGCACTTCGTAGGTGCGCACGCCGATGGTGGTGGTCTCGCGAAAGACCAAGTCGACCAGGCCCGGCACTTTTTCCGGCTCGCTCAAAATCGTGACCAGCAGCCCGGGACGGTTCTTTTTCATCTGCGCGGGCGTTGAAAACACGTCGAGCGCGCCCGCGGCCATGGCCCGCTCGGCGAAATATCCGTAGATCTGCGGGCTCATGTCGTCCACATTCGTTTCGATCACCGTAACCGGCGCGCCCCAATATTCGCCGGGCTCGCTTGCCTGCCGCTCGCCGATCATCAGGCGCAGCACGTTGGCCTTCTCGCTCAGGTCCGCCGTTCCCGCGCCGTAGCCAATGGCGCGCAGCGTCATGCGCGGGATTTCCGCGTAGCGTGTGGCCAGGGTGGTGGCGATCGCGGCGCCCGTTGGCGTCACCAGTTCTTTCAAAATGCCGCTCGAATAGGTGGGGGCGCCTTTCAACAGCTCTGCCGTCGCCGGAGCCGGCACCGGCAGCAGCCCGTGCGCCGTCTTCACTTGCCCCGTGCCCACATCAAGCGCCGAGCAAGCGAATTCGTCAAGCCCGAGCAACTCGAATCCAATCGCGGCGCCCACAATGTCGACGATCGAATCGACCGCGCCCACCTCGTGAAAATGCACTTTTTCGATGGGTACTTGATGCACATGCGCTTCGGCTTCGCCCAGCCGCGTAAAAATTCGCTTGGCGCGCTCCGCCGCGCGCGGCGCGAGTCCCGCTTCGTCAATCATGGGCAAGATTACCGAAAGCCCGCGATGGTGATGCGTCTCGCTAGCTTCCACTTTTACGTGCGTGGCGAAAATCCCGCGCTTTTGCACTTTTGCGGAGGAAATCGACCAGCCTGGCAGCTTCAGCTTGCGCAGCTCGGCCTCGATTGCGCGCAGGTCCGCGCCGGCGTCCACCAGGGCGCCCAGCACCATGTCGCCGCTGATACCCGAGAAGCAGTCGAAATAGCCGATTCCGAGAGTCTTCATTGCCGTGAGCGCATCTATTCTGACAACTTTTCGCAAATTTTGCGCGTGAAACCATCAAAGCCAGCGATGCCGCCAGACATTGGGGGGACCAAAGCGGGAATGAATAGGCGCGGGTTGAAATCTTGCGCGAAGTTCCCTACGCTGCTCACGGCACGTTTTCATTCCAAGGAGACACTTGTATAAAGCCGTAGAAGCCCGAATCCGCAAAGCGCTGCGCCATCACATCCACGAAAGGTACAAAACGGACGTTCCGGTGGTAACCGAGCGGCCACCGAAGCTGGCCATGGGCGAGGCGGCATCACCGCTGTGCTTTGAGCTGGCGAAGCGGCTGAAGAAACCGCCGCGCGCGCTGGCACAAGAGATTGCGAATTCGCTTAAGCCGATTCCGGGAGTGGCACGGGTGGAGGTGGCGGGCGGCGGATATCTGAATGCGTTTTTCGACCGAGCCATGTTTTTTCGCGCGACGTGCGAGGAAGCGGGGCGCGGCGGCAAAGCATTTAGTTCCGAGGCGACCAAGACGGTCGTCGAGCATACCAGCATCAATCCGAACAAGGCGGCGCACATCGGGCACCTGCGAAACGCAGTGCTGGGCGACACGTTCGCGCGGCTACTGCGCTATGCCGGGCGTCGCGTGGAGGTGCAGAACTACATCGACAACACGGGCGTGCAGGTTGCGGACGTGGTGCTGGGGTTCATGCACCTGGAACCAAAGTCGTTGGAGGAAGTGCGGCGGCTCGCCGCCGGGCCTCGGTTTGACTACTACTGCTGGGACTTGTATGCGCGAACGACGCAATTTTTAGCGGAGGATAAAGCGCGGCTGGAGATGCGAGCGCGGACGCTGCAGGAAATCGAAGAAGGTCACGGCGGTGCGGCGCAAATGGCGGAAGTAGTGGCGACGGCGATCGTCCATTGCCACCTGCACACGCTCGACCGGTTGGGAATCGACTACGACCTGCTGACGCGCGAGAGCGAAATCCTGCACTTGAAATTCTGGGACGCGGCTTTTGAAATGCTGAAGCAGCGAGGAGCGATCCAGTTGGCGACCAGCGGCAAGAATGCAGGCTGCTGGGTGATGGAGCTGCCGTCGGATAAAGAGAAGGCCGAGCCTGAAAACGAGGAGCCGGCGGAAGAAGCGGAAGCAAAGATCATCGTTCGCTCGAACGGCACGGTCACTTATGTCGGGAAAGATATTGCCAACCACCTTTGGAAATTCGGGCTGCTGCCGCGCGATTTCTACTACCAGCGGTTTTACACACATCCGGATGGGCATGAAGTCTGGGCCACGACGAGTAACGATCCTGGCCACAATATAAAACATCCGGAGTTCGGGCATGCGCATGAAGTTCACAACGTAATCGATTCGCGGCAAGCATATCCCCAGCAGGTGGTGGTCGAGTCGCTGCGCGCGCTTGGGTACACGGAGCAAGCGGATAACTTAAAGCACTTTGCATACAACGTGGTGGCGCTCACGCCGCGGTGCGCCCTCGAAATGGGCTACGAGATTCCGCCGGAGGACGCGAAACGGCCTTACATCGAGGTCAGCGGACGCAAAGGCCAGGGCGTGAAGGCAGACGATTTGCTGGATCAGCTCGAAGCGAGCGCGCGCAAGGAAGTCGACGCGAGGCATCCGGAAGAGCCGGAGGCGGAGCGGGCAGCCATTGCGCATGCGATTGCGATTGGCGCGGTGCGGTATTTTCTGCTGCGATTCACGCGCTCGACGGTGATCGCGTTCGATTTCAAGGATGCACTCAGCTTTGAAGGTGAGACGGGCCCGTACGTGCAATATGCCGTGGTTCGCGTGAACGGAATTTTGCGGAAGGGTGCGGAAAAGCATGCCGAGAACGAAGGCATTGACGCGGAGAATGTAAAGAAAATCGAGCGCGGCGAGATTGATGTGGCGAAATTTCTCGCTGCGCCGGCGGGTGATGACCTATGGGAGTTGGTGCTGCTAGTGGGATCGCTCGACGCGCGCGTCGAGGCAGCCGTGGCGGCGCAGGAACCGGCGTTTCTGACACGCTACGCCTTCGAGCTGGCACAGGCATTCAACGTGTTCTACCACAAGCATCACATCCTCTCGGAGGAGGACGCCGAGCGACGCGCTTTTCTGCTGCGGCTCACGCAACTCGTGCGCGAGCAGCTCGTGATCGTGCTCGGACTGCTGGGGATCACGGCGCCGGAGAAGATGTAGATGACAAGAAACGCGAAGAGAGATTCCTCGTCGCTCCTTCGCGCCCTGTGAGGGCGCGATTGGCTCGCTCGGAATGACAAGCTGCAAAGCAAAGATGGCGGCCCGAACCCGCTGCGACGACGGCGAAACGGGCGAAATGACAACGGTACGACAAAATACTGATGAGAGAGTCTCGGACGGCGGCCAGAATCGGGCCGCCGGGATTGACGCGATGTTGGATTGCGGCGCGCACGCATTGCGCGAGGACAAAAAAGCGAAGAGAGATTCCTCGTCGCGGCTCGCGGCAGAATCGGCCGCGAAGCGCCGCTCGCTCGGAATGGAAACCCGGAAAACGAAGATGGCGGGCTGAAGCCCGCCGTTACGTCTGCCGCTTCGTTTCGGATGATGAGCCTGAGGCTCGCCAGATGTGGGAGCGCTGAACGTTATTTGAGTTTCATGGCGAAGTCGACGATGGAGCGAATGGCGATGCCCGTGGGACCTTTTGCCATCCAGGGTCGGCCTTCGTCGGCCCAGCAGGTCGAGGCGATGTCGAGGTGGATCCACGGCGTGTCCTCGGCGAACTCCTTGATGAACCAGGCGCCGGTGCTGGCGCCGCCGCCCTTTCCGCTGCCGGTGTTGCGAATGTCGGCGATATTGCTCTTGATCATTTCCTCGTATTCCTCGTCCATAGGCATAGGCCACATTTTTTCGCCCACAGCTTTGGTGCTCTCGAGGAAGGTGTCGAGATACTCGCGCGGGGTGCCGAACGCGCCAACGTGGACGTTGGCCAAAGCCACTTCGATGGCGCCGGTCAGCGTGGCGGCGTCGATGAGATGAGTGCAGCCGAGATGCTTGGCGTAAGTCACCGCGTCGGCGAGTATCATGCGGCCTTCGGCGTCCGTGTTGATGACTTCGATGGTTTTGCCGGACATGGCCACTTGCACATCGCCTGGTTTTTGGGCGCGTCCACCGGGCATATTTTCGACGGACGGAATCACGGCCATTACGGAAACGGCCGGCTTGAGAAAAGCCAGCGCGCGGATGGCGCCGAGCATGGTGCCGGCGCCGCCCATGTCGTATTTCATTTTTTCCATGTTGTTGGCGGGCTTGATGGAGATACCGCCGGTATCGAACGTGACGCCTTTGCCGACCAGGCCGAGGACGGGCGCCTCAGGACGGCGCTGCTGGGGTTCGTAGCGAACAACGATCACGCGGGGCGGCTCGACGCTGCCTTGGGCGACACCGATGAGCGCTCCCATTTTCAATTCCGCAATCCTGCGCTCGTCGAGGACGTCAATGCCAAGGCCGACTTCCTTGGCCATGGCCTCAGCTTTCGCGGCGAGAATGCGGGGCGTGAGTTTGTTGGAGGGCTCATTGACCAGATCGCGGGCAAAGTTTTGCGATTCGGCAATGACGCAGCCGTGGTTGATGGCGGCTTGCAAGCTATCGCCCAGACCGGAATCAAATCCGGCGAGCGCGACGGACTGGATTTCGCGCTTCTTTTTCTCGGTGCGGTACTTGTCCGATTCAAAGTCGGCAGCGACTAGCCCTTCCACTACGGCTTGCGCCGCTTCCGGACCACGCTCGCCCTCGCGCGCCAGAAACGCGATTTTCTTCACGCCGCGCGATTTCAAATAACGAAGCGCGGTTCCGGCAATCTTGCGAAGATCATTGACGCTAAACTTCACCGGTTTGCCCGCCCCGACCAATAGCAGGCGCTGCGCGGCCAGTCCCTGCGGAAAATGAATCAGGACCATTTCCAGGGACTTGCCGGTCAATTCGCCTCCGGTGGAAAGGGCACTCAGGCGGCCATTCATCCCGACGTTGATATCGGCGAGAACGCCGTCGAATTTGTCGTCGCGGTCGAAAACGTAGGTGACCAGCGCATCGGCCTCAATCGAGGAACAGGGCTGGGATTCAAGCTGAATCTGCATGTCTTCCTTTCACTTTCTTGTGTGTGATTTAGCGATGCCGCGAGCGATACATGGCTTCGTCGGCTTCTCGTTTGGCTTCTTTGCGGCGTTCGGATTCGCGCCGGTCGTGGAACTTCTTTCCCTTGGCCACCGCCAGTTCGCACTTGGCTATGCCGTCGCGAAAATAGATCTTGGTCGGGACGATGGTCAGGCCCTTTTGTTGCGTTTGAATGACGAGCCGGTCGAGTTCGCGGCGGTTGAGCAGAAGCTTCCGCTTTCGAAGTGGATCGTGGTTCCGAACGCCGCCGGGAAGGTATTCGGGGATATGGCAGTTCACCAGCCAACCTTCCCCTCCCTTTATTTCCGCATAGGCGTCTCGCAGGGTGCCTTTTCCTTCGCGCAAGCTCTTCACTTCGGTGCCAACCAAAATCAAGCCGGCTTCGAGCGTGTCGAGAAGAGTGTAGTTATAGGAGGCAGCACGGTTCTGTGCGACGATTTTAACGCCTTCCCACTGGTCCTTTTGCGGTTTGGGTTTCACGTGTGTGCTATCATAGCGTTCGCTCGCAAGCTGCCGCAACCAAATGCGCCGCTTACTTCCGGTTCACCTTCCAGCGCGGACCGAATTTTTCACCTTGCGTTGACGCGAACAACTGATTCCAAGTGGTAACTAATGATCAGCGGCAACGCCTGGGATTGTTGCCGCATCCTAGGGCCGATGCTAGACTCCAAGCGTTTCCACCACTTCGTCGGAGGAAAAGGTTTTTGGGCCGCAAAACATACCTCGCCAGCATAGCGTTTGCTTTGATCTTCCTAGCTGGCTGTCCCAAAACGAATCAGGAATTTGAAGCCGGCCGGAAGGCTGAGGCCGTCCAGGACTACGATACGGCTCTGGTGCATTATGAAAAGGCCTATCGAGCCGACCCAACCAACACTGAATACAAGCTGCGCGCCACGCAAATGCGCATGGAAGACGGCCAGTTTCACCTGGAGGCCGGAGAAAAAGCCCTAGCCAAAGGCGACTTGCAGCTTGCTCTCGGAGAATTCGAAAAGGCCCAGGCCATTGACCCCTCCAACGTCGCGGCCGGACAAGAAGTCGACAAAGCGATGCAAATGATCGCCGCCAAAAGCACGGCGGCGGAATCGGCACGAGTGAATCCAAACCCCGAATCAGACGCGGATATGATGACAGCTCCTCCTGAGCTGAAGCCGGTTTCGGCCGAGCCCATCAACCTGAAGATGACCAACGACGCGCGGGTGGTTTTCGAGACGATCGGCAAGTTGGCAGGGCTAAGCGTAATTTTCGACCCCGACTTCACGTCGCGTCGCATCTCGGTGGAACTGCCAAACGTGACGCTGGAGCAGGCACTGGACGCGGTTTCGCTCGAAAGCAAGGCCTTCTGGAAGCCGCTGACAAGCAACGTGATTTTCGTGGCCCCGGACAATCCGCAAAAGCGCAGAGACGTGGAGGACGAGGAAGTCCGCACTTTCTATCTTTCCAATACGCTGACGCCGCAGGATTTGACCGAAGTGGTAACAGGCCTGCGGCAGTTGCTCGATCTGCGGCGAGTGCAGCAGGTAAACGCACAGAACGCAGTCGTAATCCGCGCGACGCCGGACCAAATGGTGCTGGCGTCGAAGATCATCCGCGACATCGATAAAGCCAAGCCGGAAGTGTTGATTCATGTGCAGGTACTTTCGGCGAACCGCGACCGCCTGCGCAACCTGGGAATTCTGCCGGGGCAGAGCGCGACACTGACGTTCAATCCGCGTTGCGCGGTTCAGCCGGGAGGGACTTCATCGAGCACCACCTGCACCTCAACTTCCTCCAGTTCTACGAGCTCAACCAGTACAAGCACCCCGCAGATCACGCTGAATAACCTTAAGAATCTTTCCACGGCGGATTACAGCTTGACGCTCCCCGGAGCGCAGGCGCAGGCGATCCTGACCGACAACAACACGCAGATCATCCAAGATCCGCAAGTACGCATCAGCGATGGCGAGAAAGCTTCGCTCAAGATCGGACAACGCGTGCCGGTGGCGACGGGCAGCTTCCAGGCAGGCGTGGGGGTAGGAGTCGGCGGCGGGGCAGGCGTGGTGAACCCGCTGGTCAACACGCAGTTTCAATACATCGACGTGGGTGTGAACATCGATGTGACGCCGCGCGTGCATCCAGACGGCGAAGTAAGTTTGAAGCTATCAGTTGACGTTTCGCAGATCGCGGGCCAAAGCAATATCGGCGGCATTCAGCAGCCGATTATCAGCCAGCGGAAAATCGAGCATGATGTGCGCTTGCGAGACGGTGAAGTGAGCGTGCTGGGCGGATTGATCGAGCGTGACATGATCAAGAACGTGAATGGCATTCCCGGACTCGCGGAAATACCATTTGCGAAATATCTGACCTCCGACCAGAGCAAGGAAGTTGTCGACCAGGAAATTCTGATTGTGCTGACGCCGCACATCATTCGCTTCCCATCGATTACGCCCGACGATTTGCGCTCTATGGCGGCCGGCACCGACACCAATGTACGCGTCTTCCGCGACGATGCCGAAACCCCTGCACCTGTTGCTGCACCTCGACCTGCGCCGCCGGGCATGGCTCCGTCCGGGCAAGCTCCACCGCCAGGACAAACGACACCAGGAAGTCCGGCTGCACAATTGCGATTCGATCCGGCCAATATAAGGCTAAAGCCCGGGGACCGGACGACGATTGGTTTGTCGGTTTCTAGTGTGAACGATCTTTATTCCATCCCACTGCTGATTCATTACAATCCCGCAGTGATTCAGGTGGAAGAGGTGAAGGACGGCGGATTCCTTTCGGGAGGCACGCAGCAGGTGGCCATCGTGCAGCGGATCGATGCGCAGCGGGGCGAGGTAGTGGTTTCCGCAACCCGGCAACCAAATACTCCCGGAGTGAACGGTTCCGGTACCCTTCTTGGATTTGTGATTCGCGCAGTCGCGCCCGGCAACTCCGATTTGCAGATTCTTCAGGTCAACGCGCATGACTCGCAGCAGCACACCATTCCCATGGTTTCCGGAGCGGCTACGATTCAGGTGCAGTAGAGCAGAATGAGCTGTCTCGGGTACAAAACGAAAACCGCGGTGGCACTTTCCGGCGTGTCATCGTGTGCAACTGAACGAAGGCGGCGTTCCCTGCGCGGCGATTCAGGAATGACGCTGCTCGAGCTCATCATTGCGTGCGGCATTCTGTTGATCCTAGCGAGCGTGGCGCTGCCGCTGGAGCGCGTGACGCTGATCCGGCATCGCGAAACAGAGCTGCGCTATGACTTGCGCGAGATGCGGGACGCTATTGACCGATATAAAGACGCGTCTGACAAAAACCAGATCAAAGTGGCGGCGGGGACCGAGGGGTATCCGCCGGATCTCGATACTCTGGTAAAAGGCGTGAAGCTGGCGGGTCCCAAAGACGAGCAGGTTCGATTCTTGCGAGAGATACCGGTGGATCCGTTCACCAACAACAAGGATTGGGGATTGCGGTCGGTTCAGGACGATCCGGACACGACGAGTTGGGGCGGGCAGGATGTTTTCGACGTCTATTCGAAGTCGACCGGCACCGCGCTGGACGGCACCAAGTATTCTGACTGGTAGTTGGCAGCACAGGACAAGCGGCGATGATGCAGGAACTGTTCAAGAGTCGGGTTCGACTGCAGAGCCAGCGTGGTTTCACGCTGCTCGAACTCATGATCGTAATGGCGATCATATTGATTCTTGCCACGCTGAGCGCGGGTCGCTACGAGCAGGCTACCATTCGCGCGCACGAAGCCGCGCTGAAGCAGGATTTGTTCGTGATGCGCAGCGCTATTCAGCAATACACGCTAGATAAGGAAGCAGGCCCCAATTCGCTTGATGATCTGGTGAGTTCCGGCTACCTTCGCGAAATTCCCCGTGACCCGATTACCAGGCAACGCGAATGGGCCACCTCCAGCGACGATATTTTGTCGAGCCCCGACCAAACAAGCGTCGGCCTAACCGACGTTCATTCGACCTCCGACCAGATTTCGCCGTTCGAGAACACGCCGTACAGCTCCTGGTAGACACGTGGATTGCCGGCGGTCAAATCTCTTATCCCCAGACTCGCCTCGCGGTGTTCACCACCAATTCCAGTTTCCGCCATTGATCGTCCATCGAAAGCAGATTGCCCGCAGCGACTGAGGCGAACCCGCACTGCGGACTGAGCGCGAGATTTTCCAGCGGGACATACTTCGATGCTTCCTCGATACGGCGGATCAACGCATCTTGCGATTCGAGCTTGGCGTCTTTCGTAGTGATCAGGCCAAGCACCACAATCTTACCGCGCGGGACTAGACGCAGCGGTTCGAACCCGCCGGCGCGGTCCGTGTCATATTCCAGAAGGAAGGTATCCGCGTCGAGCGAGCCGAACAGTTTCTCGGCTATGGCGTCGTAACCGCCTTCGGCGTACCAACGGCTGCGGCTGTTGCCGCGGCATACATGGAACGCGCGGGTGACGGTATCGCGCGGAATTTCCTGCAGGGCTTCGTTGTCTCCCGCGATGGCTTTGTCGAATTCCTCGTCAGGATCAAATCCGCGCTGCCTCATGTTTTCGCGGTCGTGCGGGTCGATATAGTGGGAGTAATAGGGAGCGTCGAGCTGGATGTAGCGCACACCTTCGGAAACGAGCCAGCGGATGTCGTCGCGGACGATATCGACCAGATCGCGCAACAGGTCCGCATGGGTGGGGTAAAAGCGGTCGCTGATTCCCTTCTTGTAGCTGGCCAGCGTGAAATTTGACGGCGCCGGAAGCGTGATTTTAAACGGACGGCCAGCGGCTGATTTCTTCAGAAAAGGAAGCTCGTAGCCGGTCATCTTGCGGTGCTTGCGCAATTTCGCACCGGCGACATTGGCGGTGCTGCCTTCGGAGCCTCCGCCTGGGCCCTTCCAGTCGAGCTGCACGTTGTCCGGCACGAAACCTTCGACGGCATCGGCCATGTCGGTGAGCCACGACCCGCGACGGAACTCGCCGTCGGAAAGAATGTCTATGCCGAGTTGACGCTGCTTTTCGAGCGCTGCGGCGATCGCGCGGTCTTCCTCGTCTCGAAGTTTTTCGACAGAAAGCTGTCCTCGCGCGTGCGCTGCGCGAGCTTTCAGAAGCTCAGGGGGACGCAGCAGGCTTCCGACCTGTTCGGCGCGGTAGATGGCGGGCATGGATTGTCCTTTGGAGTTTTTTAGAATTGTTGACGATGCCGGTTATATGACGGAGGGCGGCAGCGGTCAATGAGAAGTTATGCTGACAGGCGACGCAATGAGCCGGTGCATGAAAAGATCGAAAAAGGATTCCACGTCGGAATGCAGGCAAACCTGGGCGTTCGGAGCGCCGGCAGTGGCGCGGGTAAAACCCTTTCGATCGACGCGGATGTGCAACGGCTTGGTGGGGCAAACGGCGGGGCTCAGGATAAATGCGATAGTCATTGGATCGTAGAGGGTGGGCGTCTGCTGCCCCCATTCGTGGTAAAGCAGCGTGAGCTGATCGGTGACCGGAGTTCCCTGCTTGAACAGAACCGCTCGCTTCACTTCGTCGAGCTTTAGTTGTGTGGCGTCGAGCGGCATCATGTAGATGGGCACGCCGGCATCGAACAGTTCCTGCGCCGACGGAATGTCGTTCTCGATATTCCACTCCGCATCAGGACCGTGCGGAGGCAGATAAGGCAGATCGTCATAGCCGCGATCGATGGAACCGCCCATCATGACCACGCGCTTGAGCTGGCGAAAAGTGTTTGGGTCCTTGTCGATGATCGCGCCCACATTCATGAGTGGACCAATGGCGACGAGAGTGATTTCGCCGGGATAGCGGCGAATCTGATCGAGGATGAACGCACTCGCATCGGGATGCGACGATTTGGCGAAGTGACTTGAGTCGGCGTAGGGACGCTGGGTAAACGGAGTTTTCGGCGGCGTGGGACGCCCTGCGGCGACCGGAATATCGCTTCTACCTATTTCAGCGAGGAAACGGTCCAGTAATTTGGCGCGTTCGGCGGTGTCTCCGAAGGTGGCGGTGATGCCGAGAATCTGGAATTCCGGGCTGCGCAACGCGAGGCCGACGGCGAAAGCGTCGTCAATGTCGTCGCCGATGTCGGTATCAATGATGACTTTTTGCGGCGATGCAGATGCGGATGCACTTTGCTGAGGCTGTCGCGCAAGAGAAGAGCTTGCCGCCAGGAATAAGACACAAAGAATGAGGCAACAAGCGAGCTTCAAATGAAACGTGCGCTTGTAGTACGAGAATGCCTTCGTCGGGAATCTATGCATGCGAAGGAGCAGTTTAGCGTAGATCGGGAGCTTACATTAAAAACCCGGCAGTAAATATCCGCAGGAAGGTTGGCTTCACGAAGAGGCTGGGAGCCTGGCCAAGAAAGAGTCAGCCCAATGAGTATTAAGCCTCTTCTGTGGAGATTGGCGCTGTCGAAGAAACGCACTTCTTATCCGGGATCTTCGGCTCGATGTGGAGGCCGCTGTTCGGTTTGGCTGGGGAGACCGGAAGTTGCGCTCCGGCCCGGCGCTGTGCATGGTGGGCGGTCGCCAGAATATAGCTGAGCAGTTCATCCTTCCGGCGCATGTAGATATGAAACGCGCTCTCCACGCATTCCATGCGCATGCTCAGCTGAAGATTGAACCCTTCCGAGGGGATGCTGCACTTCTTCTTGGCCTGCACCAGGCGGCTCAATCGACCAGACTCTTTTGCAAACATGCGGAACGAATTTCCAAGCTCTTCGACCAGAATCGCCATCCAGGGCTCTTCGGCTTTCCAAGCGGAAACTTCGAGCGATATTTCTGCCCGTTCCAGCGTAAGGTCAGGGTTGGGGGTGAAGTCTGTCGAGATTTCAGCGCGAGTCTTCCGCATATTCAATATTCACTCCTCACTACGAATTGCGAATCGGTTTTCCTCGCTCGTTAAACTGGGAGCCAAGGACCTTGAACTACACGAAGTGACCACGGCCTAGAGAACTGGCCTCTCCAAATTGCCAGAATGCGACCGGATGGGAAATACAGGTCAGTCCCTATGGGCACCCGTGTTTCACCCTAGAACTGCGAGATGGCCCTCGATGTGGCGTCCTCGATGCGATGCTCAAACAGAAAGAATATGGAGTCACTTCCAGCCGTTGGAAATGGAAGTTAAAGTGGCGAAATCCCGAGACACGAAGAGAAAAAGGTGGTTGCGGGGGCCTGCAACATACCGAATTTATTGGTAGTCGCATTCCGAATTGAACTTACACGCGCCGCTTAGAAGGACCGGAATGCAAAAGTTAAGTTCGATCTTGCTGCCGCTTCGGAATTTTTCCAGCTTTGGCGACTATTCCGGTCTTGTGCCTTTTCAGTTCGGCGAGTATTTTCTGAACGGCGACTAAAGCAGGGCGGGCCAATATGTGTGAGGTGCTGGCTGACTACGAAGTGCCCAGCGTCAATAGGATGCTTCAATGCCGCTTTGTTCAGAATTGGGTGACAGCCAATGCATTGAGGACTTGGGGGCCTCGGGCGGGTTGCTGACCTCATCAGAAGCATAGCAAAGGGAGTATGCATCCGAATGATTGCGCTACTTCTGAGGAACGTCACATGATCACTTTATTACTAGCCGAAGACGCGCCGATCATTCGAACTGCTCTTCGTTCCATGTTCGAGAACATGGAAGGTATATCGGTTCTCGGCGACAGTCCCATCTCCCAAATGGTCGAAACCGTCAGGAAACTCCGCCCCAGCATAATTGTGCTCAGCTCCATTAATCCGCAGCCATCGCACCTACCCTTGATCAGGGCGATCTCCGAACTTCCCCAACGATCTGCTGTGATGTATTTATCGCGATACAAGCATGCTTCGTTCTTACGCGAATTCTTCCGGAACAGAGGAGCGGCTTGCATTCTGGATCGCGCCTCGGTGGAAACGTTATCGATGGCCATACGCAGAGTCGCCGCCGGTCGACATTATGTCGACCCTGACGTGAGCGATGAAATCGTTCTCGCATTGGTTGGTGATATCGGGCGTCCTCGGAGGGTGCTCAGCAGGCAAGAAGAAGGGGTCCTGCGCCTCATCGCGAGTGGCCACACCCATAAAGACATCGCCCGGACAATGGGGATCAGCCCAACGACGGTGGAGACCTACAGTGGCCGGATCCGCAAAAAACTGGACCTGAAAGAGCGTTCCGACCTAGTCCGTATGCCCTAACGCGCGGCATTTTGACGGACATCACGGAAAAGGGCACATAAGCCGGCTGTTCTCTCCGTCGCCCAAATCAACGACAGCCTATGTCCTTGTTCCATACGCCAGACAATCTTGCCTGGACGATGACACACTTGTCGCGCTCCTCAGGGGTCCTAGGCAAACCATTTTATGACAACGCGTTCGGAAACCATTCACGGCGACCTCTCTCGCATGGATTGTTTAGGCGAGCTAATAGGCGCGTCTGATGCGATGCACTGTCTTTACGAGGTCATTCAGAAGGTCAGCCGCACTGCTTCTCCCATTTTGCTGATAGGGGAAACCGGTACGGGAAAAGAGTTGGTGGCGCGCGCCATCCATATGCATGGACCTCACCGAGACAAAGCCTTTGTTCCCGTCGATTGCTCGGCGATCGTCGCCACACTGGCGGAGTCGGAACTATTCGGCCACGTAAGGGGCGCATTTACGGGCGCCGATCGCTCGACGTGCGGACTGTTGAAGGCTGCTGATGGCGGAACCCTTTTCCTCGATGAGATAGGGGAGATGCCGATTTCCCTGCAGCCCAAGTTGCTGCGTGCGCTGCAGCAAAACGTCGGGTCCACTTCGGCCGTGCCATGCAACTTCCGAGTGATCGCAGCCACCAACCGGCACCTCCAAGACGCTGTGCGAGCCGGCACCTTTCGAGAGGATTTGTTCTTCAGGCTAGACGTCATTCAAATCCGCATGCCACCCCTTCGAGAACGCAAATCCGATATACCCTTGCTCGTGACCCATTTTCTGCAAAAATCGTGCCCGCCATCCCAGAGCTGGATATTCTCAGACGAGGCGCTACGGAGATTGCTCGCCTACAACTGGCCAGGCAACGTTCGTGAGCTAGAGAACGCCATCTCCAGGGCGATAGCTCTGAACTCGAATAACATATTGACCGAGGAAGACTTTGCCTCGATTCCTGAGCCAACCCAAAATGTAGACGCGCGTGAATTTATGCCAATGGCAGAGCTAAAGCGGCAGGCTATCTTTCAAGCTTTAAGCAAAACCAAAGGAGATCGGGTAGCGGCAGCTCACCTCCTCGGCATCGGGAAAACGACCCTGTACCGGAAATTGAAAGAATACAACCATACTCCTGCAGCTATCTGATCAATCTTGGTGACGGGTCCCAAGTATTAGACCGCTCACAGCTAATCATCGACGAATGTCCCGACTGCGGTCATCCATGGTCGAGCCACTGTCCTTTCTGTGGTTACTCGCCTGGGACCGACGAACGGCGCACGCCGCACGTCTGCAAGTATTGCCGTCGGCCCCTTAGTCCTGGCGACATATTGCCGATTTGGGCTTGCGGCCATTATGCTGTAGGCAGAGTTGCTGCAAGATATCTTGTCGCGCCTTCGCGCAGAAGCTTGGCTTGAACGTACGCCGATCTCTCGGCTCTACGCTTTAGGCTCGCAAAATTCGGATGGTTGCGGGGTGCGTCGAAGTTCTTCAGGCAGAAGAAGTTTGGTTGCCCTTTCATAGAACTTTTGAACCGCATTCTGACGTTTAGAAGGCTGCTGGAACGGTTTGGGAAATAGCGACTTCATGGGCGTCACAGTTTCCTACAGCAACCTTTTCCTCCGAAGAGCCGATCAATATAGTGCAATTCAGCGAACGCAAATCGAAAATTGAGGCGCTGCGTGCGATTGAGAGCACAATCAGGTGTTTTCAGCCGGATTGTTGGGGGATTCCTGTATGCGGGGTCTTTGTAGGGCATACTACACTACGATGCTAAATCTTGCTGCGCAGGTCACCCGTTTGAAATCTCGCATCCTGTTAGTTGATGACCACGAACTTGTCCGGGATGGTATCGCTTGTCTATTGGAGAATGAGCCTGAGTTGGAAATCTGCGGTCAGGCTGCAAATGGTCAGGAAGCCATCCAAAAAGTCTCTGAACTGAAACCTGATTTGGTACTGCTGGATTTGGGAATGCCGATTATGGGCGGCACGCAGGCGGCGAGACAAATCCGCAAGCTCGCGCCTGACATCAAGATCGTTTTCCTATCAATGCATGACTCAGATACCATTGAGCAACTGAGTAAACTGATAGAAGTTGACGCGTACCTGACGAAAGGCTGTTCACGGGAGAAACTGAAAAAGACAATTAGGAGTGTGCTCAGCGCCCATCATTGAGAGTAGGCAACTGTTGCAACCAACTATGGCTGTTTGGTCACTTCTGGTCTAGGTTTGTTCTTAATGTCACCACGATACAGGTCAGCATCGGGGTAGTTCTTTTCGATTATTTCAAATAGAAACTCCACTGGAACCATTTCGGCTAGGTCAGCACCTTCCACGCTCGCACTGAGCAAGCCTAAAAGCATCGGCCTAGGACCAGTGTATTGAAGCCCACCTCCCAAAGTGAAGTCTAGCGGCAGCAGAAAGATCGGTGAGCCGCTGTTTCCGCCAACGAAGTTTCCGGCAAGAAGCCACGTCCAAGTAGAAATAGGGGGTGAACCGGGACCGCAACGGCTTTTCTGAAGAGGTTCGTCCAGCACGTTGGAAACTCTTCCAAACTTGAACGCTGGATAGTTCCGTGGGGCATCCGATAAATAAGGAACCAAGCCCGCTGACAAAATCCCGGCACCAGTTCCAATGGAAAACTTCTTAATTTCTTCCGGCGTTCCAAAATCACTTAGATTGATGTAAGCCACATCGTTGGCCAACAAAAGTGCAGGGGCGTCGATTGGTATAACGGCTGCATCTACGCGGCTGTCAGTATTTGCAAACCATGTCTGCTGGCCCGTGGCAGTCACCAAGACGGCATTTCCAAGCCAAAGGCCCGGCTTCCCCTCACCCGGCGTGTATTCCTTGGTGTTCACCCTAACCGCAAGCGTTTGTGGGTTTGGGTTTTTGCAGCCTGCCCATTGAGGGTCTACGACATGGCGGGCTGTTACTATGGCCAGTTTAACCATATCAGGATTGTTCTTGAGCGGAATGCCCACCACAAACCCCGTTGCAGCATTCGCTAGATTGTTTTCATAAAGAAAGACCACGCTTTTCTTAACAACATCCGTGTTGATGGGTAAACCTTGAGCATGGCTCTCGATTCCGCACGCAAGGAATACAACCGCGCAGAACAGAACTATTTTTTGCATGTCATCTAGCTTACCACGATAGGCGAAGACAAAGCGAAGGCTTTATGCTATCATCTCCCAGTGAGCGAAGGCCGAAAGCGCGTTTTATTGATCGCGGCAACTATTCTGGCCGCACGCAAACTCGCGCAGATCGACAAGCCATGTCCGGCTCTGGAGTTTTGCATAAGCGATGCGATTTCAAAGGCCGAAAAGATGAGTGCGCTTTTAAGCAGGCTGGCTCGCAATATTCAGCAGGATGAACCGCATTTCATCGTTGATCCAGAAGAAAACTGCGAGCCAGTCCAAGATGGTTGCGGGGGTTGGATTTGAACCAACAACCTCCGGGTTATGAGCACAAGGGGTCAATGTTAAGTCCCGTTGATT
Source organism: Candidatus Acidiferrales bacterium (assembly GCA_035551975.1). GTDB lineage: Bacteria > Acidobacteriota > Terriglobia > Acidiferrales > UBA7541 > Palsa-295. Next base: position 1,012 of record DASZMG010000159.1, on the reverse strand, counting down.
GTGTTGCCCTTACCCCCGCTCCAACCCATTTTTCGGCCCTAAACGCCCGGATTCTTCACCCAAGTTTCACCCAAGTTTTTTTTGCGTTCCTCTAACCCTATTTTATTTTGGCGCAAATCCGGGTTCGTGCCCGCATACTTGTAAGTAGAGAGGCCGTCCATCCAACTGGACGGTGGGGGCTGTCGAAGGCGCGTTCTGCGCTTTCTATTCTCGCAGCAAACCGCAGCAGTGAGCACGGGCGCGTCTGTTCGAGAGCGTTTTTGCGCCAGCGCAGGTTGAAGTTTATCTCGATTCGGAGAACCTTATGATGAGTGAATTAGAAAACTCACAAAGACTATTGGCCGATCTGAGCGAACGAAAGTTCTTCGGAACAGTCTCGTTTCAGATGAAGCACGGCGAGATCGTTTTGATCCGCCAAGAAAGCACGATTCTGCCCGAAAACCTGACACCCAACTTGAAAGGACGACCCTTCAATGAGCAACCAGCCAAACGATAATCCAGTACTAGATCAAGATTTTGATCTCGAAAAAGAGATCGCCAGTTGGAACTTTGGCGATGATTTTGAGGGCGAAGACGGAGAAGGAAACTTTCTAGAGGGGCTTATCGAGTCCGAAAAAGCTCGTTGGGCAGAGAAAATCTGGCCAGTTGTGCGCGGTATAGATTTTGTGAAGCGGCCGGTTACGCCAGCCAAGGCATACGTCGAAGATTTCCTCTACGCCGGATGTTTGAGTGCTTTGATTGCTGATGCCAAAGCCGGGAAAACTACCCTGACATGGGCAATGATCCGGGCGATGCTTCACGGGGACGTATTTCTAGGGAAACCCACCAAACGCGGAAAAGTTCTGTACATCAGTGAGCAAGGTGAAATCAGTTTCCGGCATCAGCTTCAACGCCGCTGTCCTGAAGGATGGTACGAGCAGATTCTCGGGAATCCCGAGTTTTATATGATCTTGCCCGAAGACCATAAGCTCAAGGATGTCCTCTCACAGACTGTCGACGCATCAGGCTGGGA
>DASZMG010000158.1:0-6708 GCA_035551975.1 Candidatus Acidiferrales bacterium | reverse complement strand
GTCGAGACGGTACCCGATTCACTCTGACTTCATATCAGGGAAGCGCAGTCCTGCTGGTGTGGCCCACACCTACAGAAAGCAAATAGTGCGTCGGTCCTCTCTCCGGTTACCCACCATAGAAACAGTGCGGTTGCAAAGCGTCAGTGCAACATTTGCCGGCAGTTAATCTGCCGGTGGTTGAAACCCAAAATTTCCTTGGATGTTGATTTACCAGCAGTGCAACTTTTTAGAGGCCGCCCTGCGGGTAGTCCTTCGCAGACGACTGGCATGCCTGTACCCATTATGGCCATCGAGACAGGTGACTGGCGCGGTTATTCGGCAGAAGATCGGGACTACCAGCATTTCCGTCGGTTGGCCGGGCAGGAACGAATCCTGCTTCTCCCGTACCGGGTCAAGATTTAGGGGTCGAAGCATGGACATAGCCGCGGAACAAGCAAATATATCGACGCCTGAAAAGCAAGATGCGGCCCGGCCTGTTGCGAACCGCGGCCTGGCGGAAATCCTGAAACAACATGCCGATTGGCTCGACTCGAATGGCGATGCGGGCATGCAGGCGGATTTATCACGCGAGAATTTTGAAGATATCGATCTGATCGATGCGCGGCTGCAAGGCGCCATTCTTAACAAGACGGTCCTAAAACGAGCCGACCTGATGCTGGCCGATCTGCGGAGCGCAAGCTTGCTCCAGGCGGATCTAAAAGATGCCAACTTGCTCGGCACCGCATTCCACCAAGCAAATCTTCAAGCTGCCAGGCTGGATGGCGCGACAGGACTCCTCGATCGCCAACTCGCCGGCGCAAATCTATTTGGCGCTATCCTTCCTGCGGAAACTTCTTCCCTTGCGGGATTGAAAAATGTTAGGGAGTTGGCACACCGCGCGGGTTGGTTTCTGGGCTCGATGTTGATGCTCAACGCCCTGGCATGGTTGAGGATTTTCACGACCAAGGATTCCCAAATCGTGAAAAATGCCGCCGCGCTTCCGTTTTTCCACTTGCAAACTGGAGTGCCGTTTATCCCGTTGTATCTCTTCGGCCCAGTAGTGATTTTCAGCGTATATATATGTTTCCATCTTTACTTGCAGAATCTGTGGGAAGGAGCGGCCCAATTGCCCGCAATCTTCCCAGACGGACAGAACCTGGACACGTGCCTGCCATGGTTCGCGAGATGGCCCGCACGCATGCACTTCAAATGGCTGAGTAACTCTCGTTCTCCGCTGGCATTTCTCGAGGCTGGGATCGCAATGCTCCTGCTGTATTGGGTCACGCCTGTGACGACACTTCTTGTCTGGGGCCGATACCTGACGCTCGAAGATTTGCGTGGAACGACGCTCCACATTTCGTTGGTCGTAGGGGCCGTCGCCGCGGCCATCAATTTTCCGAGGATGGCAGGGAAAGCGTTTACTGCAGATTCGCCACGCCCCGCGAACCCACAGAAATCTTCACGTCAGAAAGCGGCACTGCTCCGGAATGTCGCACCGCTTGGAATTGGTTTCATTCTTTTATTGCTCTCGATAGGGATCATTCTGGGCGCCCCTCACGATTCTGGCCGAACCGCAGCATCAGGCAATTCCGGAAACGAAACTTGGGCAGCCGACGCGCTTTGGACCGTCGGCTACAATCCGTACGCACAGTTGACTGAAACGGAAGTCTCGACCAAGCCTTCCACCTGGTCAGAACGAGATGAAGATATCAGCGCGGTAAAGGGAGCCAACCTCAACCAGGTCAGACTGCGCTACGTCCAAGCGTATGGCGCGTTCCTCGGCAAAGCCCGTCTTTGGCAGGCCGATCTGCGGAATGCAAATCTATCGGAAGCGGACTTGAGGGAAGCAAATCTGCGTCAGGCCGATCTGAGGTTTGCCATCCTCGACGGCGCAAAGATGGCCCGTGCATCTTTTCAAGAAGTGAATCTGCGAAATGCGAATTTAAATCGCGCTGACTTGAGGGAAGCAAATCTGTCTTTCGCCATTCTTTCCGGCGCGACCCTGCTTGATGCCACGATTGATGGCGCAAGTCTTTACCAGGCGGACTTTCGCGGTGCCTCCCTGCAAAGGGCAAGCTTAAAACACGCGGATCTCCGTGAGGCGAATCTGGAGAACGCAAATCTAACGACGGCGAATCTTCAGGAAGCCTACCTGACCTCCACCAACCTGGAAAATGCTCGACTACGACACGCGGACTTCTCTCTCGCTTTCCTTACAGACGCCGACCTGCGGAAATCCGATTTAAGCGGCAGCGATCTTCGGGGAGCCATCCTGGGCGGCGCGGACTTGAGTGGCGCGAACCTGCAGGAAGCCAACCTGCGCGGCGCGATTGGACTAACGGCCAAACAAATTTGCTCAACCGCTAATCGGACAGAGGCGCAGTTCGATGAAAACCTGCAGCGTGAAGTGGACAGCCTCTGCGGAAATAGCCGCTGACCGGCGCCCGCCGCCATCGAGAACAGCTTGCTGCAACGCCGTCAGCCTGCGTTCACAACGCTTAATAAGGAATTATCTTTCGCGTTTACCAAGTAAGTCGAATCACTCTCAAAAAGTTCATATTGCACTTTGAAGTGCACCAACCAATTCACAGGCCAGGTATTCAGGAAGTTGAAAATTCCGGCCAGAGGGATTCGCGGTTGGAAGCGACAAGGGTGCGCAGGCAATCCCTGAAACGCCCCGGTCGCATAGCGCGAGCGTTAGCAGATGTGCATCAGTTAATTGCGAAGCAGTAGGAAAGGCCTGCGCCACCGCTGCTTTCCAGATCTGCTTGACTGCAGCCTTTTGTGGCGTTCGATGAATTCCAGGATGAGCCATTGCCGATTCGATCCGAATGGCCAACCTGCGCCGAACCTTTTGAGCTGCTGGTCCAGTTATTGCACGTGTGGTCTGCGTTATCTGTGTAGGCGCGCCCATCCCAGTTGGATCCCGTGAGAATCTCGTGCTGATTCGGTGGCGCATCGCCCATGCCGTGAATGACCTCTCCGAGCTCGTTGCGTGTGGATTGCTTGAATAGATTGCTGCCGCGTTGCGCCTGAACCAGAGTGTCGCCGTGAAGCTCGCCCAAGTCCGCCGAGATAATGGCATTTTGCGGCTGCCCTAGTTGCGCGAACGACCAGTTGAACCAAGGCCCGCTGCCGATGCGGTCACGCGCGTTCACGGCAGGCTTTCCGGGACGAGCCTGCGTGCTGAGATAGGCGTGCCACGTGTGACCGCCCGAACCTACAGCCGCCGCAAGCGCCTGGCAGTGCGCATCGGCGCCGGCAAGGCCGCCAAGGTCTCCCCCTTTCCCGAGACCGACGCTAGTCACGAAAAAGGTCATTCTAGCCGGAGTCGGAGTCGGGCTACCGGGAGGCGGCGCAATGCCCTGAGTATTCGGCCCGTTCTGCCCGGCCAGCATCAGGCTGGAAGCGAGCATCAGAGTACACAACACGATAACGTAAGCATGTGGGGTGATCGTCCTGGTCATCCTGCTCGTGCTGAGCATGTGGTTCTCCACCATCCTAGTTAATCGCGAAACAGTAAAAAAGGCCTTGCCCGTGGGTTTTCGGCAAATCCGCCTGGGCACAGCCGCGGGTACCGTGCGCGGAGTTCCAGGAACCGCTGCCGCCGCCATTGCGATCGGGAAAACCGATCTGGGCATTAGGTCGGCCATCGGCAGCATTCAGGTTTCCGCTCGACATTCCAGAAGATGGGCTCTTGTTGCTGGTCCAGTTATCGCAGGTGTGATCTTGCGTATCGGTGAACGCGGTGCCGTCGGTCTGAGTACCGGTGAGCATTTCGTGCCGCGTCGAAAACCGGGTGTTTTTAGCGTAATCCCAATCGCTGTCGTGTGGATCGGAATAGTCATACAAACCCGGCACGATCTGGCCTTTTTCCGTTAACCCGGTGAGCTTGTTCAGATTATTTCCCTGATGCGCCAGCTCCATCGTATCGCCGTGCAGGTGCGCGAGATCCTGCGCGATCATCTCGCCTTTGAAGTTGTACCAGGGACCTTTGCCCATGCGGTCGCGCGCGTTCACTGCGGGCTGGCCGGGCCTGGCCTGCGTGCTCAAGTAAGCGTGCCAGGTGCGATTTCCAGCTCCTGCAGCCGTTGCGAGCGTTTGGCAATGCGCGTCGGCACCGGCCAGTCCGCCGAGATTGCCGCCGTCGCCAATGGTCTCGCTAGTCACAAAAAAATTCATCATCGGCGACGGCTTCGCGCCGCGCGGGTATTCACCAGGCTTAGGGCTCTGCGCCAGCAATAGGCAGGACGCCAGAAAAAGCGTGCAAGACAACATCAGGGCTGAAGATTTAATTTTGGTCACGGTTCGCTCCCAATGCGAACGCAGGGTAACACAAGGGACATCGCGTGGCCAACCGTTGTCCCCTGGGGCCCGACTCTGCAAACTCCCATAGAAACCAGAATTAAAACGCGTGGACGGCGGGATCTGTTGCCTGTCATGACCCCAACCGTTCGTCTACAGCGATTCATTCATTGACATTGGTTCAGGCCCAGCCAAGATTAACTAACGAAGGGAACAGAGTCGAAAGTCAGAGCTGCTAGGCAGCTGTGCCGAAAACAGGAAGGAATTTGGCGGCAGCCGAGTGTAGGCCAGACGCTGAATAGCATCTTCGACCGCAGAGTTTGCTCGCATATGCAAAACCGGCTCATCGTCGTGTCTAATCGCCTTCCGCTAACCTTGCGCAAGACCGAAGCAGGCTGGGCGACGGACCGAAGCTCAGGAGGTTTGGCCACTGCGATGAATCCGCTGCTGCGAAAGCACGGCGGCGACTGGATCGGATGGTCCGGTAGTAGCGTGGAAAGCGACGACCAAGAGCGCCGTAGCATCCTTGACAATTGGAAGGAGACAGAGCACTGCTTCGCGGTCGACCTGCCGGCCGAAATCGCCACGCGATTTTATGAAGGTTTTGCGAACCAGACTCTTTGGCCTGTATTCCACAACTTCCTCTCTCAACTCAAGTTCGATGCAGACGATTGGAAGGCATACGTCGAGGCAAATCGGTTCTTCTGCAAGGCGGTTCTGGATCGATACCAGCCGGGTGATTTGATATGGGTGCACGACTATCATCTAATGCTGCTTCCACAAATGCTGCGTGCCGAACTACCGGACGCCGCGATCGGTTTTTTTCTGCACATTCCTTTCCCTTCCGGCGAAATCTTCCCAATTCTTCCCCGGCGTGAGGAGTTACTGCACGGCCTGCTCGGAGCGGATCTACTAGGATTTCAGACTCACGGTCACCTGCAACAATTTCGTTCTGCATTGCTTCGAGTGCTTGGAGTCGAGAGCAAAATCAACGAGGTGGCCATAGGTGGGCATACGGTTCACCTTGAGGCGCTCCCTATCGGAATCGCGCCGGATGAGTACACAAGTTTGCTCGCGAACGACGAGGCAACGGCACGCTACTATGCCGATTGGGTTAAGCGTTATAAGGGACGAAAGGTCCTGCTCGCAGTTGATCGACTGGATTACACAAAAGGTGTACCTGAGCGGATGCGGGCTTTCGCGCGGCTCCTAAAAACGTCGCCGGAGCTGAAAGACAAAGTCGTTTTGATCCAAATTGCTGTGCCCAGCAGAGAACGGATCGAAACGTACCAGGACCTGCGCACCGAGGTCAACCAGCTCGTTGGTGAAATCAATGGGAAACTCGGGACACCCGATTGGACGCCCGTCATCTACATCAATCGCGCCATCGAACGAGAAGAGCTGGTGGCTTTATATAAATTGGCAGACATCTGCTGGGTGGGCCCGCTGCGCGACGGTTTGAATCTAGTCGCAAAAGAATATGTGGCTTGCAAAAGCGCGGGGGACGGAGTGCTCCTGCTGAGCGAATTTGCGGGCGCCGCAGCAGAAATGGGCGAAGCATTAATGATCAATCCATTCGACGAGGAACGCACAGCGGCGACGGTAGCGCGCGCGCTGGCACTGGATGAGCAAGAGCGACAACAGCGCATGCGGAATCTCCACGGCAGGGTTTTGCGTAACAATGTTTTCAGTTGGGGGGACCGGTTCCTGACGTCGCTACAAGATGCTGGGTCAGCGCGCGGGCGATACGGCGACACCCAACCGAGGTGGCTCCGGCCAGCGGACATTGAAGAGTCTTATAAAAAGGCGCACCGTCGTCTCTTGATTTTGGATTACGACGGCACGCTCGTGCCCTTCGCAAATCAACCGGAGCAAGCTGCGCCCTCACCTGCCCTGCTGCGACTTCTGACAGCACTTGCCGCCGATTCGAATAACTGCGTGGCCCTCATTTCGGGTCGGCAGGCCGCAAACCTGGAACAATGGTTCGGAGCGATTGACAGCCTGTGGCTCGTCGCCGAACATGGAGCTGAACTTAAGCCGCCGCGTTCCAAACTATGGGAACCTGTACGCACGCGGCCTCCAACGGAATGGAAATCCACCGTGATGCCGATTTTGGAGCACTTCGTCGATCGGACCCCAGGCAGTTTTGTTGAGGAAAAGAATTATTCAGTCGTATTGCACTATCGAATGGCTGACCCGGAATTCGGCGAATGGCTGGCAAACGAAATGGTCTCGATGCTCGAAGCGATGTTGGCCGAAACCGAACTTCGGGCATTTCGTGGCGAGAAGACCGTGGAAATAAGGCCAGTTTGGGTTAACAACGGTGAAGCCTTGGAGCGCCTTCTTACCGCTCAGCCCGAGCCCGATTTTCTGTTCGCCGCGGGCGACGATCGCACTGATGAAGATTTATTCGAACGTATAAAA
>DASZMG010000157.1:0-24469 GCA_035551975.1 Candidatus Acidiferrales bacterium | reverse complement strand
GCTCGGAGATTTTCCGGAGTGCGAAGCGCCCGGGCAATCCGAGCCGGTGAAGAATGTCGCGCATCGTATTCTGGGAGGGCTTGGCGTCCCCGTGGTATGGGGCGCTGCCGTAGGACATACCGCCCGGCCGATGCTCACGCTGCCTTTCGGCATCCACGCTAGGCTAACTTCCGCCGCAGGGGCAAACGGAACGCGGCTCGAAATTTTGGAACCCGCTTGCACGGCCTAGCGGCATGTTTAAACGCAAGGCTTCCGCCGCTGCGCAGAAAATCTTGTGAGGAGCTGATTCGTTCGGATGGTTTCGACCACAACACCTGAACACATCCATCTTCTGGGCATTGCCGGATCGGCTATGGCGCCCGTCGCGGGAATGCTGAAGGAGCGCGGCTTTCGCGTTACCGGCAGCGATGTGAACGTCTATCCACCAGCCTCCACGCTGCTCGATGCGCTCGGAATTCAGTGGAAGGAAGGATTTCGCGCGGAGAATCTGGTTCCATCACCCGACCTTTGCGTCATCGGCAACGCAACGTCCCGCGGCAATCCCGAGATCGAATACATTCTCGACCAGAAGATCCCCTACTGCTCCATGCCACAGCTTCTCGAAAATTATTTTATTCCGGGGCACACATCTGTAGTGGTCACCGGAACGCACGGCAAAACCACCACCACGGCCATGCTTGCCTGGATTTTCCAGGTTGCCGGCCGGCGGCCGAATTTTCTCATTGGTGGCGTCGCCCCAAATTTCGGCGATCGCAGCTATGGCCTCGGCGGCGGGGAAGAGTTCATCATCGAAGGCGACGAGTACGACACTGCTTTCTTCGACAAGGCGCCGAAATTTCTGCACTATCATCCCGACGAACTCATCATCACCTCTCTTGAGTACGATCACGCGGATATTTATCCGGACCTCGCTTCCATCGAGTTGCAGTTCCGGCGCTTGGTGAATCTTGTTCCGCACCGCGGACGAATCATTGCCTGGGGAGAAAGCCCGCAAGTGAAGGCTGCGGTTGCGAAAGCGTTCTGCCCCATGGAAACCTTCGGGCTCTCGCCGGAGTGCGATTGGTACGCAGGCGATATCCTCTGGCACGATCAAGCCACGGAATTCCGCGCGGTCTACCGCGGCAATGAGGTGACGCGCATCCGTATGCCTGTCGCGGGCCGGCACAATGTGCTGGACGCCCTCGCGGCCATCGCTGTGGCCTATGGCCGCGGCGTGGAATGTGAGGCCATCGAGCAAGCCTTCGCTACTTTCCAAAGCGTCCGCCGCCGCATGGAGATCAAAGGCGAAGCGGCGGGCGTGCTTGTCGTTGAGGATTTCGCGCATCATCCTACGGCGATTCGCCTCACCCTCGAAGGCGCGCGCACGCGCTGGCCGGGCCGCAAGATTTGGGCGGCCATCGAGCCGCGATCGAACACCATGCGCCGCAAAATCTTTCAGGATGCGCTGCCGGAAGCCCTGGCTATCGCCGACCGCGTGTTGATCGGCCCGGTGAATCGCGCGCAGCTTCTCTCCGACGAAGAGCGCCTTTCGCCAGAAGCCATCGCCGCGAATCTCAGCGAGCATGGACGTCCGGCGCACGCCTTTGGCTCCGCTGCGGAAATTGCCGAATATCTGGCGGCGAATGCGAATCCCGGCGACCTGGTTTTGGTCATGTCCAATGGCAGCTTCGATGGGCTTTGCGGAAAGCTTCTGGAGAAGTTGAAGTCTTTGGCAGGCGCCCGCGGATGATTTTGTCCGGCAGCCGCTTCCGATTTGCGTTCATTTGCGCGCTGTTGGGGGCCGCTCTTCTGAGTTCACGCCCTGCGCATGCCACCATTCGCTACCGCGTTTCGCTGGCTCACAACGAAGAGCATCTTTTCCAGGTCGAGATGGATATTCCGGCGCGCAGCAATCCGACCATTGTCGCCATGCCGGCCTGGAACGCGCTCTATCAGGTTCGCGATTTTGCCTATCGCATTCGCGACCTCAAAGCGGCGACGCGCCTCAACACTAACAGCGCGGACAGCGAACTGGCCCTCACCCCTATCGACAAACAAACCTGGCAACTCGCCCCTGCGGCTAACCCATCCGCAACCGACGTTGTGCGCTATACGATTGCCTGGGACGATCCCGGCCCTTTCAATTCTCAGTTGAACGCTCACCACGCCTTCGTCAACTTAGCTGAAATCCTCATGTACGTTCCCGATCGCCGCCGCGAAGGCACCGAAGTGATCCTTACCGACATTCCCGCCGGCTGGAAACTCGCCGCCGAGCTGCCGGCCGGTCCGGATGCCAATTCGTTCAAGGCGGACACCTACGATTTGCTGGTGGATGCGCCTGTGGAAGCCGGAAAATTTGCCGGCTTCGACTTTGACAATGAAGGCGCTCATTTCCACGTGGTTGTCGATGCCACCGATTGGAACAAGGGACGCCTTGAGGATTTTCTGCGGCACATCACGAAATATGAAATAGCCCTGATGCAGGGCGCCCCATTCAAGGAATACACATTTTTCTTTCACATCGGCAGCTATGCCGATGTGGGCGGCGGAGGAATGGAGCATGCCAATTGCACTGCCATCTCCGCGTCTTCTGTGGAAAGCGCCGCGACGGTTGCGGCCCACGAATTCTTTCATGCCTGGAACGTGAAGCGCATCCGCCCGCGATCGCTTGAACCGGTGGATTACTCCAAGGAGCAGCCCACGCGTGCCTTGTGGTTTGCCGAAGGCGTGACCAGCACCTATGGCGCCTACACCTTGGAACGCGCCGGTTTGTGGACCAAGAGCCAGTTCTACGACGATCTCGCTACGCAGATCAGCGAATTACAGTCGCGTCCCGCCCACAAATGGCAAAGCGTGGAGGAGTCGAGCCTCGATGCCTGGCTCGAAAAATACGACGCGTACAATTCTCCTGACCGCAGCATTTCGTATTACAACAAGGGCCAGATCGACGGTGTCCTGCTGGATCTGGCCATCCGCGACGCCACCGATAATCGCAAGTCGCTTGACGATGTGCTACGCGCGATGAACGCGGAGTATGCCAAAGCGGGCAAATTTTACAACGACAGCATAGACATCCGGGGCACCGTGGAAGAAGTGTCAGGGAAAAGCTTTGAGGATTTCTTTTATCGTTTCGTCGCGGGCACCGATGAACTTCCCTATGACGATTTTCTCGCTGCCGCCGGATGGAAGCTGAAGATCGAAACCGATCGCACGCCCGATCTGGGATTCTGGCCGGGAGAGGAAACCTCCAAAGGCATCGGCGTTTCCGACCTGGAAGCGGGCAGCGCCGCCGAAGCCGCCGGTTTGCGCGATGGAGACATCATCATCCCCGGGCGCGACAAGTCCGCGCACCGCGATTTCTCCAGCTTTCTGCGCACGCGCGTTGCGGGCGATCCTCTTACCTTGCGCGTTCGCCGCGGTGGCCAGGAATTGCAGATATCCTTCCTCGTCGGCTCGCGCGAGGATCAGCACTATTCCATCGAGGAAATTCCCCACGCCTCGGAAAAGCAGCGGCGCATCCGCGAAGGGATTCTGCGCGGAACAACCAATTGATTCCTTTCCGCCCCGCCAAATATCTGCCTTACACTCTTCCTGAAATATGATCCGCACCCTGACCATGCTTTTCCTGTTCTGCCTGGCCATCATTGTCGTGTTGCCATGGCTGATCCTTTGGAGCCTGCTCACCGGCTCGCAGGATCTGATGTACAACGCCTCCATGGGCTGGGTGCGCATCGTGCTCAATCTCATCGGCGTCCGCGTCCGGATGGAAGGCCTGGAAAATATCCCCGCGGGTACCTGTATTTTCGCCGCGAATCACGTTTCCAATATCGATCCGCTCGCGTTCGTTCCGAACATTCCTCGCCGCGTCTCCGTGGCTCTGAAAAAAGAACTGTTCCGCATGCCCATCCTTTCCTACGGTATGAAGCTTTCCAAATTCATCGTCGTGGACCGTGCCTCGCGCCAGGCGGCCGCAGAAAGTTTGCGGCAATCGATACAATATTTGAACGAAGGGCTGTCGTTCGCGATCTACCCGGAGGGCACGCGAAGTCCCGACGGGCGCCTGCTTCCATTCAAGCGCGGCGCTTTCTTGATGGCTGTTCAAACGGGTGTGCCAATTGTTCCGGTATCCATTGCAGGCGCGCTGAAGTTGATGCGCAAGGGCGAGTCGGCCATTCACCCAGGCGAAGTCGTCGTTCGATTCCAGCCACCCGTCGACACTTCTTCTTACAGCGTCGCCACTTTGCGCGATCTGGTCGCCCGCGTTCACGCCGAGGTTGCCGCCGGGCTTCCTCCCGATCAGCGGCCGCTGGAAGAAAATTCCCAAACCGCCGCGCCCGCGTCCGCATAAACCCGCCACAACCGAGAGCGAACATCGCGCCATGGCTTCGCGTAGAATACAGACGTGCCCTTCAAATCCGGATTCATCGCTATTATCGGCCGGCCCAACGCCGGCAAGTCCACGTTGGTAAACACGCTGGTGGGGCGCAAGGTTTCCATCGTTTCGCCCAAGCCACAAACGACTCGCAATCGCATCCAGGGCATCGTCAATCGCGACGATGCACAAATCGTTCTCATCGACACGCCCGGCATCCACAAGGCCGAAAATGCCCTCAGCCGCCAGATGATGGACGAGGTTACCCACGCCTTCGACGGCATCGATGCCCTTACGTTAATCGTGGATGCGGCTGCCGGTATTTCGACTGCTGATAAGTATTCATTCGAACTCGTACGCCGCTTTAAGGGCCCGGTCTTCCTGGCTCTCAATAAAATCGATCAGGTCAAGAAGCCCGTACTGCTTCCGCTGATCGACCATTACCAGCGCGAATTCGAATTCGCCGAAATCTTTCCGATTTCCGCGCTCACCGGCGAAGGCACGCCGCAACTGATCAATGCTTGGCTCGCGCGCTTGCCCGAAGCCCCTCCCTATTTCCCGGCGGACCAGGTTACCGACCAGCCCGAACGTTTTCTCGCCGCTGAGATCATCCGCGAAAAGGCCATCCTCGCCACCCGCGAGGAAGTCCCTTACGCCATCGCCGTGCTGCTGGATAATTTCGACGAAACCGAAAAGCTGATACGCATCCGCGCCACTGTTTATGTCGAAAGGGAAGGGCAGAAGGGAATTCTGATCGGCAAGCGCGGCGAGACCATGAAGAAGATCGGCACCGAAGCCCGCAAGGAGCTCGAATCAATCCTCGGCATCAAGATTTTCCTCGAACTCTTCGTCAAAGTGCAGTCGCGCTGGCGCGAGAATCCCAACATCGTGCGACAGCTCGACTGGCATCGCCAGCTTGAGCAAATAAGCGAAATCCAGCAGCAGGAAGATCCCTTGCAGGAAAAGCTGCCAAAGGAATTGTCAGCACAGAAAGAAACGAAAGAAGAAACCAGCTAGCTGACCTTTGACGGCGCAATCCCCAGCGCGCGCATTTTGCGGTAGAGATGGCTGCGCTCCAGCCCCAGCGCTTCCGCGGCTTTCGTCATGTTCCAGCGGTTTTCTTCGAGCTTTCTCAGTACGAATTCGCGTTCATACGCGGAGCGCGCTTCCTGCAGGCTGTCGTATGGCTTCAACGGGCTTTTCGCTGCGCCGCGAAACAGCTCCGGCGGCAAATGGTGCGGCTCGATTTTCGGCGAGGGGCACATGATCACCAGCCGCTCCACCAGATTCTTCAGTTCGCGCACGTTTCCCGGCCACGGATAGCTGAGCAGCACGTCCATGGCTGCCGGGCTGAACTCTTTCGGTTTTTTTCCGTACTCCGCGCAGAATTCGTTCAGAAAGTGCGCCGCCAGAATGGGAATGTCCTCGGTCCGCTCCCGCAGCGCCGGCACGTAAAATGGGATCACGTTCAACCGGTAAAACAGATCCTCACGGAAAGCGTTGCGCTCGATTTCTTCTTCCAGTTTCTTGTTCGTCGCCGCCAACACGCGCACGTCCACGCTTACCGCCTGATTTGACCCGATCGGCTCGACGCGCTGCTCCTCCAGCACACGCAGCACCTTGGACTGCGTCTTCATGCTCATGTCCCCGATTTCGTCGAGGAACAGCGTGCCGCCGTCGGCCTTCTGGAATTTGCCAGCCTTGTCTTCGCTGGCGCCGGTAAAACTGCCTTTGCGATGGCCGAACATTTCGGATTCGATCAATTCCTCCGGAATAGCCGCGCAATTTACTTCCACGAAGGGCATGGATCGCCGCGCGCTGCTGCCATGCAGCGCCCGCGCCACCAATTCTTTACCCGTGCCGCTTTCGCCATAGATCAGCACGCGCCCATTCGTCGGCGCCGTCAGCGCGATTTGCTGCCGCAGCGCTTTCATCGGCACGCTGTTGCCCAGAATTTCATGCCGTTCTTCCAGTTCCGCGCGGAGCCGCCGGTTTTCTTCCTCTAACCGCACGTAGTCGAGCGCGTTGCGCACCACCAGAATGATTTTGCCGAGCGAAAGCGGCTTCTCAATGAAATCGAATGCGCCAAGTTTTGTCGCGCGAACCGCCGTCTCGATGTTGCCGTGCCCGGAAATCATCACCACCATGGGCGCCGTGTCGCGCCCTTGAATACGCGACAGTGTTTCCAGCCCGTCGATTTCCTTGAGCCACACATCCAGCAGCACCAGATCGAATTCGCGCGCCTCGATCTGCTCCAGGCATTCCTCGCCCGAAGCTACGGCCGTTACTTCGTATCCTTCGTCGCGCAGCAGTGCGCCGAGGGATTCGCGAATACCTTCTTCGTCGTCGACGATGAGAATGGATGCGGGCATGTGATTTCCGGAAATGTTCTACTGCACCACGGCGCTTTCGGTTGGCGTTGCAGCAGGAATCGCTTCGGCCACCGGGAATCGAATCACGAACCGCGTTCCGACCGGCAGATTGTTCTCCGCGCGAATGGTCCCGTTGTGTTCGGCCACGATACGGCTGGCGATGGCCAGGCCAAGGCCCGTGCCGCGGTCTTTGGTGGAAAAATGCGGCAAAAACAGCTTCAGCTTGTCCTCGGGAGAAATACCCTGGCCGGTGTCCGCCACATGAATTTCCACGGCATCGCCGTCGCTCACCACATGAGTGGAGACGGACATCTGCCGCAGTGTCGAGCTTTCCATGGCCTCAGCGGCGTTGTCTATGAGATTGGCCACTACGCGTCGCATTAATTCCGGATCGGCTTTAATCGGAGGAACGTTTTCACTGAGTTCCGTTTTCACCGTAATTCCGTCGAGTCGCCCGCGGAACAATTCCACCGCACTCTCCACCATGGTGTTTACGTCCGTAAGCACCAGTTTCGCCGCGGGGAACCGCGCGAATTGAGAGAACTCCTCCACCAGCGATTGCAGCGTCTGTACCTCGCGCTGTATTAATCCGGCGCATTCGGCCACGAGCTTCTCGAAATCCGTTCGCGGCGTTCCAGGAGTCGCGCCCGCGGCGCGTTCCAGAAATCGCAGCAACCGCTGTGCGGAAAGTTGAATGGGTGTCAGCGGATTCTTTATCTCGTGCGCGATGCGCTGCGCCACTTCCTGCCAGGCGCTGGCTTTCTGCGCGCGCAGCAGGTCCGTCAAATCGTCGATTACCACCACGAATCCTGGATTTGACCTTCGCGGTCCCAGCGAGCTGACCGTCACCGCTGTGCGCACCAACCGCCCGCCGCTGGCAATCTCAATTTCGCGCGAAGCTGCCCCCATGCGCAGCGACCGTCGCATCAAATAAAGAACCGAGCGTGCCGCTTCTTCGCCCAGCAGATCCTGAAGCGTGTTCGCGTCCTTGGCATAGCTCCCTAGGATTGTCTCCACCGCTGAATTGATCCGCGTGATTTCTCCCGCCGGCGTTAACGAAATAACGCCCGTGGGAATGTTTTCGAGAATGGCCTCCATCATTTTCCGCCGCCGGTCGCGCTCTTCGACGGCTTGTTCCAGGCTATGCGTAAACTCGTTGATCTGCTTGCGGCCTTCTCCCAGTTGCACGGTCATGCGGTTGAACGAACGCACCAGCGTGCCCAGTTCATCCTGCGCCTGGATCTCGATGCGATGATCGAAATTGCCGTGCGCGATCTCGCGCGTCGCTTCCGCGAGAGATTGAATCGGCACAGTGACCTGCTTGGAAAGAAATAGCGCTACCCAGGTGGTAGTGAAAAGCAGCAGCAAAGTTATCAGCGCCAAAGCTACGACGATCTCTCTTTTGTACAATCTCAGATTCTGCTTTTGCTGCGCGTAAGTGCTGGTTTGCGATTCAATATCGAAGTATCGGTCCATGAATTCGGCGGGCAGCTTGCGCGCCATCACCACCGACCCGCCTTTGTACGCGGCGCTTCCGGCAAGGTAGTAGGCTCCCCACGCCCGCCACACTTCTGCGCCGCCCACCAGCGTCCTGACGAACTGCGGCTGGTCACTTTTCGCTGCCGCGTTCGCTGTGTTCACATCCGCAGGTCCGCGCAGCACCTGCGCTTTTTGGGACGCATCGCTCACCCAGAACACCGGTGGATCGGTTCCCGGCAGAAAGTCGGCTTCGCTGCCTTTGCGCCGGCCAGAAAGCAGTTGAGCCTCAGCCGTTGCGTACACCTTCAGGCGGTCGAACTCGCGCTGCGAAAAGTCGGCAATCAGCTTCTGGCTCTGCTCGTTGGCGATTTCCAGCGGGCGGGGAAACCACGAATTCAGTGTCCTGTTCACCAGCGCGTAGCTGAATAAAAACATGAACACGACGGGCAGCAGGGAAACGCCCATCGCGCCCAGCACCATCTTCGTCTTGAATCGCGATCCGAGTTGCCCGCTGCGCCTCTCCGCCCACAGCCGCACCAGGCTGCGCATCAGGATCAGCGTGAAAACCATGAACGCCGCAAAAATGAACAAGGAAACCGCAAACAAGGCCGCGGCGGGCGTTCCTTCGTCCGGATACAGCGGGATGCGCAGTGACCCCAGCGTGAAGATTCCGGCAGCAAGCAGCGTGACCACCACGCCGCCCGCGATCATCCACACCTTGCGCTTGCGGTTCGAGCCTCGCACCTAGCGGCCTTCCTCCGGCCCGCTCCAGGAGCAGCCCGAGTGACAAGAATTGCCCATTTGCCTAATTAGAGCATGAAATCGCCGTTTTGCACGAGGAAGGGAACTGGCAAATTCCGCCTCCAGAACGTTGCGATGGCCGCGCCGATCGTACGCAGCCGCAGCGTAAAAATAGCAATCCGGAGCTGAACAGCCTGTGTGGCAATTGTTTTCGCCGTAATTCTGAGCGCAGCGAAGAATCTCTCGGCCTTTTTCTCGCTGTCGCCATCAGCACCAACTGCCCTTGTCATCCCAAAGCGAGCGTTGTTCAGCGAGTCGATCTCTCTTCGTGTGCAGCGCTCGCCACTAACGTAGCGGGGATCCGCATTTGCATTTGTTGTTTTCGCCGGTAATTCTGAGCGTAGCGAAGAATCTCTCTTCGGTTTTTCTGCCCTTGCGACGTTTTGTCTCTGTCAGTGCACGGCTTAGCCACCAAGAATGTTTGTAGGTCGGAGCTCAAAGAACGGGCGCGAAGCGCCTACCGCCCGCGGTGGTTTTTTCGAAACCGATGCGAAGACTCGCGCGGCACGCCTGAATGTCAGCGCCCAACGGGGGAGAAAGATTGTAGCCCACCTGGCTCGCGCGCCGTTTGCGCGAGCCAACGGTGGGAATCCGACGGCGCATAGCGCCAACCGCTCGCGGTGAAGTTTCCGCGAGCCTTCGATCTGCGCTAGCCGTTTTTCCGCTCGAATTCCCGCATGAAGCTTACGAGCGCTTCCACGGCATCCACAGGAACCGCATTATAAATAGAGGCGCGCATCCCGCCCACCGAGCGGTGCCCCTTGATCCCCACCAACCCCGCCGCTTCAGCTTCCTTGGCAAATTTCTTCTCGACCGCCTCGTCTCCACCAGCCACCCGAAATACAACGTTCATCTTCGAGCGCGAATCTTTCTCCACCGGGCATTTGTAATAGCTGCCACTGTCGAACACGTCATAGAGCAGCTTGGCCTTGTGCGCGTTGATTTTCTCGATCCCGGCCGCCCCGCCTTGCGATCCGACCCAATCCACCACTAGCCCCAGCACGTAAACCGCGAAGGTCGGCGGCGTGTTATACAGCGACTTCTCCTTGGCATGCGTACGGTACTGCAGAATTTTCGCGATCTTGTCGCTGCCGCGCTCTACCAGGTCCTTGCGGATGATGACCACCGTCACGCCCGACGGTCCCAGATTTTTCTGCGCTCCCGCGAAAATCAGCCCGAATTTCTTCACATCCAGCGGACGCGAAAGAATGTCCGACGACATATCCGCCACCAGCGGCACATTGCCGGTATCCGGAATCGCATTCCACTCGGTTCCTTCAATGGTGTTGTTCGTGCACATGTGCACGTACGAAGCGTCCGGCGAAAGTTTGATCTCATCTTTCCTGGGCACACGCGTGAACTTGTCGCCTTCGGTCGAAGCCGCCAGCCGAACCTCGGCGATTTTCTTCAATTCTTCAATAGCCTTTGCCGTCCAGGCTCCCGTGTGCAGAGCATCGACCGGCTTGCCGGCCACGTACAGGTTCATCGGCACCATCGCGAATTGCAGGCTTCCTCCGCCTTGCAGGAAAAGCACCGAATAATCGCTCGGGATTCCCATCTCCCGCCGCAAACCTTCTTCCGCCTTGTTATTAATCCCCTCGAACTCGGCCGACCGGTGGCTCATTTCCATCACGGACATGCCCGAACCGCCGTAATCCAGCAGCTCTTCGCGGATGCGTTCCAGCACCGGCAGCGGCAATGCCGCCGGGCCTGCGTTGAAATTAAATGCACGCTTCGTCATGCGGTCGGATAATGTCGTATTCACGATCGGAAATCCCTTCTATTTGGTCTGTTGGGTCGAGCGGCAGGTTGCTGCGCTCTCCGCTCAGAATAGCAGAAACAGCAAAGATTGTGAGCGCAGACGGATCAATGAATTTTCCACGTATCAAGAATCTGTCGCTACCACTCGAATCTAGCATTCATATTTTACGGTGCTGTTACTTCAGAACTGTTAATTCAGGACGTCAGTTCCACTGCCGGCACCGGACCCCGCGCCTTCGCTCGTTGCACGGAATATTTCTCAAGCAACGCATCGAGTTCCGGCGCGTGCAACGGCTTGGTCAGGTATCCGTCCATTCCCGCCGCCAGGCAGCGCTCCTCGTCGCCCTTCATCGCATGAGCGGTCAGCGCGATAACGGGCTGGTGCTTCGCCGTCAGAATTTCCTTATTGCGAATTGCCGCCGTGGCATCCAGGCCATCCATATCTGGCATTTGCACGTCCATCAGCACCAGGTCAAACGCGCTTTTTTCGAGCACGGCCAGCGCTTCGCGTCCATTCGCAGCCACCTTGACGTGGTGCCCTCGTTTCTCCAGCAGCCGCATAATCAGGCGCTGATTGACGGCATTATCCTCCGCTACCAGCACCCGCAATCCGTGAGACTGGGCCCGCACGTCGTGCAACGAGAATCGTGTGATTAGTTGCGAAGTCTGCTCCTGTCGCGATTTCTCCAGCACTCGTGAAATAGCTTCCCGCAATTCCGTTTGCCGCAGCGGCTTCAGCAAATAGGCGGACACACCAAGCTCCTTGCAGCGATTCGCGTCGCCACGATGCCCCACAGACGTGAGCATCATGATGGTGGCCGCCGAAAGCTCCGGCCGTTTGCGGATGCGCTGTACCAGTTCGAATCCGTGCATGCCCGGCATACGCATATCGGTAAGCACCAGCGCGTAGGGCTCTGCACTTCGCGCGGCTTCGGACAATGCCGCAAGTGCCTCTTCGCCCCTGCTCGCTGTGGTCGTAACCATGCCCCAGCGGCCCAATATGCCTTCTAAAATGCGCTGGTTCGTCCGGTTGTCATCGACAATCAGAACTTTCGTGCCGCGCAGCAGGTCATTTCCGTTTTCGGCTTCGATTTGTCCCTGCTGCTGTGAATCTTTCAGCTTTGCGGTGAAATAGAAGCGGCTGCCTTTGCCAGGTTCGCTTTCCATCCAGATCTTCCCGCCCATCATTTGCACCAGCCGCGCGGAGATGGTCAGCCCCAGTCCCGTCCCGCCATATTGCCGCGTGGTCGATGTGTCGGCCTGCGCGAACGGATCAAAAATCAGCTTCTGTTTTTCTGGCGGAATGCCGATGCCCGTATCCGACACCGCGAATCGTAGGATTCTGCCTGAGCCTTCGTTGGATTCCGTTGAAACCTTCAGTCCGACTTCGCCTTGATGGGTGAATTTGATCGCATTCCCCAAAAGATTGATGATGATTTGCCTCAAACGGCTGGGATCTCCCTGGATCATCTCCGGAATATCCGCATCGATGTCGCACAACAGCTCCAGCCCTTTTTCATCCGCGCGAAGCGCCAGGGTCTTCAGCGTGGCTTCCACCAATTCGCGAATATTGAAGCTGATTTCCTCGAGGTCCACTCTGCCTGCCTCGATTTTCGAAAAATCCAGAATATCGTTGATGACGCCCAAAAGCCCGTCGGCGGATACTTTTACCGTGTCCAGGTATTCATGCTGCTCTTCCGTCAGGTCCGTCTCCAGCGCCAGTTCGGTCATTCCGATCACACCGTTCAGCGGCGTACGGATTTCATGGCTCATGTTGGCGAGAAATTCGCTTTTGGCCTGGCTGGCCACTTCGGCCGCTTCCTTGGCCCGCAGGAGTTCCGCCGTTCGCTTCTCGACCCTGCCCTCAAGTTCGCTGTTTAGCTGCTGTAAAGCGCTGTCGCGATCCTGAATGCGCTCCAGCATGCCGTTGAAGGAAGCCACCAGCGTGCCTACTTCGTCGGCGCTCTGCACTTCTCCCCGCAGGGAATAGTCTTCGTTACGAGAAACTTTCTCAGCCAGTGTCGCGAGTCGCAGAATCGGGTGAATGGCCAGCTTCAGCAGGCGTGATGCCGCGAAGTATGTGACCAGCACCGAAAACGCCAGCACCAGAGTCGATATTTTCGTGAACTGCCAGATTTCCGCGCGCAGTCCCGTCAGGTCCGAAACAATTTCGATCGTCCCGGCTTTGTCCCCGTTCAGCGAGACGCTTCGAAAAAGAGTGAGTGTCTCCGGCTTGAACTCAGCGCCCTGTTCGCGCCATGCCGGCACTTGGAATTCCCGCCCAACGTCACTTCGCCGGTATTCCGCGAAAATGTTGCCGTTCGCGTCATACAGTTGCGCGGCCATCACGTGATGTTCTGTCGCCAGCGCGCGCAGCATATCGGCGCCTGTCTTTTGGTCGTTGAACAGAAGCGATGCCGCTACATTGGCGCCCAGTGTGTCGGCTAGCGCTGAAAGCTCAGTCTGCGTGCTGGCGCGAAAATTGTTGCGCTCGTACGCGGCCAGTCCGGTGCATGCCAGCACCAGCCCCAGAACGCCCGAGCAAAGGATCAGCAGCGTCAGCCGCCGCCTCAGCGATAAATTTCGGAAGCGCATGTCTCCGTTCGTGTGAGCGGCCGGCATCCGGTTTCAGTTCCGGTCGCACGAAGGCCCTGTATTCAAGACGGTTATCGTCAAGAAGCTGGAATCCCTTCAGTGCATCCGGAGGATTGCTTTCTGCGGGCTCAAATGACCTTAGGGTCTGTGTGGCAATGCCGATTTTCGGCAGGCACGGCTTCAGTCGTGTCCTGAGGGTATTCACAGCATGTAGACATGATATCGAGCCGCCGGTGTTGCAACCTTAAGCGTTCAAGGTTCGGCTCAAATGGAACCCAGCGCCCGCGTATTCTGTAAGAGCGCACATGATTCGAACGTCCTCGGAATCGAAGCGAGTCCCTTCGTCATGTGAAACGATCCAAACTGTGCCGCTGGTATCCTTGCCAACCTGAAATGGAATAACCAGACCCTCTACAATTGGAACAGGCACTTCGTTGAAGTAATTGAAATAACGAGCAGGATACGAAAAGAGTTGGGGAGTATTGCAGTCAAGCGTTACCCCACAAGGGCTAAAATCCCGTGGCGTCGTCCCGAACAGCGGATTGCAGCCGTCCCGCCAGGTTCGTCCACCGAAATATTTGTTTGCCATTCGGGGTACTTTCCAGAAAGCTCAAACCGGCTGTGCCCGCGTGGCAAAGATCGAGCGCCATTTGCAGAAATCGGTCGACTAACCGCGCAGGGGAAACCAAAGCGGCCTCTTCGAGGAGCCTCAGTGAATCGCGATCGTGCTGGACCCTGCGATTTCTCAGTGGCCGGGCAAATAGTTCGTCTGTGATGAGAATGTCGTCAAGGCCTACCTTCCCTTCCTCTTTGGCTAACTGGGATAGAACCTTCTTCATTCCTTGTAAGCCTGTTCGCAGCCTTGTCTTGGCGGTCCCCAGAGGTGCATTGGTCGAACGTGCGATTTCTGTGCAAGTTAGCCCTTCGAAATACGCCAGCATAATCGCCTCCCGTTGTGGCTCAGGTAGACCTGACAGGGCAGACGAGATCAGTTGACGCGCAATCTCCATTTCCAGGGCGGAAGGGCCAAAGTCAGGCAGCAGCACCGCCTCTTCGTCTGGACAAAATCGTTCATTCTTTGTCATCCGTAGACGAGAGAGTGCGCGATTGCGAGTAATGACCAGGAGCCAGCCAGTCAGGGAGCCCCTTGTAGGATCAAATTTGCCGGCGCTCAGCCAAAGCTGAAAAAACGTATCTTGCAGTACTTCCTCGGCTGCCGCGGAATCTTCGAGTATCCGGAGAGCTGTAGAGTACACGAGAGAGCTGTACTTCCTATAAATTGATGCGAGGGAATCTTGGTGTCCACTCGCGATGGAAGCAACTAATTTTCCGTCGGAATCCACTGTCCTCCCTGTCATTGAAAGCAATGCAGCGTAGTCCGCGGCATGTTTGACTTGCGATACGGTGTCCTGGTCAGTTTCTCGGGCAGGTTCCTGTATGCGTTACAAACAGGCGCCGTTGCGGGATCGTTTGCACCAAAACCTACACGTGAAGCAGGCCAGTTCATTGGCTGCAAAGTGCGTACACCGAGCTGACATCAGTCCACGTTGTTGAGGATGGCGAAATCCCCGTCGCTCAACTGGCCTCCGAATTTCCGCAACCACTGGCCTGAGCGTGTCAAGGGCCAGAGTGTCCAATTCACCGGAATGGTGTCTGACGGAAATTCGCAGACGATCGCGAGTTCCTCCGCACCGCTAGCCAATTGGGTCAATTCGTCACGATTTACATCCCTGTGGCAGATTTCACATCCATTACCGTCCATGATCGACAAGCTCCAGAGCATGGGATCGGAGAGCGCACCTTCCGGAAGTTGCTCGCGGGTGAAGCGGATCGTTGCTATCCAGGGATACACCTTGTTGGGCCAATCTTCGGGAGCCTCTGGATTCGGCGGCTCGCCTCCGCGCAACGTGTACGCCTGCACCTTCCTGGTTCGAAAAGACAATCCCGCGTAAGCCTCGTACTCATCGAGCGTGCGGACCTGACCCAGACCAAAACCTTCGACAGGCTCACCGGCCAATAGGCGGCGCACTTTCGTCCTGCTGGTTCCGTCCAATTTGCTCCAGGGAGCTGGCACATCTGCGGTATCGGAATGATCGCCCCAGTGTTTCCGGGCATCGGCGCGAATGTAGTCGTGCCAGACGATCGATTCGGCTGGATGGAAAAGATCGTAGCCGTGAGTAAAAGCGCGAACGGTCATGGCCGACTCTTCGCCCATGAAGTAGAGTTCCGGATCGTAAGGGACCTCTTCCACGAATTTTCCTGGAGCGAATAAAAATCCAGCCGCCAGGAATCGGGCGCGCAATGGCTTTTGCGAAGCTCTTCCCGGAAGCACAGCGCCGGGGCGCAACTGTGGAATGCCCTCGGCAGTAAATTCCTGGAAGATCATCTGAAACGGCCCGCCATGGAGAATTTCGTTTTCTCCCAGAGTAAACGGCGAAGCATAGGTGCTGAGGATAGGCTTCGCGCTCGCCGTTTCGGCCATCGCGCGCAGTAGCACGCGATCCCACGCCTCGACGAAGCGGCAATGCGAATCCACCTGAAGGAACCAATCCTCTCCTTGCCATAACTTCATGATCTCCGCACGGGCCCAGCAGGCGCCCTTGCTATCGCGCCAATTCACGTTGAGCACGCGGAAACGCGGATCCTCCACAAAAGGGAGCGGAAGGTCTTCCACATCGCGCTGCCAGCAAATTCCGAATCGGAGGCGCGCCGGGTTGCTTGCCTTCCCAAGGCAATCGCACACCGTGGGAACAAGCTGCGGGTCGCGATAGGAAGCGAGAGAAACAAAGATGAGGTCGTTGTCGAGATCCAAGCGTTACTCCCGGAAGCTCACGTTAACAGGTGAGTAATCCGAAAGCCATTCCCGCTGCTCATAACTAAAGCCTTCATTGTAGACGCAGAGAGTTGAAGCCCGTACAAGCGGAGCTACAGTAAAAAAAGATCGGATAAATTTCTTCGCTCGCAATCCGGACTCGATTCCGCGGCGTAGTTATAAATGGTCGTGCTTTTCAGTGATGGAGGCCGCGATGCTTTGGGGCGGCGTCATCGGCAACTCATAAATTGACGCGTTAAGGAGAGAGGTTCGTCGTGGACAAACTCAAAGAACTCTTAGACAGAGCCGTCTCGCGCCGTAAATTCGTAGCGGGAGTGGGAGCAACCACTGTGGTGTTGGGTATGGGCGCGTGCTCCAGCAGCGTTTCAACCCCGGCCCCGACTTCAACACCCACCCCAACACCGACACCCACCCCAACACCGACGCCAACTGCGGCGGCATTCACGGATGCGGACGTCCTGAACTTCGCCTTAAATCTGGAATACCTGGAAGCGCAATTCTATCTTTATGCGGCCAGCGGCAGCGGGCTGCAAGCGACCGATATTTCAGCGGGCTCCGCTTCGCCATTCAAGACCGTGGGCACTGTGACCGTGGGCAACGCTGCCGCGGTTCCGGGACTCACAACGGCCCAGCAGGAAATCCTGAATGAGATCGCCTACGAAGAGCAGGAGCATGTGCGGTTCCTGCGTGCCGCGTTGGGCAGCGCCGCCGTGCCGATGCCGAACATCGATCTGTCGTTTTTCGGACCGCTGGCGGTTGCAGCGGGAATCACGCAAAACGCTACAGGGACCGGTTCGTTTAATCCGTTCGATAACTTTGACGACTTCCTGGTCGGAGGATTCATTTTCGAAGACGTAGGAGTGACGGCCTACGCCGGCGCCGCTGGCTTGATCAGCGCAGCGGGGGTGGCGGCAGGTTATTTGACGGCGGCGGCTGGCATTCTGGCGGTGGAGGCTTACCACGCCGGATATATCCGCACGTCGATTACCGGGCGAGCAATTACCGCGGGATCGGCAACGGCATATCCGCAGATTACCGCGGCCAACAAGGTGGAAGCTTTGCGGGCAATGCTGACCGTGGGGGCCAGCGCGGCTCCATCGACTACCGGCTCAGTCGAAACGCTGCTGACGCTGCCGGCAAATCTGACTACTCCGAGTTCGATCGTTGCCGCGAATCCCGCGAATGCCGTGGGCTTCACACGCACGGTGAACCAGGTGCTTCACATTGTGTACGGTTCGGCGACCGTCGGAGTGGCCAGCGGCGGGTTCTTCCCGAACGGCACCAACAGCATTTTTGCGAAAACAACAGCGTGATCCATATCCAAAACATAAAGGACGGTAAAACGACATGGCAAATCAAGAGACGCAAATTTTGGATGACGTGATCGCTTCGAGCCGCCGCAAGATGTTGAATCTGGGCCTTAAGTCTCTGGCTGGCATCGCCACAGGAGTATTTGGCGCCGCGGCGGCCCAGGCGGCGGCTTACACCGATGCTGACATTCTGAACTTCGCCCTCAATCTTGAATATCTGGAGGCGAATTTCTACTACCTGTCGGCGTTCGGAACGACCATCGACGTCTCGAATTCGGCATCGACCGCAGCGGGCGCGCCAAAGATCACTCTCTCCGGAACGGTAGGAACTGCCGGTACGGTCACAGGCGGCAGCAAGGTTCCGTTTACCACCATTCCGGTGGCTTCGTATGCCCTTGAGACCGCAGTTGAAGAGGGTAAACACGTGCAATTGCTGTTGGGCGCCCTTGGAAGTGCAGCGGTGGCCCAACCGGCAATCAACTTGGGCTCTTCATTCCAGACACTCGCGACTGCGGCCAATATTCCGAACGGCAGCAGCTTCAGCCCGTATGCCAGCGACGCGAATTTCCTGGTCGGTGCGTACGTGTTTGAGGATGTGGGCGTCACGGCATATCACGGAGCGGCACCGCTGTTGACGGTGCCGGCCAACCTCACCACCGCGGCGGGAATCCTTTCGGTCGAGGCGTACCACGCGGGCCTGATCCGCACCACGATCAATTATCTCGATCCCACTGCGGCAAACATCGCAGCCTATACCAACCTGATCTCAACTCTGCGTGCATCGCTTTCGCAGGCGGGCCTGCTTGGTGCCGCAGCAAGCCCCTACGACACGAATCCGGACGACTTTGGTCTCGCGCCCTTTTCCGTTTCGCTCGCAGGCCACGGCAACGCGACTGCCACGCGCATCACCGATGCGGACCAGACCAACGAGATCGCCTTCGCCCGCAACACCACGCAAGTGTTGAATATCGTCACCGGCGGCGGCGCAGTCAACGCGGGTCATGCGGTGAGCCCGGCAACCGGAGTTTTCTTCCCGAACGGCATGAACGCGGGGCCGAACGGATTCAAATAGACTGCTACCCGCTTCGAACAAGTTCCGGACAAATCCGCTTGAGGGATGGTACTTAACGGAGCAGGTACGGCGAAACAAATGCACCGGCTGTTTTGAACAACAATTCTTGCAAACGGCAATTTTGCCTTAACCCTCTTTTTGCGAAGGCTGAGGACCCATCGAGAGATGGTCTCTTTTTTGCGGCCGTATATGCCATTCCGTGCTCGCCTTGACGGGTATGCGGATAGGGGCGCGAAAAAGGGACCGCCTGCTATATCGAGCTGGGAGCCATATTCGTTTGGTACCGTCAAACTCTCGATATACTCCATCCCATGGCAAAGATCCTGCGTCGGGTAGGCGCGGTTAGAGCTTCTCGCGATGGGCATGAGTTTCACGAAGTATGGGCCGCGCGTAAGTATTGCCCGGTGACGGCCTGATCGGGCATTGCGGTTGAAGGACTTTCGCCTGCGGACCAGACCCAAGCGTCCCAAGAGACGATTGAGATTGCGGACCGTTCTCTATTACGGCAAATTTCCGAAGTTTGACGATTCAAGAAACCAGGCGCTTGGCTTGACCCGTGCGGATGAGAGCGCCACAACGGGCGGTATGCTCCCCCCGCGTTTGTCTAAGGCGTTGGACGTGTAAATCCGCTGCGGATGGGCGCAGTCATGTGAGAAGTGACGAACCCCGGGCAGCCGTATCCGGCGCACGGCGGACCGGTATGCCACGCGGCACAGCCGCTGGCGGCGAAAACGAAACAGAGCAATAGAATTCGTAGGAACATCACGTCACCCCCTGGAACCGACTGCTTGTTATCGTAATTTGCAGCCCCTGGCCAGTTACAAAAGCTGCCAGTACCCAAGTACTAATAGTTCTAGATAGGTGAGGACCCGCGCACTTCAGGGCAGGGGTTTGGGGGTTTTTCCGCTTTTCTCAACAGAACAGAAGGACTGCCGTATTGACCGCTGGATATTCACAGCCCCGACAGGTTGCCCGCCCGTTTATTTCGAGCGGGACTTCACAGATGGTATGTCTTCTTTACCCGATATAACCTTCCGATCTAAACGATGCCAACCCGATACACAGCCGGGTTAGCGGCCTTGCCAAAGCAGCTTCATCCCGCTTGCTGTACGTCCGCCTCGCTTGAAGAGCGGATAAATCCTTGCACGAACGCGGCGATCTGATCTGCCGCCGTGTCTAATGCGAAATGGCTTCCGTCGACGATGTGAACCTCAGCATTCGGCACGTCTGTGCGATAGCGTTCCGGCTCGCTCGGGTCGAACGAAAGCTCGTATTTGCCCCAAATCACCAGCAGCCGCGGTTGCTTCTCGCGCATCCAACCTTGCCACTTCGGGTAGGCGTCTACATTGGTTCGATAGTCATAGAACAAATCGCTCTGAATCTCGGCCTGGCCGGGCCGATTGAGAAAATAGAATTCATCCGTCCAGAGATCGGGGTCGTGGCGTTCCACGTTCGGGTCGTTGCCGGTATGACGAGTGCGTGTTGCGGAAAGCGAGAGCAAATTCGCGCGCAGCGCACTTTCATTAGTCGCGCGATCAGCCCAAAAGGCTCGCCGCGTTTTCCAATTCACGCCCAGGCCCTCGTTGTGCGCAACCGCGTCTTGAACAATGAGAGCTTCCACGCGCACCGGGTGCGCCAGGATCATGCGAAAGCCCACCGGGCCACCGTAATCCTGCATGTAGAGCGTGTAGCGCGAGAGGCCGAGCGCCTCAGTGAAGTGATTCATGATCCGGGCGTAATTATCGAAGGTGTATGCGAATTTCTTCGGGTCCGGCCAGTCACTGTGTCCGAAACCGGGGTAATCAGGCGCTATCAGGTGATAGCGATCGGAGAGCCTTGCGAAGAGCGGCTCAAACATCCGCGACGAGGAAGGAAGTCCGTGCAGTAGGAGAAGCGCTGGCGCGTTTTTAGGTCCAGCCTCTCGGTAGAAAATCGACAGGCCGTCGACCTGCAAGGTGCGATAAGTGGTGGGGTAGTTCATCGAAGATTCCTTTCCTCTTACCGATAAAAAACAGCGGCCAATGCGAAGCCAGGGAGCGATTGCAGTGAGTCCATCACAACAAAAGTATGGAGCCGAAACAATCGGACGATAGCATCAGCGATACCTTACTGGAAGGCGAGGCAGATAGAGTAGTCTGGCGACGTTCCGCAACGTTGAGGCGCGCTGCCAGAGCTGAGGCTGCCCCACCCGAAAAGCACGATGGGTTGGGCAGCCTCACTCGTTCGTTAGCGGAGACTCGACCCAACTTAGGATGCGCCAGCCGCCTCGCTTCTTCTCCCCTTGAGTGCGGGCAGAAGAAGTTTCAGAAGCGCTTCGTCCGAGAACGGGTTCTGACCTGAGATCAACTCGCGATCCTGAAGGACGTAGCTCTTCCATGGAGCGAGCACACTTACGTCACCCCCCGCCGTACGCAAGGCGAAGTCCGGGTAGAAGAGAACCTTACCACCGATCTCAAGCGGCTCCCGCTGCTGCTCTTCCGCAGTCGAAAAGATGGTCATCTTATATCCAGAATAAATCCATCCTTGAGCCTTTGCCCGCGCTCCAGCGGCATCGCCCGCTTCCAGCGCTCCGACCACCTCCGTTGAATTCGGAAGAGCCGAGAGAAGTGAAATCGGGCCATGGCAGAGCACCGCCGTAGGCTTGGATGTTTCATGAAAGTGTCTCATCACCGTGCCAGCGTCGGGATCATCGAGAAGATCCATCATCGGGCCATGGCCGCCGGGGACGAAAACAGCGCCATATTGATCCAAGCCCGATGCGATGACCTCCGAGATACGAGTTGGAGTTTTGAGCCCAGTCAGGGTGTCGCGGAATTTTAGATAGTCCTGAAGCCTGGCCTCGTCCCCGCCGAAGAAATCTGCGACAGCTGAATGGACATCCATTTGCGGCGTGTTGCCTTTGGGGTTGGCAAAAGTGATTTCGTAACCTTCCTTCATCAAGGCCCGAACCGGAACCGTCAGTTCGTTGAGATAGTAGCCAGCGCCGGCATAAACCTTGCCATCTTTCAATGGCAAGCCGTGACCGCTTGAGACCAGCACCAAGACCTTTCCTTTTATTGTCATTTTGTTCTCCTCTCTGAAATCGAATCTATTTCCCGAGATCTTAGCTTGTGCAGAGCAACCCAAGTTGCGAGAGCCTCGGCCTGAGCCACCTCATCATTGCGTCCACCAGTACCGCCTACTCGCCGAAGATCAAAGTCCATGTGATCGGGTCGAAGCCGAGCGGCTCACCGAAGGGCTTTGGCCGCTCGCCGACCGTTATGGCTGCGGGAATCCGAACATCAACCACGACTGATTGGCTACCCAATGCGGGTATAGCTCCGTCATCTGATCGAACAGCTTCTGGTCGGACGTCGCGGTTTTCTGCAGCCGATCAAAATCTTGCAGGTAGCGCTTGGTGTCTTGGATCGTCGACGGAGAGTCGGCGCGCCAGGCTTCTTGTGACCAGCGATAACAATCGCCGGGTTCAGCGCCGCTAACCGGTCTAGCGCCGCGATCCAATTCTTTCGGCTCTCGGGATTGGTGTCGCCGACGTACACGCGGCACTGGTTGTACACCACGTCGCCAGCGGCGATCAGGCCGATCGATGGAACATATAGAGATGTCGAATCGGGACTATCGGTGCGGCCCTGCTTGATGATGCGCAGTTCGTGGCCTTCGAGAGTAAACGTGTCGTATTCATAAGGCTCTGGGGGAACCAACTTTGTGGCCACTTGCCCAGGAAAGAGCCGGCGGGCTAACCGTTCCACTACGGGAGTGAAAGACATCTGCATGGCGTTCACGACCTCGGGCGTTGCTATCGCCCGAGCGCCCGGGAAACGGTCGAGCAGAATGCTCAAACCGTAGAAGTGGTCGAAATGGGCGTGCGTTATATAGATCGTCTCCAAGTTGCGGTTGTGCAGAGCAATCCAACCAGCGAGAGCTTCGGCCTCAGCCACTGTCCCCATCGCGTCCACCAGCACCGCGTCGTACTCGCCGAAGATCAAAGTCGAGGTGATCGGGTCAAAGCCGAGCGGCTCGCCGAAGGGCTTTGGCCGCTCGCCGACCATGACTTTTCCCGGGGCGGTAAAAACGTTCACACTAAGCGTGTTCGTCGCGACAGGCGCGGTTACGCGAGGGGTCTCTTTCAGTGCATTTGTCCCGTCCACTTGGCACTCCTTTCGACGCCAGAGCGAGTGACCGTTCAAAGCAAAATTGGCAGAAACGCGACGACGAATCCGTCGGAAGAACGTTTCGACCAACACCAAAGTACGGGGTCGACACTGCAGCCCGAAGGCCTCAACAGAACATTCGCAACCGTTTCAATCCGAATCCCATCCGCACCGAGCGTTAACCGTATTTAAGGGAGGTGCTTTGTCCGACCTCGATAATGTAACCGTCAGGATCACGGATGTAGCAGCGGATCTCGCCATACTTGGGTATTGGCGGCGTGATGAACTCGGCTCCCCGGCTTTTCCACAATTCATAGCACGCTTGAATATCCGCAACGCGAAAATTCATAAAGCTGTTGATGTGATTCGGGTCGGGGACGCTGAGCGTTACCGTCGGCTTATCCGGGGTTGGTCCGCCCCCCACATTCAGAATCATCCAGATATTCTCAAGCTGAAGGTACGGAGGCGCGTTGCCGTCACCCATGGTCAGAATGCGAGCGCCGAAGACCTTTTCGTAGTAGCGAGCCGATCGCTCGATGTCGGCGACGGTGAGAAAATGCGCGACGGTGAACCCCTCGCGCGGGGGCATTTCATAGCTCTTCTGTTCCACTTGTACGGCGTTCATTGATGGCTCCTCTCGATACGGCGCTCATTACAAATACGGGGTCCGGGTCCCGCTCCCATTCATAAAAAATCGTCTTGCCCTCCACCTCAACAATTATTCTGCAAGCTGCTAATGGCGATGTCGTTAGCCAATTCTCGCGCCTCGACCCTAAGTTGGACTTTTTGCTTTACGCGACCTTCAGCAGGATTTTTCCCTTGGCCCGACCTTGCTGGCTCGCATCTTGTGCCTCACGCGCCTGCTGCAGGAGAAACACCTCGCCCATTCGTGGCTTGACGTCGCCGCGTTCCACGAGGCCCGCTATCTCCGACAGGTCTCCAGCGTTTCCCTTCGACACCATGTTCACGCCGCGAATTCCTGCCCGCTCCGCCATCTCGGCATTCGCCGCGCCGACAGTCGAAACCATCACGCCGCCCTTTTTCACTACTGCGAAAGAGCGCACCGCCGTCTCGCCGCCGACCAGGTCCAGCACCGCATCCACCTGCCCCACGCTTTCAAAGCGCTCCTGCTTATAGTCCACAACTTGAACGTGACCTAGCGAACGCAGGTACACAATGTCTTCGCCCGAAGCCGTCCCGATCACTTGCGCGCCCCAGCGGTTGGCGATCTGGGTTGCGAACGAGCCTATCGCACCAGCCGCGCCGTGGATCAGAATCCGGGCTCCCGGCTTGGGCTGCACGTAGTCGCGAATTGCCTGCAGGGCCGTAAGTCCCGATGTCGGCAGCGCCGCTGCCACCGCGAATTCCATTTTCCCAGGAATCGCCGCGATGCCCGTAATCGCCGCCGCCGTGAACTCCGCATACGTCCCATCGCCGAACCCGAACACCCGCTCACCCGTTTGGAAAGAGCCCGAGTCCCCGCCACCCACAACGATTTCTCCCGCAAAATCCTGGCCTAGCGTCAGCGGAAAACTCACCGGCCGGAAATTCTTCATGTAGCCTTCCCGGATTTTCCAGTCGATCGGGTTCAAGCCGGCGTAGCGCACTTTCGCGAGCACATAACCCGGGCCGATCTCCGGCAGCGGTATTTCTTCGTATTTCAGTTGATCGGAGCCGCCGTACTGCGCGATCCGAACCGCCTTGATCAGACTGGGCACTGCCGCGTGTTTGGTCGTCGCCACTG
>DASZMG010000156.1:0-31131 GCA_035551975.1 Candidatus Acidiferrales bacterium | reverse complement strand
AGTACATTCCCGCCGCGCACTTTCAAAATCACCGCATTCCCGCCGATGAAGCCTGCTACACCTGCCACACCGACTACGCTCTTTACGGCGGCATTCAGGCCAAGATTCGCGGTTTGCATCACATCTACGTCCAGTATCTGGGCACTCCGCCGCAACCGGATCAGATCAAGCTCTACACTCCTTACAATAACCGCGAATGCCTTCACTGCCACCTGGGTGCCCGCTCCTTTATGAGCAATGCCATTCATATTGCCATCATGGATTCGATTAAGAGCAACGAAATGTCCTGCGTCACCAGCGGCTGTCACGACACCATTCATAACATCGACAGTCTCAATAAAGTGAAATTCTGGAGCCCCGCACAATGAACGCATCCCGAAGTCCCATAGCGCGCAACCTTAGAGTCGCGGGGATCTTGCTGCTCTGCGGACTTCTCGTAACCATCCTGAGTCTCATCTGGAAGGCGCCACTCTCGTTCCTGATCTTTGCCGGGATCGGTTGTCTCTTGGTCTTCGCCGGAGTTGTCTTCTATCTGTTTTCGTTGCTCTCTATCGGTCCCGAATCTCCATAGAGCCTGCTTTTTGAATTTGTAATTGGTATTTCCTCTCTCGCCCGGTCGCCGCGCTTTTACCGTCGGCTCGCCCACCATATCCAATGTTCCTGTCATCCCTCACTCGCCGGGTGCCGCATGGCTTCGCGCCGCATGCGAAGCCTGCGCGAAAAAACACAGAATCTCGGCGCTGAATCTCGATGCCATCCTGTCAGTCCTGAGAGTTCCGGCACGCTCTTTTCGTCCGTATTTCTACGAATTTCTTTGCATGCTCTTCTCTGTTAGAGTGCGCCCGCGGAGTTGAGCACATGATGTTGAGCACATGATGAAGAAGAAAGCGGGTCAGAGCCCGGCGAATC
Source organism: Candidatus Acidiferrales bacterium (assembly GCA_035551975.1). Lineage (GTDB taxonomy): Bacteria > Acidobacteriota > Terriglobia > Acidiferrales > UBA7541 > Palsa-295. The sequence continues at coordinate 30,222 of DASZMG010000156.1, read as the reverse complement.
GGTTAGAGGCGGCATCGCGCATGAAACGCAACGGCGTTTCGTCCCTCATCCCAAGCACCGCCAGATTCGCAATTTCTTCGCTTTCCCATGTGACATCAGAAAAGCTCCACGCGTCAGTGGTTGCCACGTGGCGCATCTCACAAGTTACAGAAAACAATCAAAGTTGGTACACGCCACGCGTCACTCACTGTGGCACGCCCCATGCGCCATTTCAGCAAAGCTCCACCCGGCAGTCTCGCCGAGTCGTCTGCGTCGCAACCCCTAGAAAACAATCAGACTCGGTACACGCCACCCGGCAGGAAAAATGGGGGTTCCCAGTACACTTTTCTTGCTCCTTCTCCTAGCTCGCATCACGCCTCACGCACCAACCTTCAAATATGCTAGATTGGCGCTTCGTCCCAAGACCTTAATGCCAACATTCCGGCGCTGGCCCTTTATCGTTCTTCTCGTTGCCGCGAGCGGCTTCCCGCTTGCCAGCCTGCGCTCTGCCACCACTCCTGACGTTCTTCTCGATACCATGCGGCAGGAATTGCACCGCGCCGGCGCGGCTCTCGCCAAAGCCGATCCTGCTACGTATTACCTCAGTTACTCAATTTCCGACGCGACCGCCATCACCATCGCCGGCAGCACCGGCAGCCTGATCATTTCCAATCAAAACCACCGCCGCGAAGCGGACGTGGTGATGCGCGTCGGCTCCGCCGCCCTCGACAACACTCACAGCCAAAGCCGTCCTTCCGGAATTGTTTCGGGCGCTCTGCCGCTGAATGACGATCGCGACGCCATCGCCCGTGTTCTCTGGCAGCTCACCAATCGCGAATATCAGCAGGCCTCCCAGTCTTTCGTGAAAGTGAAAACCAGCATGGCCGTGCAATCCGCGGAGGAAGACAAGTCTCCTGATTTTTCCGCCGAAGCGCCGAAGATGCATCTCGACGAAGCGCGTCCGCAGCTTGCCTTCGATCAAAAGCTTTGGGAAGACCGCATTCGTCGCCTCTCCGCCGGATTCTTGAAATATCCCGACGTGCACGGTTCCAACGTCTTTTTGCAAGTTGAGACCAGCCGCTCCTACCTCGCCACGAGCGAAGGCGCCTCTCTCGTTCAGCCTTCCACCATCGCTCGCTTGGTCATCCAGGGCGACACGCGCGCCGATGACGGCATGGACCTTCTTCGCGTCGAAACGTTCCAGGCTGCTTCTCCCGATCAGCTCCCTTCAGAAGCCGAGCTGAAAGCTAAAGTCGACAAGATCGCCGTTGATCTCAAAGCGTTGCGCGCGGCTCCGGTTGCCGAGCCCTACGCAGGCCCGGCCATGCTTTCCGGCAGAGCCGCAGCCGTTTTCTTCCACGAGGTTCTCGGGCATCGTCTCGAAGGCCATCGTCAGCGCGGCGACACCGAAGGCCAGACCTTCACCAAGAAAGTAAACCAGCTGGTGCTGCCAGCTTTTTTGAGTGTCACCGACGATCCCACTCGCAAGGAATTGAACGGCGTGAAGCTTGCCGGTACCTACGACTACGATGACGAAGGCGTTCCCGCCGAGCCGGTGAAAGCAGTCGAAAATGGAGTGCTGAAAAATTTCCTGATGTCGCGCGCGCCCGTCAGTGGCTTCGATCACTCCAACGGCCACGGTCGCCGCGAACCTGGGCTCATGACCGTTGGCCGGCAGGGCAATCTGATCGTCACTTCTACGAAAACCGTGAAAGATGCCGATCTCCGCCAGCAATTCGTCGCGGAGATCAAAAAGCAAGGCAAGCCTTACGGGCTTTATTTCGAGGATATCCAGGGCGGATTCACGCTCACCGGCCGCGCCTCGCCGCAAGCGTTTCAGGTTATCCCCGTGATGGTCTGGCGTGTCTATCCCGACGGCCGGCCGGACGAATTGGTGCGCGGAGTTGACATTGTGGGCACGCCACTGCTTTCACTCAACAACATTATGCTCACGGGTGACACAGAACAGGTCTTTAACGGCATCTGCGGAGCTGAATCGGGCCAGGTTCCGGTTGCCGCTGCCGCTCCCGCCATGCTTTTTTCCGAAATTGAGGTGCAGAAGCGCGCCAAAGGCACGCAGCGCCCTCCCATTCTTCCGCCGCCCGGATTTGAAGATATGTCCGCTTCTACAGGCGCGAAAGCGGCGGTTTCCCAATGAAATTTGCCCGGAAATTCGCGCGAACTTTTCTGTTGCCCTGCGCGCTCCTCGCATTCTTGTGCCTCCTTCCCGTGGCAGACGCAATCGCGCAACAATCAGTCAAGCCCGCTGCTTCTGTAACGTCGTCGAGTGACGCTTCTGCTGATCCCCTGCTTCAGGCCATGCGTCAGGAGCTTGACCGCTCCAGGGCAAAACTCAAGCTCGACAATGTTCCGGCCCCTTACTACATCGAATACCGTCTCTCCGATGTCGCCGAATATGACGCTGAGGCCGCTTTCGGCGCGTTGCGACAAGAGCAGAACTTTCATGGCCGCTCCGTCCGCGTGGTGGTCCGTGTCGGCGACTACAAGCAGGACAGCTACTATGGTCCTGGCGTGGGCGCCGCCACCTTCGCTCCCATCGACAACAATCCGCTCTCTTTGCGCTGGCAGTTGTGGGCGGCCACCGATCAGGCCTACAAAGCGGCGAGTCAGGCGTTGGCTTTGAAGAAAGCTGCGCTCAGCCAGTTCAGCGCCGATCAGCCCTTTAACGATTTCGTCAAAGCCGAGCCGCTGCAATCCGTCGAGCCACTCGCGAAATTCGATTTCGATCCCAAGATATGGAAAGACGCGCTCGAAAAATCCACAGCGCTGTTTCGCACCGATCCCAAGATTGAATCGCTCACCGCCTCAGCGCGCTTTCGGTCCGTCAATCAGTATTACGTCAACACGGAGGGAACCACCACGCGCCAGGGATATTCGCTCTACTTCCTTGTGGCTGCTGGAATCACCCAAGCGAGTGACGGTATGCGTCTCAACCGCTCGCCCTACTACGCGGCGCCAACCTTGAAGGATTTGCCTTCGCCTGTGGAATTCGAGGGTGATGTCGCAAAGCTGGTTAAAACACTCAAAGCATTGCGGGAAGCGCCCGTGGTCGAAGAGGATTATCGCGGCCCGGTGCTCTTCGGTCCGGACGCCGCGAGCGATGTTTTCTTCGGAATGGTAGGAGAAAACGTGCTCGGAAACAGGCCCAAACCGGGAGAATCTGCGCGCACCACCGGCGACTATTCGTCCAATTACAAAGGGCGCGTGCTTCCCACATTTCTTTCGGTCACCGATGATCCGACCATGAAAATGTTCGCTGGAAAGGGACTCATCGGGAGCTACGACGTGGATGATGAAGGCGTCCCCGCCGCTGCAGTGTCAATCATCGAAAATGGAATGCTCACGAATTATCTGATGGGGCGCGAACCCATTCGCGATTTCCCCGACTCGAACGGACATGGTCGCGCCGCGCCGGGCCAAAACCCTTCGCCCAACATAGGCAATTTGATTGTTCAGTCGAAGGAAACGCTTTCCCCTGACGAACTGAAAAAAAAGCTGATTGATCTCTGCAAGCAGGAGAACAAGCCCTTCGGATATTACGTGGAAACTCTGGCGGGAGCGAATCCGCGCTTACTCTATCGCGTTTACGCCGACGGCCACCAGGAGCTGGTGCGCGGAGCGAGCTTCGATGAACTGGATTCACGCACGTTGCGCAACGATTTGATCGCGGTCGGAAACGACCCGCTTGTCAGCAATCGCGAAGGCGCCATCCCGCAAACGGTGGTGAGCCCTTCCATCTTGTTTGACGAACTCGAAGTGAAGCGCAGCGATCAGCAGAACGCCAAGTTGCCAGAGTACCCGCCGCCCGATCTCGTCTCGTCGCGCTAATTAAAAAATCAGCTTGAGGCCGAATTGAATCTGGCGCGGGTTTGTCGCCAGTGTGCTGATCAATCCTGCAGAGGCGCTCGGCGTGAAAACGGTTGTGGAAACGCCGTTGGTTGTAACCGTGCTGCTGGTGAATGTTGTAGTATTCGGCGGTCCAAAGTTCACGCGATTGAAGAGATTGAAGAATTCGGCGCGGAATTCGAGATTGGTCCTCTCGGTGAGAGCAGTGGTTTTGAAGAGCGAAAAATCGAAGTCGGCGAGGCCGGGCCCATTGAAGCCGCCTCGGCCCACGTTCCCGAATGTTCCGGCTGTGGGCACAGAAAATGCAGCGGGGTTGAACCACTGTTGCTGCGTGCCGAGGATGATTGGTCCTGAAAAAGATGGATTGAATGACGGCCGGTCCGGATTTCGCGTGTCTCCGTCACCAGACCGATTCGAGCCAATCAGCGGTGTGAATGGGAATCCGCTCAGCAGCGTGGCGATGCCGTTTACTTGCCAACCCGACACGGATTTATTTTCGATTCCGCTGCCGCTTCCGAGCCAATGCTTGCCCTTGCCAATCGGCAATTCGTAGCGCGCTGAAATGCTGGCTTGATTGGTGGCATTCAGGGCAGAAGGCCCCCAATCGCGCCGGAGATCGGTACGATCCATCACCATCTGCGGTTGATTGTTGGCCTGCGCTCCGGTGAGCGCGGAGTTGATGTCGAGATTTTTTGACCAGGTGTAGTTGGCTCGGAACTGCAAATCCTGGCTGAGGCGGTGCGTCACTTCTGTTTCGAGCGCGTTGTAGCTGGTGTTCCCGTCGGTGAACCAGAAAAATCCGGCGCCGAGAAACGGATTCGGACGTTTCCCGACCGGGATATACTCGGTGCCGGCCGGAACTGTTGGAGCGTTTGCCGTGGTAAATGCCGTGCCGCCCGCTTTGCAACCCGCGGCATTGCCGCAGCTCTGAGCGGGTATCGAATTGGGATCAATGCTCAGAAATTCGTGGTAGCCGTGCGACCCAACGTAGGCAACACGAAATACCGTGTTGGCAGTAAGTTCCTGCTCGACCGAAAGATTCCATTCTTCTACTGTAGGGGTTTTGGCATTGGCCTGAATGCCCTGCGGCGCATACGTTGCGCAGCCAGTCGAAAGAGTGGCGCTGCACGACGGCGGATCGGGAAGGCCTGGCGTGATTGAAATAATGGAAGGCAAGGACCCAGAAAACGTGAGCGCCCCGTTATACGGCGGCAGGGAATTGATCAGGAAAGCAAGATCGTCGATCAAGGAATAGTAGGTGCCGAACGCGGCGCGCACCGCCGTCCTGCCATTACCAAAAACGTCCCAAGCCACGCCGATGCGCGGACTGAACAACCACTTGGCATTGTTCTGGGTGTATACGGAGTTGGCAACGCGTGGATCGGTGATAAGCACGTTCGATGAATCGAACAGGTAGTTCGCGGCGCGGCCGAATGCCTCATTCCAGCCAGTGGTGAACTCGTGGCGGAGCCCCAGACGCACGGTCAGGTTCGGGCGCAGGCGAATGGAGTCTTCGGCATACCAGGCGCCAAAAAGGCTTCGCCAGCCCAATTCGGTTGCGGTAGGTATCACCTGAAACGAGCTCACCGTGCCTTGCAGAAATGTGGTGAGATTCGTGAAGGTGGTTTGTCCCAATTGACGAGAAGCGCTGTCTTCATTGTCCTGCACGCGCTGGAACCACGCGCCAAAGCTGAGTTGATGTTTCCCTTTGCTGATCTGGACGTCATCGGCGTAGGTGAAAAGATTTCTGTGGTTGAAAGCTCCCGCAGCATTGTTCGGCCCCGCGGAAGTAATCGCAGCGGTCCCGGTGGTGCTCACGCCACCGCCGATGACAATACCTCCGGGCCCTTCACCGGCAACGAAATCGAGATTTGCCGGGAAAGAACTGAACAGAGCCGAATTGAGAGCGAATCCTGCTCGGGAAAAGCCGGCGCGAAACGTGTTGAGAATGTCTGGAGAAAAGACGTGCGTTTCCTGCAAGCTGAGCACCTGCATGCGGAGCGTGCTGGCAGAGCCAAAGAGCGGGTCGGCCAGCGGCACAAGGCTCGTTCCATCGTCGATCGTATAAGAACCGGTAAGCGTATCCGCAGCGGCCAAGTTGTAATCCGCGCGAAGCGTGCCAAAATCTTCACGAATCTGCTGAGTTGCATTGTTGAACGAGGAAGCTGTGCCGCTGGGGAGGCCGGTGGTTGGAACCAGGCGTTCCGGCCCGTTCGGTTGCGGCCAGTAAGACATGTACTGCAGCATGGTGGGATTGAGGTTGGGAACTTTGGAATAGAGGCCGGTAGTTGCGCTCGGCAGAAAACCCTGGCGCACCTGGTTGTCCGGCACAACTGCTACGCTGCTAACGCTCAATGCCTGGCGGAATCCCTCGTAATTGCCGAATAAAAACGCTTTGTCTTTCTTCAGCGGGCCACCGGCGGATGCTCCAAACTGATTTTGGCGAAAGGGCGGGTTGGAGGCCTGAGCAAAATAACTGCGCGCATCGAGAGCGCTGTTTCGCAGGAATTCGTAGACCGAGCCGTGGAGAGCATTGCTGCCGGATTGCGTTACAACGCTGACCTGCGCTCCGGCGCGCTTGCCGTACTCCGCCGAATAGGCATCGGTGAGCACGTTGAATTCGCGAATGGCGTCGATGCCAAGGAGTTCTCCACTCACGCCACCAGGCGTAATGGCCAACTGGCTCGAGCCGGTATATTCGATGCCATTGAAGAGCACTAAATTCTCATTGGTGCGGCGGCCTGCTACTGAAAACGTGTTGCCGTTGCTGGTGCTGGTCTGCGCGCTTTTCAATGCGCTGTAGTTGATGGCGCCTGGATTGAGGGTAATCAAATTATCGAAGCTGCGGCCATTCAAGGGCAGATCTTTTACTTCGCGTTCACCCACAACACCGGAAACGGAAGAGGAGGAAGTGTTGACAATGGGTGCTTCACCGGAGACGACGACCTGCTGCACCACATCGCCCAATTCGAGCCGCAGATCGAGTTTGACTTCCTGACCCACTTCCAAATTAATTCCGGTGCGCACGGTGGCCTTGAATCCGTGCTTTTCGGCGCGAACTTCCTGCGGACCTACAGAAAGTCCCAGAAGACGAAAATTGCCGGAGTCATCCGTGATGGTTGAGCGGGTTGCGCCGGTTTCGAGATTTTTTACAGTGACGGTGGCATCGCTGACAACGGCGCCGGAAGAGTCCTGGACTTGTCCTGAGATGGCCGCAGCCACCTGAGCCGAGGCAGGAAGCGCGCCTGCCCAAATGGCCAATACCACCCAAAGCGCTAACGCGCTTGCTCCCAACGCGAAACGCCTTACTTGTGCAACCCGAGGCCCCATGCCATCGCTCCAGTTCTGTTTACGATTCCAAGTCCGCCCGTTACGGCTGGCTATCATAACCTTTTTGCCTGCTGTATTTATCCCAGAAGAATTCTTGACTGCCGCCTCGTGCGTCTTAAGTCTCTGGCACAACTTCCAACCTGGCTCTCGTGCTCTTCGAACTTGAATCCAGGCCGATTTGAAGACCTTTTCAGTTAAAATCTGTGCCAGTCAAAACCGCCAAGGAGCCTTTCACAGATGAACTCCATCCCGGCCGCTAGTCAGACGCCCACACTTGATCCCGCGCCGCTGATGCAAATGAGTTTCTCGTTCGCACCGTCGCGCATTCTGTCCACTGCGGTGCAGCTCGACATTTTCTCCAAAATAGCCTCGGGAGCGCAGACGGTGAGCGAAATTGCGAAAGCGGCCGGAGCGTCCGAACGCGGCACAAGTATGCTGCTCAACGCTTTGCGGGGCTTCGAATTACTCACGAAGCACAAGGACGCCTTTGCGCTGAGCCCGCTAGCTGCCAAGTTTCTGGTTCGCGACAGCCCAGATTATTTGGGCGCGATGTTGGAGGTCGACGATCACTGGGAAGCCTGGAGCAAACTTCCTGAAGCGGTGCGGAGCGGGAAACCGGCGCGGTCGGTGTTCGATCCCGACCAGGCGGAGCGATTTTTTTCGGTTCTGACGCGCTCGCTGCACGTGCAGAACCGGTTGCCGGCCCAGAGATTGGCTAGAATTCTGGGCGCGGGATCAACATCGAAGGGAATGCGCGTACTGGACATCGGGTGCGGGTCGGGAGTGTGGGGCATCGCGATTGCGGAAGCCGATCGGGAAGCGCGCGTGACAGCGCAGGACCTACCGAAGGTGCTGGACCAGACGCGCCAATATCTGGAGCGACACGGGGTGGCGAAACAATATGATTTTCTGCCGGGAGATCTGCACACGGTGGAATTGCCTGCCGCTAAGTACGATCTGATCCTGCTGGGGCACATCATCCATAGCGAAAGCGAAGGTTCGGCGCGGGAACTTTTCAAACGCCTGCAGCCGGCGCTCAAGCCCGGCGGACGGCTGGCGATCATCGACATGATTCCGAACGAAGAGCGCAGCGGACCGCCCTTCCCGCTGATCTTTGCGCTGAACATGCTGGTGTATACGCACGAGGGCGGCACCTACACTTTCGGCGAATATAAGAACTGGCTGACAGACGCGGGATTTTCCGGCGTGGAGTTGGCCGACTTCGGCGACCGAAGCGGAGTGGCGGCGATTATCGCAAAGAAATAACGACAGCAAGATGAAGCCGCACCGGATGGGAACCAAAGAAAAAGCAGATCCCTCGACTTCGCTTCGCTCGGGATGACAGGTTGCGTGGCGCGTCAACGGTAAACACGCGCTGACTGCGAAAGTTGCGTGTTGGCTGGCGCAGAGCTTGTTATGTTTGTGGCGAACTCCGCACACGAAGAGAGATCCCTCGCTCGCTGAGAATCGCTGCGCGTCGGGATGACACCGTGAAACAACAACAGTGGCGACACGTTGCTACGGTGCCCTGACGAAAGCTATTTATGAGAGGGCTTGCATGGCTTCGGCGAGGATTTCGGGATCGTCGCCAAAGCCTGAAAGCCAGAAAACGTCCGGCTCGCGACGGAACCAAGTAACCTGTCGCTTGGCAAAATTCCTGGTGGCCTGCTGGATTTTTCCAAGAGCGTTTTCTTCGCTCGACTGGCCTTCGACGACCTGGCGCAATTCCGAATAGCCGATGAACTGAAACGGTTTTGCGTCGCGAGGAATGCCTGCGGCGATGAGATCGCGCACTTCTTCGAGCCAGCCAAGCTCCATCATTTGCGTAGTACGTGAATTGATGCGCGCATAAAGCGCTGAGCGTGGGGGATTCAGACCAATTTTCGTGATGGAGTAACCCTGCAGACCATTGCGTCCGGAGCGATGAATTTCGTCGACCCGCCTGCCCGCAAGCAAGCGCATTTCGATGGCGCGAATGATTTTTTGCGTGTCGCGCGGTGCGATGCGAGATGCTGCAGGCGCGTCCAGCCGCATAAGAATCCGATGAAGATGATCGGCCCCGCGAAGTCTGACGATTTCCCTCATGCGATTGCGAAGTTCTTCAGACCTTTGCGGAGCCTCGGATAGCCCTTGCAGGAGAGCCCGCAGATAAAGACCGGTGCCGGCGGTGAGGATGGGCAATTTGCCGCGCTGGCGCAAATCGTCGAGAGCTTCGACCGCTCGTCGCAGGTAATCGCCGGCGGTGAAAACTTCCTGCGGCTCGACGAGATCCACCAGATGGTGCACGATGCCTCGTTGTTCGGCCACAGGAACCTTGGCCGTGCCGATGTCAAAGTGCCGATAAACCTGAGTGGAATCGCAAACGAGGATCTCGCCATTCAGTTTTTCGGCTAGATCAATGGCGAGAGCGGATTTCCCGCTGGCGGTAGGGCCGAGAATGACGATGAGCCGCGCCGTACTGTTCAGCGAACTGGTAGACGAACCAATGACCGAACTACTCATCCGGAAAATTTCCAGAAGCGCAGCAGCATGGCCAGCAACACCAGCGCTGCCAGAAGAAGGGCGCCGATCACTTGTGTGCGGTTGATTCGCACAGAGATCACTTGGCGTAGTCGAGAGGCAGATTGTAGAGGAACACAATACGCAAACGGATGTACGGGCCTTTGAATTCGGAGGGCAGCGGTTCAAAGGGATTAGAAGTATGAATCGCGGACATGGCGGCATTGTCGAGCGGACCTTTTCCAGAGGTGCGTTCAAGAAGCGGATCAGGTGCGGGAACACTTCCGTCGCGATTGATCTGAAAAGTAGTGGAGACCATGCCCTTGTCGCCCATCATGGCGGACTGGGGCATCACGGCGTACCAATTGCGCCTGAGAGTCGCGAGCAGGCGCTGGATGTAGCTGGAAAAATCGACGCCCTCGGTGGGAGTAAGAATCTGCGCGCCGGGCTGCATTCCCGGACCGCCGGGGCCGCTCGGACCGCCTGGAATGGCGCCGCCATTGGGAACCTGGATGCCGCCGCCCGAAGTGTTGTGTTGAATGGCTTCCTGCAACTGGTCGTGCAGCGAAGCCGACGGCAATTGGAGGTTCAGCCGGTTGGGGCTTTGCTGCGGCGCCGGTTTTACCGGTTCCAATTGAGACGGAGCGTTCTGCACTTGCTGTTGCGGCTGAGGGGTTGGCGCAACGGGTATTTGGGGACGCGGCGCATCCGGCAAATCCGCCTTTGGCGTGGGAGCGACGGGAGCGGGCGTTGGTTTTGGTTCAGGCGGCGGCTCGACTGGCGGCGCGACTCTATTCAATGTTTTCGGAGTGATGCGCAGCTTGGGAGCGGGAGGAGTCCGCGGCGCGGGGGCTTCCGGCGGTAGCAAATAAGTCAATTGCTGGCGAGCCATTTCCGTTTCCGCCTGCGTGGGAACATGCGTGGGGAAAATCTTCGGGCTGAAAATCAGGAAGATAATGACTGCGATGTGCACGCCCACCGAAAGAGTTCGAGTGAGCAGATCCCAGCGCGCGTCGTGCTTGTCTTCCTGCTCGATAAGAAGGTTGGCGTCGCCGGTGATGAAGAGGTCGGGCTCGATGACTTCGCGAAGTTCCTGTGTAAGCTCCGGGGCATGCTCGAACGCCTTAATCTCTTCGGGTGCGGCGGGCTCGACGTACGCGGGAACGACGACGCGCGAATTGAGGATCGCGAGCGGAATGGTGTCGGAGGAGGGCGTGAGATGCTCAAACTGCTTGATGGGCATACCGCGCTCGACGAGCGTGCGGTTTACCAGAACATCCAATGGCAGATGAGCGGGAATGTTGGTCTTACCAGTGAGGGGCGGCGCATCGGAGGAGCCCGATGGGATGACCGTGCGGTCGTCCATATATGTGGTGGTGCGATGGCCGGTCTTCTTCGCCTCTTCGGGCGTGACGGCGCGAACGTTCACGGGAACAAGAGTGCGCGGGATCATCGAGTTGCCTGCGGAGAGAAGGCTCCCAATTGGACGCGGCGAGCATGATCGAGGATGCCTGCCATCACCTGGTCGGCCAGTTCGAGAGCGCGACGGCCAGCAAGTCCATCAACGACAGGTGGTTTGCGGGTACGGACGGAATCCGCAAAGGCAACGAGTTCCGCTCTGAGCGGCTCGCCCGGAGTGGCTGGAATCTTCTCGAAATTGATCTCGGGCTGGCCGTCATCAGGCATGAGCGCGCTGGGCACTGCGCTACCTTGGTTTACGCGGACTCGCAAGACGTCTTGGCGGGCGAAATCGAGAGAGATGTATTCGTGCTCCTGAAAGAAGCGCATTTTGCGGACGCGTTCGGTGGAGACGCGGCTGGCGGTGACGTTGGCGACGGTGCCGGTGGCGAACTCGATGCGCGCCTGCGCGATGTCCACTTTATCGGTGATGACGGGAATGCCGACAGCTTTCAAGTCAGCGACCGGAGAATCGACCAGCGCCAGCAGGATATCGAGATCGTGAATCATTACGTCGTAGACAACATCGACGTCGAGGCTGCGCGGTGAAAAAACACCGAGACGATGGACTTCGAAAAACATCGGCCGCGTGACGATCGGTTGCACCGCAACGACAGCCGGATTGAATCTTTCGAGATGGCCGATTTGCAGGATTCGTCCGGCGCGTTCGGCGGCGTCGATGAGGGCGTCAGCTTCGGCAAGCGAGGCAGCCATGGGTTTTTCTACGAGCACGTCGATGCCGGATTCAAGAAGGCGGCAGCCGACGCTGGCGTGATGTTTTGTGGGGACGGCGACGCAGACGGCGTCGAGCTTTTCGGCGAGCAAGTCGGCGTCATTTCGAAAAGCGCGGGTGCCAAATTCGGCGGCGACCTGCACGGCGCGATTCGGATTGGCGTCAAAGACGCCGACGAGGTCGATTCCCGGCAGTTCGCGCCAGACGCGCACGTGGTTCCGTCCAAACTCACCGACGCCGTAAACGGCCACGCGAATGGTTTTTTCGGTCACGACTTTTTCCCCGCCTGCCGCAGCGGCGAGACTGCAGTTGGCGCGAAAGCCTGGATGGCGATGCCTGCATCGTTCGCGGCAGCGATCAGCGCGTCGCGTTCGAGGAGCAAAGTGCGGCGCGCATCGATGGCCAGCGCAGTGGCATTGGCGCGACGCATCACTTCGATGGTTTTAACACCAATGACGGGCACGTCGAAACGCATATCCTGCCGGGGCTTGCTCACTTTGACTACAACGAGCCGCTGGCCACCGGCAATGCGGGCGGCGCGCTCGATGGTCTCGTCGGTTCCTTCCATGGCTTCGACGGCCACGCAGGCGCGATCGCGAATAACGACGGTCTGGCCCAGGTCGAGAGCGGCAATCTGGTGCGCGATTTCGCGGCCGTAAGCGATGTCGGCGGCTTCACTCGCATCAGGAGCGCGAGAGGTCAAGACTCCTTCGGCGGGAAGCAGCGGGCCGAGGAATTTGGTGGAGTCGACCAGCTCGATGCCCTCGTCTTGCAGAACGCGAGCTACGGCGCCGATCAAGGAATCCGTATTCTTCGAGGGCAACGCCAAAAGCAGCTTGGCGAGACGCCAGTCCGGACGAATGGAGCTGAAGATTTTGTTGTGCTTCACCTGTCCGGCCATCACTGCGTGTTTCACACCTTCCCGATGCAGCAAGTCGATACCGCGGCTGAGCTCGCCCAAGCTGATCCAGTGCAGAGTTTTGGCCGCGCGTTCGAGGGCTGGCGAAGCCTCCTCGCGAATGGCGATCACGGCCATTTCGATGCCGCGGCTGCGCGCGCCTTCGAGAACGAGAAAAGGAAAATCGCCGTTTCCGGCGATGAGTCCCCAATTGCCCGCGTTTTCTGCGGCGGCCATGGATGCTATTTGGTGAGGCCGCGTCCAGTTGCCGATTCGATGAACTGGATAAGTAGTAGGACGTCTTCGGAGTGGGCCAGGGTTCCACGCATTTTTTCGACGGCTTGGGCAGTGTTCAACTTGGAACGAAGAAGATAGCGGTAGGCCTGCTCGATGGCCTTGATGCGTTCAGGCGAGTATCCGCGGCGCTCGAGGCCGACGGAGTTGATGCCGTAGCAGCGCGTGCCGCGCGGTGCGACGACCATGGAGTAGGGCATCACGTCCTGGGTGATCACGGTGTTGGCGCCGATGTAAGAATGCTGTCCGATGCGCGTGAACTGGTGGATCAGGGAAAAGGCGCAAACAACCGCGAAATCCTCCACATGGATGTGCCCGGCGAGCTGCGCGCCGTTTTCGAGGACCACGCGATTGCCGATGACGCAGTCGTGGGCGATGTGCGCGTAGGCCATGATGAGATTGTTGCTGCCGATGCGCGTGTAATTGCCGCCCTTGTCCGTGCCGCGGTTGGCGGTGGAAAATTCGCGGAATTCGTTCGATTCGCCCACCTCCAGCCAGGCGCGCTCGCCGTGGTAGGTGAGGTCCTGTGCATCGCCACCGACGGAGCTGAAAGAATAAAAATGGTTGTTGCGGCCAAATTTGGAGGGGCCGCGCACGACCGCGTGGTTGTCGACAATGCAGCCATCGCCGACTTCCACTTCATCGCCGATAACGGCGAAGGCGCCGACACGAACATTTTGTCCTAATTTCGCAGAGCAGGAGACCAGGGCCCGGGGATCGATTGCGCTCATCGGGCCTTCTCGACCGCTTCTCCCGCGGGCGCCTGTTCCGGATCGAGGTCAACCATCTTGCACATGAGCGTCGCTTCGGCAGCGAGTTCGCCGTTCACGGAGGCGCGACCTTGCAGCTTGCAAAAACCGCCCCGCCAGGCCAGCACGTTCATTTCAATGCGCAACTGATCACCAGGGATCACCGGCCGGCGGAAGCGCGCGTTGTCGATGGAAACGAAATAGAGAAGCTTTTTCTCGCGGTCCGGGACTTCCTTCAGCAGGAGCAGGCCGCCGGTCTGGGCCATAGACTCGATGATCAGCACGCCGGGCATGATGGGCTTGCCGGGAAAGTGACCCTGGAAATAATTTTCGTTCATGGTGACGTTCTTTATTCCGACAATCCGCTTCCACTGTTCCATTTCTTCAATGGCGTCGACCAGAAGGAAGGGCGGGCGATGAGGGAGAATCTTCTGGATGGCGTTGATGTCGAGCAGCATTCGTTGACCTCAAGTGTATGGTGCGTGCGATGGAGACGCTGGCAATTTTATCTGAATCAGTGCGATAGGGGAAACGGCGGTGGCGGCGAAGGGTTATTTGCGGCGAGCGTTTATGAGCTGAAAGCGGCGAGAGCGGCTTGCCCGAGGCTGATGCCGCCATCGTTGGGAGGGACTTCGTGGTTGGTCCAGATGGCGAGACCGGTGGATTTCAGGAGGGAGTAAAGGTCTTCGAGCAGGAGTTCGTTCTGGAAGACGCCGCCGGAGAGAACGACAGTATTTATGTGATGCGCGGCGGAGAGTGCTTGGATTGCGGAGGAAAGACCAGAAGCGACACCGAGCTGAAAAGCGCGGGCAATTTCTTCGGGCGGGCGATGTTGTTGGCGATCGCGAGCGATATGCAAGAGCAACGGGCGAAAATCGAGCTCGTAGCCATCGAAGGGAAACGGGTAGGGCGCTGATGTTGCGTCGGACGCGCGGGCTAGTTGCTCAAGCCACATGGCGGCCTGGCCCTCGAAGCTGACGGCGCGAGTGAAGCCGAGAAGAGCGGCGGCGGCGTCAAAGAGCCGGCCAACGGAGGAGGTGGTGAACGAGCGAACGCCTTTGCGCAGGAGCATTTGCGCGTCGCCGTAGCGCTCGGGGAAAGAGAAGGGGGCCGCGTTAAGATCGGGCAAATCATCCGCCTGAGCGAGAAAGCCGGCCGCAGCTTGGATGGGATATTGCGCGGCAGCGTCACCGCCGGGGAGGACGGCGCGGCGCAAATGAGCAATGCGTTCGAATCCGCTCGCAATGTTGCCAAGAAAGATTTCACCGCCCCAAATGGTGCCATCGTCGCCGTAGCCCGTTCCGTCGAAGCTGACGCCGAGGACGCGCTTTTCCCATTCGCCGCGTTCTGCGAGAACTGACGCAATATGCGCCCGGTGATGTTGGACCTGTTTGGGCTGGCAATCCGGCAGGCTTTCCGCATGAACGGTCGAGGCATATTGCGGATGAGCGTCGTGCACCACGAGCAAATCTCGCCAGTCGACTTCGTACATGGAAACGAGATCGTCGATGGTTTCCTGGAAGGCGCGCAAGGACTGGTAATCGGCGAGATCGCCGATGTGCTGGCTGACAAAAGCCTGGCCACTAACGACCAAGGTGATGGTGTTTTTTAGATCGGCACCTAAAGCGAGAATTGGGCGCTCGCTCGGGATCGCAGCAACCGCGCCAGGCGCGTATCCGCGCGAGCGACGCAGTATGACCGGCCCAAAAATGCCGGCGCGAGCAACCGAATCGTCAACGCGGCGCGCGATAGGACGTTCGCCAATCAAGAATGCATCAGCGATGGCCGAGAGGTGCTGCAACGCATCGGAATCTTCGTAAGCGATGGGCTCGCTCGAACGGTTGGCGCTGGTCATCACCAGAACCTCCGGCGCGCCGAATGCGAACAGAATATGGTGGAGCGGCGTATAAGGAAGCATCACGCCGAGTTCGGTGCTGCCGGGCGCGACGCCTGAGAAATGCGTTTTTGCAGGCGCGAGCACGATGGGGCGTGCAACGGATGTGAGCATCGCTTCGGCGTCCGGTGAAATGTCGACAATTTCACGGGCGGCAGCAAGGTCGCGCACCATGAGCGCGAAGGGCTTTTCCTTGCGATATTTCCGCTCGCGCAGTTCTTCAATGGCGCAAGCGTTTCGCGCATCGCAAGCGAGATGATAGCCCCCGAGTCCCTTGATTGCGACGATCGCTCCGTTCACAAGCAAGTCGGCGGCTTTGCGGATGCTTGGTTCGCTCCCGCGAACAACGCCGATGCGAGAGTGCAGATAGTAGCGAGGGCCGCACGAAGGGCAGGCGACCGGCTGTGCGTGGAAACGCCGATTCTCAGGATCTTCGTACTGCGAGCCGCAGAATTGATCGAGCGGCCAAGCGCGCATGGTGGTGTTTTGACGATCATACGGGAGGCGCAGGGTGACCGTGTAGCGCGGGCCGCAATTGGTGCAATTCATATAAGGATAGAGGTAGCGCTGGTCGGCGGGATCGAAGAGTTCAGCGAGACAGTCGTTGCAGACGGGAAGGTCGGGCGAAATACGGGCGGTCGGATGACTGCGCTTCTGGCTTTCGCGAATGGTAAATTCGCTCAAGCCGGCCGGTTCGGATGCGTGGACTTCGATTTCCGCAATGCGCGCAGCGGCGGGCGGCGCGGTTTTCAGTTCGCGCACGAAAGATTCGAGGTTGCCTTCGGCTCCCTCGAGAAAGATCTCAACTCCTTCCTCTCCGTTGAAGACCCATCCCGCTAAGGTGTTTGCGCGAGCCAACCGAAACACAAAGGGCCGAAAGCCTACGCCCTGGACCACGCCGCGAACTTTGATGGAACAGGCGTTCATTGTTAATGATGGCAGCTAACTCGCACCCACCACACAGCCGCGGCCCTGCCAGCCGATTTGGACAACTTTGCCGTCGTCCACGAGGACCGGCACGGTGCGCTGGCCGCCGGTAAGCTGCTTCATGCGATCCAGCGCAACATGGTCAACCTCCACGTCATATTCCAGGAATTCGACGCCGCGCCATTCAAGCCATTCCCGCATTTCTTGCGTGTGCGGACAACCGGCGGCGCCAAAGAGTTCGTACCTAGGCACGAGCGAGCGTCTCCAGAGTTTCGCGAATGGTGTGATACACGGAGGCCTGCACTTCCTGGATGCGCGGAATGTAATCCGAGTGAATCACGACAGGAAAATCCGCGAGCCCCCGGCGAAGGATTTCTCCGCCGTCGTAACCGAGAAGTGCGACCGTGAGCAAGCCGCGCTTGCGCGCGTCTTCGAGAGCCATGATGATGTTGCGCGAGCCGCCGCTGGTGGAGATTCCGATGGCCGCATCATTCGGCTGAGCCTGCGCAATGAACTGACGCAGGAAAATTACGTCAGTGCCAACATCGTTGGCGATGGCGCTGATATTCGCCGGCTCAAGCGATAACGAAACGGCCGGGATGGGCCGATATCCGGCGGGCGGAGCCACGCAGTCAATGGCCCAGTCGTTCGCGTCGGTGGCTGAACCGCCATTGCCGAAGATGATAAGTTTCCCGCCGCGCCGGATACGTTCGAAAATCGCGGCGGACGTGTTTCCGATTTGCTCCGATTGGTCTTGCGCGACTTGTTCGCGGAGCCGGGCATCGTCGGCCGCTTTCATTCGAATGGAATTCGCGGCTTCTTCCATGGCACCGGCGGTGCCCTGTTTCTCCTGCCCGAGGAACGGATAGAGGAAAGCGGCTGCACCTACATCGTGGCCAAGCTCGCGATGTTCGAAGAAGACGTGCACCGTCTCCCACAGCGTGTGATAGAGAAGCTCGATCATCTCCTGATGCATGAATGGGTCAGGGGTTTGCGCCGGAATGGCGTAGGAACCGTGAGTGCCCGGAAGAGCGAAGGTCATAGCGTTGCGGGAGCGGGTCATTTCAAGCGCTGCGTCGACTTCGGCGTCGCCTTCGGGTGGTCCGAATCCCATGACGATATCGTCGGCTGAGACAATGGCATCGAGCCACGGCTTGAAAAAGATGGAGAGATCCAGAGCAGGCAGCGCGCGTTTGCCGACGATTACAGGATGGACAAATTCGACGGAGACGTGCTGCGCATCGGTAGCGTAGGGGCCACGTCCAAAGGCGAGCAAGCGGCCGCCACGCAGAAACCGCTCGGACATTTCATGGCAGGCTTCGGCCAGGCGCCGGGCTTCGCGTGCAAAAAAGGATTCAAAAAGCGGGTTGCGGGCCAGCAGCCGTTGTTCGATTTGAGTTGCGAGCGCGCATTGTGTAGGCATGGTGGTGGGGTCAACAAATGCGGGGCAGCGGATCGCCGACGAGCATGTCCACAATGCGAGTCCCACCGTATCGCGTGGTAACCAGAACAGCTCCAGCGGGCTGCTCCTGAATCTCGCCGATCAGGCACGATTCCTCTCCGCCTGGAGTTTTGCGAAGCGCCTGCAGGACGGCGTCCGCCGCATCCGGCGCGACGACGGCAAGAAATTGGCCTTCATTGGCGATGTGCAGCGGATCGAGACCAAGCAGTTCGCAGGCACCGCGAACGGAATCGCGCAGCGGAATCGTTTCTTCGTGAAGAACCACACCAAGTCCGCAATCGCGGGCAAGCTCATTCATAGCTGTAGCAACGCCGCCACGGGTTGGATCGCGCATCCAGCGGATCGACGGAGCCGCAGCAGAGGCAATCGCTTGAACAAAAGGCAAAACTGAACGTGTGTCGGAATAGAGATCGGCTTCCAGATCGAGTTCGCCGCGAGCCAAAAGGATAGTGATGCCGTGATCGCCGATCGATCCTGAGACCAGAACTTTATCGCCTGGACGAACCGAAGCTGGATTTATCTCGAGCCCGGGAATAGGCGAGCCAATTCCGGTGGTCGAAATGTACATGCCGTCTGCTTTACCGTGCTCGACAACTTTCGTGTCGCCTCCGGCAATGCGAACGCCTGCTTCGTCCGCTGCCGCGGCCATGGCTTCGATTTCCGCCTGCAAAACTTCGGTGGCCAAACCGGCTTCGAGAACAAAGGTGACGACCAGAGCTTCGGCCTTCGCGCCGGAGACTGCCAAATCGTTCACAGTCCCGTTGATGGCCAACTCACCAATCGAGCCGCCTGGAAAGCGCAACGGTTTGACGACGAAGCTGTCCGTTGTGATCGCAACTCGCGTTCCGTTGAGATCCAGGTGTGCGGCGTCACCAAGAGGGGTGGTGGAAGCGCCATACAAAAGCGGCGCGAAGAGGCCCTCAATGAGGCGACGGCTGGCCTTCCCCCCGGCGCCGTGAGCCATCTCGATCTGCGGCTCGCGGAAGCGAATTTTTCGCAGCGCGGTGGCGGAATCGGAGCCGACGCTCACGCCGGAGCGCTCACGCTCGTCACCAGCGCTGCCTTCCTGTGTTCGTAGTTGTAGTATGCGGCGCATGATCCTTCCGAAGAGACCATCAAGGCGCCCACCGGACGTTCCGGCGTGCATTCCTTGCCAAACAGTTTGCACTGGGCGGGCTTGAGAACACCTTTCAGAACTTCACCACACTGAGCAGCCTTGGGATCGGTGACACGGATATTGGGAACGTCGAAACGGCGCTCCGTGTCCCATTGGGCGTATTCGTCGCGCAACTTGAGCGCGGATTGAGAAATGAAGCCGAGCCCGCGCCATTCAAAGTATGGGCGGAGTTCGAAAACTTCAGCCATCGCACGCAGCGCGGCCGGATTGCCTTCCCAGGGAACCACGCGCTTGTACTGATTTTCAACTTTTGCTTCTCCGGCGCGGAGCTGGCGAAGAATCATGACGATGGACTGCAATAGGTCGAGCGGCTCGAAGCCGGACACCGCGATAGGCTTGTGTTCGTTCTGCGCGATCCATTCATAGGGGCGGCAGCCGATGACGGTGGAGACGTGTCCCGGGCCAATGAAACCGTCGAGGCGCATGTCGGGTGAATCGAGAATGGCGCGAATTGCCGGAATGATGGTGACGTGATTGCAGAATACGGAAAAGTTGCGCAGGCCTTCTTTTTTCGCGCGCTGAAGCGTGAGTGCCGTGGAAGGCGCGGTGGTTTCAAAGCCGATGGCGAAAAACAGCACGTGCTTTTCGCGATTTGCGTTGGCGAGCTTGATCGCGTCGGACGGCGAATAGACGATGCGCACGTCCATGCCGCGCGCTTTGTGCTCGAGTGGGCTGCCTTGCGCTCCGGGCACGCGCATCATGTCGCCGAACGCGGCAAAGATAGTGTTGTGTTTGGCGGCGATAGACAGTCCGTCGTCAATACGGCCCATGGGCAGAACGCATACTGGGCAGCCGGGGCCGTGGATCAGCTCAATATTCTGCGGAAGAATGTCCTTTAGGCCGAACCGATAAATGGCATGGGTGTGGCCGCCGCAGACTTCCATGAGCCGGTAATGACGAGCGGGATCAGCCAACCGCCGGATTTCTTCGGCGGTTTTGTTGATCAGCTCCGGATCGCGAAATTCGTCGACGAATTTCATGATGGCTCGAATTTGCGCAGCGCGCCGGGTTGCGTTGGCTGCAGCGATATTGATTGGGCGTCTGAATGCTCGTCTCCATGGGGATCGTCTAAGCCGTACCCGCGAACTTCCTGCATGGCGGCTTCGGCTTCTCCGAGAATCGCGAGCGTATTCATTTGATCGATAGCATCCCGCTCGCTGATTTTGCTCATGGCGAAGCCTACGTGGATCAGGACCCAATCGCCGACGACCGGCGGATCATTTTCGAGCAGCCCGAGGTCCACGCGACGGCGGACGCCCGCGACATCCACAACGGCCGAGCTATGATTTGCCGGAAGAAGGTCGACGATTTTCCCTGGTATGGCCAAACACATACTGCACTCTCCGGTCGCGCTATGTTCGTCTTGAAACACAATCGCTCCAAAACGGGAAGCAGTTACATCGAACGGATCTTCATGTAACGGACAAAATCCGGCCAGAAGCGAATGACTCCGGCGACAGCGGCTGCGATCACGACACCTCTCACGACTTTGCTCATCCGGCACCTCCCGTTCGTATCCATCGAATTGTTACCTCCGAGTTGTTACCGCTCATGAATCTCAGGCGCGACCGAATCCTGCGGCGATTCGCGCAATACTGCTGCAACAAGTTCCTGCACCATCTGCGCTGCTTCTTCCGTGGCCTGTTCAACTGCCAGACTGAGGCCGATGCGGCCTCCCTCATCTTCTTCCAGGGAAGCGGGCTCGCATCCGACTACCAGCACGTGGTTCAATTTCGCACCCATGGATTGGGCAAAGGCCAAAACCTTCACGGGGTCCAGGCTATGCGCCTCAAAGGCAGAGTCGGGCGACTGGAGGTTTCGAAGGTCTGGTTCAATTGTGTACAGGGTACCGGGCGCGCCCTGCCTTGGTACGGCATCCACTAATATGACAGCTTCGTAATCGTCCATAAGCGCATAGGCCAAGTCGAAGCCACGGATGCCGAAGTCCTCCACTCGCACGCTTTCAGGCAATTTGTTCGCCAAGCGGCGAATCACCTCGACGCCAAAAGCGTCATCGCCCAGAAAGATGTTGCCAATTCCTGCGACCAGGACGCGGAATTTCGCCGGTTGTTCAGCGGGCGCGTCTGAGGCGGCCAAGTTCGCGTCTGATTCCGATTCCTCAACCGGTTCGATTTCTTCTGGCGAAAAGAAGAAACGGTGACCGGGCTGACGAAGCGCACCCAAATCGCGGCCGGGATCGTTGTCAAGAATCACAGCCAGATGCACCTGTTCCTCGTAATCCTGCTCGATGGATTCGATGACGGCGATTTGTCCTTGAAGCGCAAGGTCCATAATGTCGGCGGTTTTGCGCGGGCAAAGCCGAACACGATCTCCGGCGCGCAGGTCTACGCCAGCCACGTGTACACTTTCGAGCTTGGGCTGCTCTTCGAAGGGATTCCATTCGTTCATCGCCGGCTCCCTTCGACGCCCATAGCGCGCATGGCTCCGTGCAGGCGAGCGAGATGCTCCGGATCGGATTCGACGCGATCCAGAATGCGCCGGGCGCGTTCATCGCATTGGCGCATTTCCGCTTTTTCCTGATCGCCGAGTGCGAGAATGCGCAACGTCAGAATTTCGTCAATTTCTGCGCCGTCGAATAAATCACCAGCGCTCTCCGGTGCAACTTTCGGATAGTCGTAGAGAATCACCGGCGAAGCAAGCATGGTAGAGCGCTGCGCTTCGTCGCCGGCGAGTACCGGATAGAGACCAACATTTGCGCAGGACGAAACAGCGTCAGCATATTCTTGCGGCGGATCGAGCGAAGAAATGAATTCGCCGCCGCAAATGTTTAGGATGGCGTGAGTGGAAACCAGTGAATAAGTCATGGCCTGATCGCGGGTCAGGCTCGCGGCTTCCGGGCAGGTTGTGAGATTCAGGATTTCCAGCCGAATCTTGAATAGACACTCGTCGAGTTTCTGGATGGCTATGTGAGCTGCGCAGTTGAGCGCATTTTGTTTTCGAACGATGGCGCCGGCCAGCTTTCCCTGCGGTCCCGTTAGAGGCTCGATGCTTTTTGACTCGGGGAGATGGAAATCAAATCGCTGCTGTTGCGCTACTGCTGGGGCGAGATTCAGCGCAGGCAGATCGATTGCGCGTTCAGTGGCTTCCTGCCAGGTCTGATAAATCCGCTCACCGACTTTAAGATTGTCCACAAAAACCAGATCCGATTCCGGGCATTCGCGAAGATCGCGGAAATTGTCTGGCAGCGACGCGACTCGACGGTCGATGAGATGGAGAAAGCGAATTTTTACTCGCAGCGTGCCTTCGGCGCCTAGGGCCAGGCACTCCGTTTGCGCTCGGCAGGATTCGCTCCCATCGTGGAGATCGGCATAGCCAGGCGGGCATAGACCGCCGAAATTCCAGCGCTGCCGATTCTTCAGCGCGGCCGGCCGGTAGGGATAGAGGATATAACCCTCATATAGAACGCTGTCCGCGATCTGCTCGACAATCTCACGTTTCATGTCACGGTTCATGTCGCGCGTCATGTTCCAATTTTCCGTGCCGCGGTTTCTTCGGCATCTACCAACAAACTTTCAAAGGCCTGGTCCCACGTAGGAATCCCGCGGTCCACTTTATAGCGTTGAAACTGGTCAAACAGATCGCGTGGCAAGCACACCCAGGCGGTGTTCGGGTAATACATGTCGATCATTTCTTTCCAAATGCTGACCGGGAGCCGGTAATTAACTTCCTGGGTCCATGGGATTTTTGCCACCTGGAGCGAACCATCCGCTTCGACGTAAAAAATGGTGCCGCTGAAGAGGATACAAATTGGAATTTCGCCGTTTTCGAGTCCGTGAAAATATTTCGTCGAGGCGACGTTGAAATCGAATGTGCAGGGCAGCGGGACATTTGTTGAAATCTCGCCGTGAAAAGGAGGGACCACGAGCTGCGAGTTTGCCCACAAAATAGGATGCAGCGTCTGACTCCAACGGGCGGGGGCACCGAATAAGTCGCGGAGGTTATCTTTTTCTCCGGCCAGGTAGTGACGACGCGCGGGTTCGATCTGAATTTGGCATTGCAAGAGAATGTTCTGGATTTCCGTACGCGAGCCGGCGCTGGTGATGTTCGTTTTCAGATGCAGAAGCGGAGAAGCCGCGTAGGGAACGGCTTCGGCACCCTCAATCGTGAAATTGAGATCGGGCATCAGAGCCTTTCCTCGGGACTGTGGAACGGTTTTCCAATGAAATAAAAAATATTCCAATGTCCTTCCATACCTCAGTGCCACCGGAAAAGCCGCGCCACTTGGAGCGAATCATCCCAACCAGGCGGTAGCATTCGTCGATAGGCGTCAAGAAATACCTGTGAGGCGAGGTCACCCGATTGACCAGCAAGCATTCCACATCCGGCTGCATGCGGCGCACAGCAGGATTGTCAGCCACGATTTCCTGCCATGAGTCGATGGCCAAGAGGGATTCCGTGGCTCCGGCGGGACTGGGGTAAAAGACGGTGGGCGAGCTTGAGCTGCCAGCCAAACAGAAGTAAGCCATATTGATGGGAATGGCGAGCGCTTCCCATTGGGCATCGGTGAGAACAAAATCCGCCAGCATCCTCACATCGCGCGGAATACGCCGATAATGCGCCGCGGCTTGGCTGCCGAACAAGATTGCACACGGCTCACAACTACAAACGACTTTGCGAGTCTTCAGATCCAGGAGATGAGGATGCGCGTCCATCGACGCGCCACAGAGTTCGCAGCGGCTAGCGCCCGCGGCTTTTTGCCGCAGAAAAGGACGCAAGCTAGCGAACGGCTCCATTTTGTTGGTGCTCGTGGCCACAAAAACCCTTTCGTCCCGAAATGTAGGAACTAAGCGGGCGGCAGATTCGGCATTCGGGGATCGATCGGCCCTCGTTTGTCGGCGTTGATGCTGGTGGCATCTCGAGATGTGCGAGCTCGCTTGGCCGCGTGGCGACTGCCGATTGGCCGATTCCGTTCCGCCTCTTCCTCACCCTTACGAACGCCGTGAGTATGGGAAGAAATGTCGGGATCAACTTCTGGATGTGCCATAATGCCTCCTCAATGACTGGCAATCTTTAAATTGCGGTTTGTGT
The DNA here is from genome assembly GCA_035551975.1 of Candidatus Acidiferrales bacterium. Lineage (GTDB taxonomy): Bacteria > Acidobacteriota > Terriglobia > Acidiferrales > UBA7541 > Palsa-295. Next base: position 5,906 of record DASZMG010000156.1, on the reverse strand, counting down.
GCTCATTGCCGGCGTACTCACTTGCAGCTGCACCAAGGCGTCGGCCCCGTTCTTACCCGCTACTTTCTCTATATCCACGCGTTCGACGTCGGGCGCCTCGGAATACACCGCATCTCTTACCAATTTTTCGATATCGGGGCTATGTGACGAACAGCCATGCGAGGCAGTCGTCAATTGAACGCGAACAATTCCTTCATCCACGGCTAGTAATTCAATGCTAGTTTTTGCCGAGGTGAGTTCGGCGCTTACTTTCGCGACGGCCTTTTTCACGCGGCTCTCGAGACCGTCGGGGTGCAGCCCGTAAAGCACCATCAGGCCGCCGACAAGTTCGTCGGAAGCGAGCGACGGCAACAGCCGCGATCCGTTTTCGTCCGCCTGAAGAAGCTCGACGATGCGAGCAAAACCGCGCTGGTGCAAATCCATAAGCGATTGCACCAGGGTGACGACATTTGCGCGAACGGCTGGATCCCCGATGAACTCAATCCGCTGTACTAAATCGTCGATTCGCGCGCTGAGTTCGTTCAGTTCCTTTTCGCTGGACACGCAGTTCTCCTAGTCGTTGCAATTGCCGTCTGAGTGGCCTTGCAGACCGAACATGGGCGAGTGGCGCGTTTCCAGCACTTTTCCGCCGCCCAGGTACATGTGCACACCACATGGCAGGCAGGGATCGAAACTCCTCACCGCCCGCATGATGTCGATGCCCTTGAATTTGTCGGGTCCGTTTTCTTCGAAAATGGGCGTATTTTGAACGGAGTCTTCATATGGGCCGGGCGTTCCGTAAACATCGCGTGGGCTGGCATTCCAGGGTGTTGGCGGGTACGGATGGTAGTTCGCGATTTTGCCGTCGCGGATTACCACGTGATGCGAGAGCACTCCGCGTACGGCTTCGTGGAATCCGCATCCGATGGCATTCTCGGGAACGGTGAATTCCGACCAAGTCTTCGTGTTGCCCGCCTGGAGTTCCTTCAGGGCCCTGTCGACGAAGTAGAGAGCGGCAGCTGCGGCATACGCCTGGAAGTAAGTGCGAGCGCGATCGCGCTCGATGGCGTTGCTCCACTTGGGGATCTTCCACTCGAATTCCGCTTCAGGCAGAAGTGCAGTCTTGGGCAGATTGATTTTCACGCTGTTGCCAGTCGCTTTTATGTAGCCGATGTCGACGAGGCCAGAGAGCGCGGTCGACCAGAGCCTGGCGATTGGGCCGCCTCCCGTATCGAGCGCCAGGTAATCTCCGGTCCTTTTGTCGTACCACCGGGGTGACATGACCCAGGTATATTTGCCCTTGAAATCGCGCTTTTGCGGCTTGGGCGTGGTGGTCTGGTTCCAAGGATGCCGCTTGTCCACTGGGTTGCCGAGGGGGTCTCTCGAGACAAATGTTTCTCCGGTTTGTTCCCAGTCGTTGTAGTACGAACTGCCCAGCAGAATTCGGATTCCGAGGTTGATATCCACCAGGTCATTCGTCACGAGCTTTCCGTCTACAACCACGCCGGGCGTGACGAACATTCCGCGGCCCCAGTCGCCCATATTCTTGTAGGTGTAATCGCAGACGTCGGGGTTGTTGAACGAGCCCCAGCAGCCCAACAAAACGCGGCGCTGACCGACTTTTTCGTAGCCGGGCAGTGCCTCATAGAAGAAGTTGAAAAGATCGTCGTGCAGCGGAACAACCTTCTTCATGAACTCCACATATTTCATCAGCCGAACGAGGTAGTCGGTGAAAAGCTGAATCGTGGCTACGGTACCGACGCCGCCGGGATAAAGCGTCGATGGATGTACGTGCCGGCCTTCCATCAAACAGAACATCTCGCGAGTCATGCGGCTCATCTGCAGGGTTTCGCGATAGAACTCGCCGGTAAAAGGATTGAGTGCCTTCATAATGTCGGCGATAGTGCGATAGCCGTGCTTAGAGGCATTCGGAGCGGAAGTTTTCTGGGCCTTATCGAATACACCGGGATTGGTTTCTTTCACCATCTGCTCGCAGAAATCGACCCCGACCAGGTTGTCCTGGAAGATGTTGTGATCGAACATGTACTCGGCGGCTTCTCCCAGATTGAGGATCCACTCGCCTAGTGGCGGAGTTTTTATGCCAAATGCCATGTTTTGCGCGTAAACGGCGCACGTGGCGTGGTTGTCGCCACAGATGCCGCAAATTCGACTTGTAATAAAATGGGCGTCCCGCGGATCTTTGCCTTTCATAAACACGCTATACCCGCGAAAGATGGAAGAAGTGCTGTAGCACTCGGCCACCTGCCGGTTATCGAAATCGATCTTGGTGAAAATTCCCAAGCTTCCTACGATTCGAGTAATGGGATCCCAATTCATCTCCACCAGATTGCGGCGCTTGGCGGCAGTTTCCGTTCCGGGCTGAATCGTCGTGGCCATTTCTGATCTTCCTTTCTGCGCTTAGTAAGCTTGCGGCCGATAGCCGGTGGTGAGTTGGGAGCCGGTATGGCGCCACTTGGGTTCGTTATTCACAGTGGTGTTGGTCAGTCCGCGCAAAGCACGGATTGCCTTGCCATAAGAACCAACCAGTGCCGTGGAAAGGCTGGCGCCAGGAGGTTCATCCATAAAAGGCATGAATTTGTCGGGGAAGCCGGGCATGGTGCAACCGATGCAAATGCCTCCAACGTTGGGGCAGCCGCCAATCCCACGCATCCAGCCACGCTTGGTCACGTTGCAATTGACTACCGGCCCCCAGCAGCCGAGTTTTACGAGGCAGCGGGAGGAGCCATATTCCTGAGCGAAGTCGCCTTGCTCGTAGTAGCTGCCGCGGTCACAGCCTTCGTGAACCGTTTTCCCAAACAGCCAAGTGGGACGCAGCTTGTCATCAAGCGGGATCATAGGCGCACGACCAGCTGCCTGATAGACAAGGTATAGAACCGTCTCCATGAAGTTGTCCGGCTGAACCGGGCAGCCGGGAACATTGATGATCGGAATCCCGGCTTTGGAGCGCCAGTTCCATCCAAGGTAGTCGGCTAGTCCCATACAGCCGGTAGGATTGCCGACCATGGCATGAATGCCGCCGTAGGTGGCACATGTTCCAATCCCTATGACAGCGAGAGCTTTCGGGGACAAACGGTCAATCCAGTCGCAGGTGGGAATCGGCTGCCCGGTATGAGGGTCAGTGCCCATTGCGGCCCAATAACCTTCACGCTTGATATCTTCGTTGGGGATTGAGCCTTCCACCACGAGTACAAACGGATCCAGCCGCCCTTGCTCCGCCTGGTAGAAAAACTTCATAAAATCGTCGCCAACTTCATAAGCGAGCACAGGATTATGCAAATGTACTTTCGGGAGGCCTGGAATCGCTCCCAAAAGTACGTCTTCAATGCTGGGCTGCTCGGCGCAGGTTACCGAAACACTATCTCCATCGCAGCTCAGTCCGGCGGTAATCCACAGGATGTGTACATCCGAAACAGCAGGCGACTTATAGAAGCGGTACCTCGGGGAGAAGAAGAATCAGCCATGGCAATTCCCCTTTCTGCTGATAAATTTTCGCGGTGCTTTGCTTACCTCGGGCAAAGGCCGCCGAGTCAGGCCTATGTGGGCGAGAGTTTGTGAGAAACGCTTATGATTGCGTCGAAAAACCGATGTGTTACATCAACGCACTTGCAGAAGAACACAGAGGGAGATTGAGGAGGTATACACCTTATGCTGCATTCTGCGCTTAAAAAGATGTTACGAGTCGCAGGGCCATCTCACATTCGCCGTACCTCTCGCTCATCACCGGCGCTACATTATTTTCGATGATATACAGCGCGGAGAGGTCAATGCCCGCCGTGGTGTTGGTAGAGGCCGACGTAACGAACTTGATCGAAGCTGCGGGTGCCACCGCGCCTGACCACTCCACGTCCGGAACTTGCAAAATGCGCTGGGGAGCAGGATTTTGTGCACTGGCGCTCGAGAAAAAGAAGAGCAGACAAAACGCGACTTTGGCGGCACCGAACGCGGATCTGCGCATACGCCTCACCAGTGCCATCGGTTTCTGAAGCGAATCTGCGAAGCAAAAGCAGTGCGGGGAGCGGCGGGAGTGTACGAGAATATAACATCAGGTCAACTGCAATCTAGTAACTAAGCGGGTGTCAATTTGAAACAAAACCGTGCTTCTTATGCGCAGGAAAAGTCCACTTAAGGAACTCGAATCGGCGGAAGGTCAGTGTAAAAATTGAGAGTACAATGATAAACCGAGTGGGCGTGTAGCTCAGCTGGGAGATCACCTGCTTTGCAAGATGCAGGGCAAATCACACAAGTGCCGCATCTGGTGTCGCTTACGCGGAAAACGCACGGTGCAGCCAATCTCTTAAACTGGACTGTAAGTGGACGGAAAGCCAGCGTAGATTCCAGCTACTCGCTTTCTGGGGGCTTCTGCTCGACGATCTTCTTTAACCTGTAAGACGTGCTTCTTCCTCCGGCTTCTTCTTGTTCAATGACCCCCAAGGCGATCAGCTCTTCGATGTCTCGAAGGGCAGTGCGGGAGGAAGCTTTCGTCATTTTCATCCATTTGTCTCTCGTCAGTTTCCCTTCGAACCAACGGAATAGTTTGTTCAGGACTTTTGTCTGCCGATCATTCAGGGAGACCTTCCGTTGCTTCAACTTTTTCCAGAACAGTTCCTTTTCCAGAGCGCTGCTTGTGATTTGATTCGATTGTTCAATGGCTCTACCCAGGCATTCGAGAAACCACGTCAGCCATTCTGTGATATCCAGCGATCCAGCCTGAGTCTTCTCCAGAACCTCGTAATAGCCCTTCCGTTCTTCGAGAATTTGGGACGACATACTGTAGAAGCGCTGAGTACTGCCGTCCGATCTGGCCAAACACATTTCGGCGATTGCTCTTCCGATTCTGCCGTTGCCATCTTCAAAGGGATGAACCGTAACGAACCACAAATGCGCGATTGCGGCCTTCAAGAGCGGATCTTCCTGTTCATTGCCCTCGAACCACGCAAAAAACATTCTCATCTCGTTATCGACGTGATCAGCCGTAGGTGCTTCGTAATGAATCTTGTGGCGACCGACCGGCCCAGACACGACTTGCATTGGCCCCTGGCTGTCATCACGCCATGCGCCAACTCGGAATTTATCGCGTGCGGTGCGAATCCCCGGAAACAGATATGTGTGCCAGTCAAACAACCGGTCCCTTGTTAGCGGTTTACTGAATTTCTGCGTCGCATCCAACATCATGTCAACGACGCCATCGACGGTCCGATCCTTGTGCGCTGTGAGCCCACCAACCTCCAGCCCCAGCCGCCGAGCGAGGGAAGAACGGACGTTTTCTGGATCAAGCTTGACGCCTTCGATTGCGCTTGATTTGATTGTTTCTTCCGTAAGGACCTTTAACGTCGCAGTCCATCGGGAAGCGAGGCCATACCCACGCATCTTCCCGACCAACAATCCCTGACGTAACCGAACTTCGGAGAGCAAAGGGGCAAGCGCCTTTGAATCCCAGGCAAAACCGGGCCAGTCATGAAGTTCGTGTATAAAGTTTCTCGCCATATTCTCGCCTTAAATCTCGCCATAATCCTATCACATGCTCGCCACAATCTCGCCATTATTCACGTCACCGCCTTGGCTTCAAACTCAGGATCGTCGCTGGCCATATAGCGCTCCAAGCGGTGCGGCCTCAAGCCAGCCTCTGTCCAGACGCGATGCACAGCGTCTTTACTGACGCGCAGCGCAGAGGCCAGCTTACGGCAGCTCCAGTGCGTGGAACCATCGCTGGGTTTCTTGCGAGTGGCGCCCAGAATCCGGGCGCGCAGAACCGGGGTCAGCACCCTGGCGGTTTGGCCGGGATGATGGGTATCGAGGCCATCCAGACCGGATGCCAGGAACCTCTGCTTCCAACGAATGATCGTCGGAGCTGTGGTTTGCAGCCGTTGCTTGATCGTGCGAAAGGACGCACCGTCGGCCAGCATCAG
>DASZMG010000155.1:0-4576 GCA_035551975.1 Candidatus Acidiferrales bacterium | reverse complement strand
AAAAAGGCTTCTTGAGGGATATCGACGCGCCCGACGCGCTTCATGCGTCTTTTGCCTTCTTTTTGTTTTTCAAGCAGCTTGCGTTTGCGACTGATGTCGCCGCCATAGCACTTTGCAAGAACGTTTTTGCGAATGGCGCTAATGGTTTCCCGGGCGATAATGCGGCTACCGATGGCTGCCTGCAGCGGTACCTCGAACATTTGCCTCGGAATCAGCTTGCGCAATCGGGCCACGAGATCGCGTCCTCGATCGTAGGCTTGATCACGGTGGCAAATTACAGTGAGCGCGTCCACCGGTTCGCCGCCCACCAGCATATCCAGCTTCACCAAGTCCCCTTCGCGATAGCCGGAAAGGTGATAGTCGAGAGAAGCATAGCCCCGGGATACGCTCTTGAGACGGTCATAAAAATCCAGGACGATCTCGTTCAGCGGCATTTCGTAGGTCAGCATCACGCGGGTGGGCGAGAGGTATTCGAAATTCTTCTGCACTCCGCGCTTTTCCTCGCATAGCGTCAGAATTCCGCCTAGAGATTCTTCCGAGGTAATGATCATAGCGGTCAGAATGGGTTCCTCGATCTTCTTGATCGAAGTAGGCGGCGGAAACTTTGTGGGATTGTCGACGAGGATCACTTCATCGGCCGTGGTGGTGATCCGAAATTCGACACTCGGAGCGGTAGTAATAAGGTCAATGTTGAATTCGCGCTCGAGCCGCTCCTGAACGATTTCCATATGCAACAAGCCGAGGAATCCGCAACGAAAGCCGAATCCGAGGGCGACGGAGGTCTCGGGCTCGTAAAAAAAGGCGGCATCATTGAGCTGCAGCTTTCCAAGAGCATCGCGCAGCAACTCGTAATCGGTCGCGTTGACGGGATAGAGCCCGGCGAAGACCATGGGCTTGATGGCTTCAAATCCAGGGAGTGGAGGGGCTGGCTGATCGGCTGCAATCACCGTGTCACCCACGCGCGCGTCCGCCACGCGCTTGATGTTGGCAATGATAAAACCGACATCGCCGGCCGCGAGTTCATCGAGCACGACGGGCTTAGGCGTCAGCGCACCTAGATTTTCGACCTCGTAAACTTCATTATTCGCGCAAAGCCGAATCTTTGTTCGCGGCGTAACGCGTCCCGCCATGACACGAACCAAAACCACCGCCCCGCGAAAGGGATCAAACCAGGAATCAAAAATGAGGGCCTGCAAAGGCGCGTCGGCCGAGCCTTTGGGAGGCGGAACGTGCTTTACGATGGCTTCAAGAACGTCTGCAACTCCGAGGCCACTTTTCGCGCTGATTGGCAGCGCCTCATCGGCCGGAATGGCCAGAACGCTCTCGATTTGCTCTTTGACAAATTCGGGCTGAGCCGCCGGCAAATCAATCTTGTTGATCACGGGAATGATGGTGAGATTGTGCCTGGACGCCAAGAAAGCATTCGCCACCGTTTGAGCTTCTACGCCCTGGCTCGCGTCGACAACAAGAAGCGCGCCTTCGCAGGCAGATAGAGCGCGCGAAACTTCGTAGGAAAAATCGACGTGTCCTGGAGTGTCGATAAGATTGAAGCGGTATTCGTGCCCGTTCCTGGCGGTGTAGTGTAGGCGGATACTCTTCGCTTTAATGGTGATTCCGCGTTCCCGCTCGAGATCCATCGAGTCGAGCACCTGCGCGGACATCTCGCGCTGGCTAAGCGCGCCGGTAAGTTCCAGCAAGCGATCGGCCAGGGTGGATTTACCGTGGTCGATGTGCGCGATAATGCAGAAGTTGCGGATGTACTGCGGGTCCATTTGGTCTGTTTACATTGACCGCGATCGAACGATCTGCTGCGATGCGGCGCCTTCAAATTTTCACGCGAACAATTGAGTGTGCCACAGTTGCGGGTACCCCGCCACAGATGCCGCCTGCACGGCGCGCTTGTGCTGAGTTGCCAGTTGTGATACTGAAAGCAGCCATATTGCGGGTCTGGCGAAGAGTTAGTTCCCGAGGCGCGCCGGACCAAGGGAAGGTGCGCGTGCGAAATCGATTCACGGCGTGCGTAACAATGGCATCGGCGGTTTTATTGCTCAGTTCCGTCGCGACGGCCCAGGCACCTCCCAAGACTCCCTCGAATGCTCCTTTCAATCCGCATGATCTTTCCGGAATGTGGGACTTTTTCAATCGCGGAGTGGCAGGGCAGGGAATTTACGCGACGGTGAGCAAAACACCTCCTCCCATGACTGAATGGGGCAAGGCGCGTTATGCCGAGGCGCGGCCGGAATATGGACCAAAAGCGAGCATTGCTGGAAACGACCCGATCACAGAGTGCGTTCCCACGGGCATCCCTCGCGTAATGTTTTACCCACAGCCGCACGAGATCGTACAAATGCCCGACCGTGTGTTCATGTTCTTTGAACGGGAACACGCCTACCGGCAGATTTGGACTGATGGTCGCCGGCATCCAAAGGATCTGGAGCCGACTTACATGGGAGATTCGATTGGCTGGTGGGACGGGGATACGTTTGTGGTGGACACGGTCGGGTTTAACGAGAACAAAAATTGGATCGATTTCTTTGGCGATCCGCACAGCGATCAACTGCACCTGTTAGAACGCTACAAGCGCGTCGATCACGACACGCTGACGATGCAGCTTATCGTCGATGATCCGAAGGCTTATACGCAGACCTGGGTCGGGGATACTAAGATTTTCAAGCTGCTCCCACCGAAGGATGCCTACATGGAAGAGCTCTTTTGCGTGTGGGCCGAAGAGAATGCTTTCACAAATAAGATCCGTATGAGGTCCGCCGGCAAAACTGGGGAAGGGCAGAGCGCGCCAGCAACTGGCACGCCCGCCTCCGGAGCAAAGGCCAAGAAATAGTGCACTTGAATACGGCACCGCTGCTAAGCCCAGCGACCCAACACGTCTTTCTGCCTCACAGTCGTCTCTAAAAAGAAGTCTCGGTGAAATTTGGTGCTACGCCTGCGCGTAATAGAATAGTGGTGTCTCATGTCTTTAGCTGATAACAACGCCGCTATCCGAGCCGAACACGTGACGCGCCACTACCAGATGGGCGACGCCGTGGTGCGCGCTGTAGACGATGTATCGATTTCGATTCAGCCGGGTGAATTCGTGGCGCTGCTTGGCAGTTCAGGCTCAGGAAAATCCACGTTGCTCAGTCTGATTGCGGGTCTCGACCGCCCAACATCCGGCGGGATTTATGCTCACGAGCGGAATCTTGCGGATATGAACTCCGGCGAACTGGCACAACATCGCAGCCACACCGTTGGCATGGTGTTTCAGGCCTTCAACCTGCTCCCGCGCATGACCCTCGAGGAAAATGTCGAGCTGCCTTTGCGTCTTGCAGGCGTGGAACGCGAGGAAAGAGCTGCACGAGTTGATGAAGCGATCAAGCGCGTTAAGCTTGGGGCGAGGCTAACACACCGCCCCAGCGAAATGTCCGGGGGAGAACAGCAGCGGGCGGCATTGGCACGAGCACTGGTGAATCGGCCGACAATTCTGCTGGCGGATGAGCCGACGGGCAATCTGGATAGCGCCACAGGCGATGAAATCATGAACCTGCTAAAGGAAATTAACGAATCGCTGCGCATGACCATCGTTATGGTGACGCATGAGCAACCCCGCGCCGAGCGGTTTGCGCATCGAATGATACTGATGAAAGACGGGAAGCTTGTGAGCGACGGAGTGACAGCTTGAAGTTTCGCGATCTGACCGAACTCGCGTGGCGCAATCTTCGCGAGGCACTCCTGCGGAATTCACTGACCACGCTAGGGATCGGGGTCGGCGTAGCGTCGCTCGTTGCGATGCTGTCGCTCGGCGTGGGATTGCAGGAATTGGCCAGCCAGCGGCTGTCGCGGTCGGGTCTATTCGATGCGATTATCGTTGCGCCACGCACAAATTTTCGTGGTTTTGGCCGCCCTGAGCAGGACAGTTCCGCGAACCTTGTCGCGGCTGGACCGCTCGATGAAGAGGCGAGAAAAGATCTCGAACGCTTGCCCAATGTAGTCGAGGTTTATCCGGAGATCCGATTCCCTACTGAGATCCGTTTCGACGGAACACCGTATTCCACGATTGTTGCGGGCGTGCCGGAATCGGCGCGGACGAATGACGCATACGATGGCATGACCGGCAAATTTTTTTCCGGGCCGAGTGCGGACGAAGCCATCCTGCAAATTGAGTTTGCGCGGCAGCTTTCACCTCAACCGAGCACACTTCTAGGGAAGGATCTGGTGCTGCGCTATGCGGAGCGCCAAGCGCTGGGTGCCGATCCCGAAGCCACCGATTCCAGCGGAAATTCGCGAAATACGGAAGAAAGCGCTATGTCAGGCGGATTTTCGGTGGTACCGCGCCAAGAGAAATTGCGTATCGTGGGAATCGTTGAAACGGAACCTGCGAGCGGATTCGGAGGCGTCGGACGCGGTCGGGTTCTTATTCCCCTTCAGGTTGCCGAGAAATTGCGAGTGGCCCAAACCAATGACTTCAGGACGATGCTGGGCGCGCGTCCCGGTAGAAATGCCTATCAGAGCTTGACTGTGCGCGTGAAAAGCCCGGCCCTGGTGAAGGATGTGGAAGATTCCATCAAGACCTTTGGTTTTG
>DASZMG010000154.1:0-5589 GCA_035551975.1 Candidatus Acidiferrales bacterium | reverse complement strand
GGTTTGCAGATTTTCACCAGGCATTTCGACGAAGCCACTATGTTCCGCGTCGCCTATAACTATGAACGAGCGACCTCGTCGTAAGATGAGACAGATTATTTGCAGGCAGGTCCGAATGCGCGCGATATCGGGTATTTGTTTCCGATTCTGCTAAGTTGCTTGCCATACAAATTCGCCGGCAACAACGGTCGCGACCGGGCCGCCTTTGAATTTTCGGCCATGAAATGGTGTGTTGCTGCTCTTCGAAGGCGATTTTGTCACATCGTAAACCCACTCGCGATTCACGCTAAAGATGGTCAAATCGGCGGAAGCACCGGGCCGTAGTGTGCCCTTATCCAGCGACAGGATGGTAGCCGGATTTATCGTGAACAGTTTCACCAATTGAAGCAGCGTAACGTGGCCTGGATGATATAGCTGTTCAAGCGAAAGCCCAACGGCAGTTTCGAGGCCGATAATACCGAAGGGGCAGCGCTCGAATTCCTGCATTTTTTCGTCGCCTGCATGGGGAGCGTGGTCGGTGGCGATTGCATCTATTGCTCCGCTGATCAATCCCCGCGTAATCGCCTTCACATCTCTTTTTTCGCGTAGCGGTGGCTTCATTTTGAAGTTGCCGTCATAAGGGAGCATGTCGGAATCGGCCAGAACGAAATGGTGGGGTGTGGCTTCCGATGTGACGCTAAGGCCGCGTTGTTTAGCGAAAGCGACCATATCGACCGCATGATGAGAGGAGATGTGCGCCACATGATAACGCACGCCGGTGACTTCGGTGAGCAGAATGTCACGCGCGACCATGACATCCTCCGAACTGCGCGGAATGCCGCGCAAGCCGAGACGCGTGGACTCCAGCCCCTCATGCATGTCTCCGCCCGCACTGAGGTGCAGATCCTCGCAGTGTTCTATGAGAGGAATGTCCAGAGCGCAGGCGAACTCCATTGCGCGGCGGACTACACGCGCGTTCATAACAGGCCTGCCATCATCGGAGATAGCCACGATGCCCGCCTGTTTCATGGAGGCAAACGCGGCCAACTCTTCTCCGGCGCTGCCCTTGGTAATAGCGCCGATGGGAAACACGTTCACGACGGCGAAGCGGCGAGCGCGATCCACAATATAACTGGTGACGGTTGCGCTGTCATTGACGGGTTTGGTGTTGGGCATGCAGCAAACAGAGGTGAATCCGCCGGTGGCCGCAGCCCGTGCGCCCGATTCAATGGTCTCGGCGTGCTCAAAACCGGGTTCACGCAGGTGGACGTGCATGTCGATAAAGCCAGGAGCGACGATGAGGCCGCTGGCGTCGAAGATCCGCGCGCCCGTGGCATCTATGCCCTCGGTGATCTCCCGCACGACGCCGTCTTCGATAGCGACATCGGAGACGCGGTCCAGATTCTGGGCCGGGTCGACCACGCGGCCATTTTTTATGACGAGCTTACTCATTGAGTAAACACCCGTTCCAGCACGGCCATGCGGACGGCGATGCCATTTCCTACCTGATTCAGAATCGCCGAACGCTGGGAATCCGCCACTTCGGACGAGATCTCCTGGCCGCGGTTCATGGGACCGGGATGCATGACAATCACGTCCGGCTTTGCCAGTTCCATATGCTCGATGCGTAAGCCAAAGAAGCGAAAATATTCGTTGGCGGGAAAAGCCGCTTCATGCTGGCGTTCAAGCTGAACGCGCAACATCATGATGACGTCGACGCCGCGAATGGCTTTCTCCATGTCGGTAGCAAGTTCGATGCCGGGAGCGATATGCGCAATCTCACGGGGCAACAGCGACGCGGGCCCGCAGAGAACAACCTGAGCGCCGAATTTGGAAAGAAGAAAGATGTTCGAACGTGCGACACGGCTATGCGCGATATCGCCAATAATTGCTACTCGCAGGCCTTCAAGAGTCTTACGGCGATCCAGAATGGTGAGCGCGTCCAGTAAAGCCTGGGTGGGATGTTCGTGCGTTCCATCGCCCGCGTTCACGATGGGAATGGGCAGGTACCGCGAAAGAAAATGCGGCGCGCCGGATGCCGAATGGCGCATCACGATGGCGTCCGGGCGCATGGCCCCAAGAGTGTTCAAAGTATCCACCAGCGACTCCCCTTTTGACACGCTGGATCCGGAAGCCGTGATGGAAATGATTTCGGCTCCCAGGCGGCGGCCGGCAATTTCAAAGCTGGTGCGAGTGCGCGTGGAGGCTTCGAAGAACAGGTTGACTATGCTGCGACCCTGAAGGATCTGATGCCGCTGGTAAGGTTCGCCGGGTGGTGGTTGAAAGAATTTTGCACGTTCCAGGATGGCTTCGGCGTCGGAGCGCGCCAGCGATTCAATATCGAGAAGACCTTTTCCCATTCTGTTTCAGGCTTGGGCGGGTGCTTGTTCTTCCACGCGCTCGACTAACAACACTCGCTCCTGGCCATCGATTTCCTGAAATTTCACTTCGATGATTTCACGTCCGCTGGTTTGTACCATGCGTCCCACATAGCGCGCTTCAATGGGCAGTTCGCGATGGCCGCGATCGATCAAAACCAGCAACTGGACGCGCGCGGGACGGCCATGATCAAACAGCGCGTCCATGGCCGCGCGAATGGTTCGGCCGGTATAAAGCACGTCGTCCATCAGTACGATGTCCTTGCCTTCGACCGAAATGTCCATCTGCTTGTTATGGACGATAGGGCGTTCTCCGACCGTGGAGAGGTCGTCGCGATAGAGATTGATGTCGAGAATGCCGACAGGAATGGAGATGCCTTCGAGACCGGCAATTTTTTGCGCAAGGCGCTGGGCCAGGGGAACACCTCTACGCTTAATACCCACGAAAGTCAAGCGGTTCAGATCACTGCTTTTCTCCAGAATTTCATGCGCCAGGCGAACCAGAGTACGGTCCATTTCGGAGGCGCTCATCAACTGCTTTTTTTCGCGTATGGTGGCTATGGACATGCAAAAAGCTTTTACTGACACGCCAGATTAACACGCCGGGACGCGCGGCATGATCAGTTCTTCAGACGGCCTCGAATGCGTTTGGCCAGCTTTTCAATTTCCTCGGTTTTGCGGACCGAGGCAACGGGCACGACGTAATCACCGGCGCGCTTCAATTCATCGCGTAATTCCTCGGCGGCGGCCACCAGGCTCTCGACATCTTTGAGTGCGTCGGCGTGTTGTTGTTTCGCGATTTCGTCGCGCTGGGATTTGCCATTGGGCAGCCGCGTGTCTTCATCGGGCGACTTAGGAATGGGGACCCCGTGTTCATCCAGAGGCGGCTGAACCGGCACCTGGCCGATAGCGGATGAGGAAGCCGTGACAGCCAGGGGAGCCAGCAGCAGAGAGCGCAACGTGTCTCGGCGGGAAGAGGCCATCTGGTTGCTATGATAAGCCACTTATGAAGTTACATCGGGGAAGCGCGGGCATTTGATGGAGGTTTCACTTGGCATTGTCGGGTTGGGAAACGTCGGTCTGGGCACCTTGCAGATTTTGGCTGAAAACGGCGATGCGATTCGCGAAAAATTGGGGTTTCCGATTCGAGTCAAATCAGTATGCAGCCGTAACGCGAAACAGAAGAGCCTGCCTGCCTTTCCGCAGAGCGTGACGCGGACAACAGACTGGCGGGAAATAGTCTCCGACCCGGAAATAGACATTGTGGTGGAGGTGATTGGCGGGACGGCGACGGCTTCGCAGATTGTGGAGCAATCACTGAAACAGCATAAGTCGGTCGTGACGGCTAATAAGGAATTAATGGCATTGCGGGGTGCGGACTTCTGGGATGTTGCGATACAGAACGGCGTAAATCTGGCGATGGAAGCGAGTGTCGCCGGCGGTATTCCCATTCACACCATTTTGCGAGAAGGCATCGCGGGCGACCGCGTGGTTGAGTTGTACGGCATACTGAACGGAACCTGTAACTACATTCTGACCGAGATTGAGAAGAGCAGCGCGAACTTCGAATCGGTTCTGGCGGAGGCGCAACAACTGGGTTATGCGGAGGCTGATCCATCCTCGGATGTGGATGGACTGGATGCGCGCTCAAAGCTGGCCATTTTAGCGGCGCTGGCGTATGGCGAGAGGTTGACGCCGGCCGACATTTACACGGAGGGGATTCGCCGCGTGATGCCGGTCGACTTCGAATATGCGCACCAGTTGAAACACACCATTCGGCTGATTTGCACCGCAAAACAGAGCGAGGAGGGGTTATCGCTGTCGGTGCGGCCGACGCTGGTCCCACAATCCGCAATCTTGGCGCAGGTGCAGGGAGCGTATAACGCCGTGTGGGTCCGAGGGAAGTATGGGGAAGACACGTTCTACTACGGTCGCGGCGCTGGCGCGAAGCCTACAGGTGTTGCGGTGGTGAGCGACATCATGCGAGTCGCGCGCGAGATTCGATACGGCAGTCCGGAGCGTGTGAGCCCGTTTGCGCATGAGCGACTGGGTGCCTATAAGCCAACGCCCCTGGGTACGCAGCGCTTGCAGTATTTCATCCGATTTCGCGTGGAAGATAAAGCGGGGATTATTGCGACGCTCGCGACAATTCTAGCCAAGCACAAGATCGGGATTGACGCGGTATTACAACTGCCTCGGGAAGACTGGCGGAATTTGCCGTTTGTGGTGACAACAGAGCCGGCGAATGAACAAGCCCTGCGCGATGCATTGGTAGAAATTTGCGAGGTCGATTTTTTAGTGGAACCGCCGTTTGCCATGCCGATGGAGCGTGGATTTTAGCGCACTTTCGGCGTTTTCCGGGGGCGGGAATTGCTAAACCGATCCAATCCTTTCTCGCAAGTCTGTCAATTCAAACGTAAACCCTTTGCCAGCCAGCAGTTTGCACAGACTTTGACTTCATCGCGATTCACTCGATTTCACGGCATTGACGGCTGTTTGGTGACAGTTTTAGTGACAAAAGGATCTTTCTAACCCAAAGAGCCTCGAGTGTCACTATTCTCGCCTTTATCGCGCTCGCGACTGCGGCTATCAGAGCCACTGGTTCTGGACATCAGCCTCACTTTGCAGTAAGTTCACGATCACGTAAGCTTAAAGGAACGAAGCGTATGACGGTTACCTTGCATTTAAAGCCAGAAATCGAGGCAGGTCTTCTAGCACAAGCGCAGGCCCTCACAGCCCGTTGCAGCATCTTCCGTTAATCAATGGGAAAAAGGACTCGATGCATGGCTTGACAGCTTCCCTCAGCAACCACTGTTATCAGATGAGGCCTCCAGCGTGACAACTGGTATCCGATCGCTGGTAATGTCCATCCTGAATCCTATAATCCAGTTGATCAGTAGATAGGTTCACATGATTCGGAACGCAGAAGATTTATCACCCGCTCAGAAGGCCGCTATAGAAAGCCTTGTTGGACGCGAGGTAACGAAGGGCGAAGTTATCGGCGTTCGCGTGATGCCTCCGGTTCCCGAGTGGTTGCAGAATGCCTGGCAGGGCGCGAAGGAGCGAGGAATCGACCGCCTCAGCTCGGATGACATTCAGGAAGAAATCGACGCATATCGAAGTGAGAAGCGGCAAGTCTCTTCTGAAGACAGCCGGTGATCCGCGCGGTCATTGATACGAATGTCCTCGTATCGGCCTTATTCTCGCCCTCGGGAAACGAGGCCTTTATTCT
>DASZMG010000153.1:0-45343 GCA_035551975.1 Candidatus Acidiferrales bacterium | reverse complement strand
AAAAGCCACGACCTACAAACATTCTCAAGACTGAAGAGCGACCGGGTCGTCAACTGAATGATCCCGGCACAAACCCGCGAGCGCAAGCGTCCAGCAAACTCGAAGCTTGCGGGAACTGCACCGCGAGCGCAAATGGCCTAGCAAACTCGAGACTCGCGGGAGGTGCGCCGCGAGTGGTAAGCGTTGACGCGCCATCTTGTTGCCGAAATGCGCATTTCTTTGTACGCAGATGACATGCGCTGAGCGCGACTTCGCGGCGATGGCAGCCCCGCGGCGGAGATAACGCGGCGATTTTCATTATTCGCCGGGAGGCGCAACAGGGGCGGGTTCGTTGATTCGTCCTTTGCCGGTGATGGCCGCGACGATCTGCCGCCCGTGGAAGCGTCCGTTCTCGATGAAAATATCCGATGTGTTTTTACCGCCGACCACCACGCCCGCTACGTAAACACCCGCACGATTCGTCTCCAGCGTCTCGGGATTCACTTTGGGCCGCATGGTAACACTATCGAGTTCGATGCCTTGTTGCTCCAGAAAGCTGAAATCGGGGTGGTAGCCGGTCATCAGGAAAACCTGTTCGGCGGGAATGGCCTTCTCGGTGCCCGAATTCTGCACCCACACCTGGTGCGGCTCGATGCGCGTCACCCGGGTATGAAATATCGCCTTGATTTCCCCGGCGCGGATGCGGTTCTCGATGTCCGGCTTGACCCAGTATTTCAGGCTCTTGCCCACTTCCCCGCCCCGATGCACCAGCGTGACGTGCGCTCCACCGCGAAAAAGCTCCAGCGCCGCCTCGGCGCCCGAATTCTTGGCGCCCACCACCACCACATTCTCGTGCCAGTACGGGTGCGGATCAGTGAAATAGTGCGAAACGTTCGGCAAATCCTCGCCCGGGACGCCCAGAAAATTCGGCAGGTCGTAATAGCCAGTAGCAATCACAATCTTCCGTCCGTGGTATTCCGCAGCGCCAGCCTCGCCCTGCGTGTGGACCTTAAAGCGGCCTTCGGTTCCACCGATGCCCGTGACCCGCTCGTACAGCCGCAGCTCGATGCCGTAATGCTCCACCGTGCGGCGATAGTATTTCAGCGCCTCGGTGCGCGTCGGCTTGCCGCCCGAAATGGTCATGGGGATGTCGCCAATCTCCATGCGCTCCGGCGTGGTGAAGAAATTCATGTTCACCGGATAGTGGTAGAGCGAGTTGCAGAGACACCCCTTGTCGATCACCAGGGGTTTCAGTCCGGCCCGCTTGGCTTCGATGGCGCAGGCCAGGCCGGTCGGGCCGGCTCCGATGCAGATCAGGTCGTACATTTCGCTAGCTGTAGCGGTCATATGCGTGGTTCTGCGGACAACTGGTGCACGAAGCACTCAATCGAGCGTAGCAGAGAGATGGCGGAATGCAAGACGGTTCCAGCGCGGTGCACAGGCTACTTGCTGTCCGGCTTTTGAGATTGCTCGGCGACCAGCTTTTCGTTCGCCACTTTCAGCACCGCGTCGAACCACTGGTTGATGCTTGCCGGTCCCACGACCGCCGGGTTTGGGCCGTCGCCGCGCTTTGCGAGCTCCGGCTCAATCTGTAGTTCCAGGTCCCGGGGATCAGGAATGGATGGTTTCCCAGCATGACGTCCCATGGACCGAGCTGCTTCAGCCGCTCGATGCTCTTGATGAACACCGGCGTCCACTGCGGACCGAACTGCATGCCCATTCCTCCGGGCACGATCGCGCGATAAAACTTGCCACGATCCCGCGCCTGGAATTCGATCGACGTGGCGCCGACCGTGTGCCCCGGCGTGAAATAAAACTTGAACGTGGTGTCGCCGAGCGTAATCGAGTCGTTATCCTTGATGACCAGATCCCGCACCAGCCGCAGCCCGAGATTTGGCGCGCCTGCTTTCTGCTGCGATTCCACGCTCTGCCAATCCTCCAGCGACATGCCCACCCGGGCGCCGGTCGCTTCCTGAATCTTCCCCGCTCCGCCAAAATGGTCCACATGCGAGTGGGTCACAAAAATGTACTTCACATCCGTTGCCTTGAAGCCGAGTTTGCGCAGGCCGTCGAGCACGGAGTCAGCGGTGTCGCCGAAGGTCGCATCGATCAGAACCTACCCTCCGCTCGTCGTCACCAGGTAGGAACTGACGAAGTGCAGCCCTACGTAATACACGTTATCGAAAATTTTGAAGGGCGGCCGTGTTTGCGTGGCCGGCGGACCCGAGCGCGCTCCTACGCTTTGCAACGGACCCCAGGGAGCCTTCGCATTCCAAACGCCGCCCGGAGGCGCAGCCGCGTTTCCTTGCGCCGCGCCGCTTTGTGCGCTGCCGGATCGTGCGTCGAGGGTACAAAGCGCAGCTACCAGCACAAACAAAAAAACCGCCAGGCGCTTTGCGTGTCCTCCCAGTACAGATCGCGGTGTAGAGAGCGGCACAGATCGCCGTTTAGATAGCAGTCTGTATAATTGTGTCGTTCGCATTCTGTTTCGGCCCTCCCAGCGCGCTACTCTTGCCAATCAGATCTCGCCAACCAGAAACGGAAGCTGCACTCTTATACGCTTTCTCTTTACGAAAGGAAATTGCCGAAAGGTGTGCTCCTGCGTTAGGGAAAGCCGCCCAGCCTAATAGCTACTTGAGGGCCCTGCAGCCTCTCCGTGGGAGCCGGGCAGAATCGTGGGATTTGAGACTTTCTTGAATTTCCGCAGTGTCTCGTTGCCGGGCATAGCCATGTTGATTTCCACAACACTAGTGCGTTAGCGTCTTTTGCGACACTGTACGAACAGCCGGAGCGCCGACGGCCTCTTGGTCTGCTCCTCGGCGAATCCAACCAACTTACACACACCGCACTGCTCCTCCGGTGCTTTAACCAAAGTCAGAAAATGAAAAGACGGTCGTTTCGCGGCCTGGGAACAGCTTCAACTCTTCACTTTGCTAGTCGGAAGCAGCGGCCGGATCGTGCTCGCACGGACATAACACATTAAAACGGGCTTGTGAGAGAAACTATGACACCCAGCACCTTGTTGCGACATCTTACCGGTTGAGTATTAACAGAGAGGAGAAGATGATTTATGTCGCACCATTACTCCGGTCCTGACTTTGGGTTCCCCCATGGCGATGCCAGCTTGGACTTCACCGATCTGTATGCTTTCCCGAAGCCTGGGGATGCCGCCAAATCGATCCTGATTATGAACGTGCATCCGTCCGCCGGTATAAACGCGCCAGGGCCCACAACCGCCGTCGCCTTCGCGCCGGAGGCGATTTATGAACTGAAGATTGACACAAACGGCGATTCGGTCGCCGAGATCGCGTACCGGGTGCGCTTCACGTCCTCCGCGGGCGGAGAGCAGACCGCGACGATTCGCCGCGTTGAGGGCGCGCAGGCCACCGGAACAGGCGACGACGGGCAGATCATCGTCGAGGGGGTGCCGGTCTCGACGGGGCCGGACACACGCGTGACGCAGGCCGCTGACTACCGCTTCTTCGCCGGCTGGCGCAGCGACCCCTTTTTCTTCGACACGACGGGCGCCCTGAACAACCTCCAATTCACCGGTGACGATTACTTCGCCGACAAGGACGTGTGCAGCATCGTGCTGGAAGTGCCCAACTCCGCCCTCAGTCCTAAAAAGATGGGCCTATGGGTTCGCACGCTGGACGGCGCAAGCGGAAAATGGGTTCAGGCGGATCGAGGTGCGCGGCCCAATCAAACTCCTTTCCTTGCCGGCGAGCAGAATGCTGCCTATCTCGCCGCGGAGCCTGCGGACGATGCCCGTTTCGTTCCGGTGTTCGCGCACGCGCTGGAGCACACCGGCGGATATACGCCGGCGGAAGCAACGCGGGTGGCCGGGATCCTGCTGCCGGACGTCCTCCACTATGATCCCACACGGCCGGCGTCCTACCCCGACAATGGCCGGGGGCTCGCCGACGACGTCGTAGATTTCTTCCTTCCTCTGCTCACGAATGGAAAGGTGACGCAAGATAAGGTAGGGCCCCACAAAGACCTGCTCGCCGGATTTCCCTACGTAGGCCCGCCGCACAAGCCCCGGGCTACGAAACTGGTTGGCGCCTAAACCTGGGCGGCCACGATACAGGGAGAACCGTGTCCGGCAGGCATTTCTGAGCGCGCCGACGACCCGGCAAGGGTCGCGGCAGAGCAGCCCCGTCCGCGCGCCACCACTTCGTCTCGCGATGTCGTTCCCTCGAGTTTCAGCCTTGCTGCTTTCCCCGTGAATACCCCTGCGGGGCACCACACCCGGCGGACGCCGCTCTTTTTACGGTAGCCAGTGCGCGAGTTGAATGCAAGCGCTTGTTGACGGGGTAGGGGCGGGAGTTGATCGCACGCGGCTGGCTTATCTAGCGGCGGCTTTTCAGCGAACTTCGAAAATCCCGCCGCGGGTATGGACAAACAACGGCTTCCGATTACGGTATATGTTCAGCCTGCCGGAGGGCTTCCGAGACCGGCCGAAAAACTCCTTACGGAC
The DNA here is from genome assembly GCA_035551975.1 of Candidatus Acidiferrales bacterium. Classification (GTDB taxonomy): domain Bacteria; phylum Acidobacteriota; class Terriglobia; order Acidiferrales; family UBA7541; genus Palsa-295. Next base: position 40,884 of record DASZMG010000153.1, on the reverse strand, counting down.
GATCCTAAGAACGCTTAGAATTTTTCTCCGTCCTTTAATCAAAAGCTGAAGGGAAGAATGGCAAAATGCCTCGGGCGATTTTCGTAGCGACCGCGCGCGTAGGGCAATCGCGCGGTTGCTGGCGTTTGCAACGGGTATGGGGATCAGATGAAGCGAAGGGATTTTGTGCAACTAGGGTGGGCCACCACGATCGCGTTGGGGGCAGGCAAGCTGCGAGCCGCCTTTGCGGAGTCGTCAGCGCTCCGGCAGGTTCCGGGGGCGCCGCCGCATCCGATGGCGGCCACCTTGGGGCCGAAGACACACGAGCGCGCAGCGGATTTCACTCTGCGAATCGCACCGACGATCATGGAGCTGGCTCCTCAGGTTGCGGTTAGCACCATCGCCTACAACGACAAGGTGCCCGGTCCTTGCCTGCGAGTGCGCGAAGGCCAGTTCGTGGCTGTAGATGTTGTGAACGACACGGATGTTCCGGAATACGTGCACTGGCATGGTCTGTTCGTTCCGTCGGAGGTGGATGGGGCGGAGGAAGAAGGTACACCTCCGGTGCCGCCGCATGGCCGCCGACAATATCAATTTGTGGCCAAGCCGGCGGGTTCGCGATGGTACCACTCGCACACCGCCGCGATGACGGATCTGCATCGAGGCGCCTATACCGGCCAGTTCGGTTTTTTCATGATCGATTCCGCGAATGATCCTGGGCTCTACGACCAGGAGGTCTTTCTGGCGCTGCGTGAATGGGAGTACTTCCTGAGTACGATGGATCAGGACGAAATGCCGGCGGATCCCAACGACCCGATGCCTGAAAAACCCGCTACTCCAGACACGCGTCCCAACGCCTCGAAGTCAGTTCTCCCCTTTACTCGATCAACGACAAAATGCTCGGCGCGGGGGAGCCTCTCCGCGTGCGGCCAGGTCAGCGCGTGCTAATGCATCTTCTCAACGCCAGCGCTTCGCAAATTCATCGCGTGGCTTTGCCGGCGCACAAATTTCAGGTGATCGCGCTCGACGGGAATCCCGTGCCCTCGCCTCAGTTGGTCAGCGTGATTGAGATTGCCCCGGGCGAACGCGTGGATGCGATCGTGGAGATGAATCAACCGGGCGTTTGGATTTTAGGCGAGCTGCGCGACATCGCGCGGACATCCGGCATGGGCATTGTGGTGGAGTACGCCAATCAGCAGCAGCGCCCGGTATGGCTTCCGCTTCCGGCGGCGCGCTGGGATTACACAATTTTTGGCAAGGCCGCCCCCCATCCCACACTAGACGAGACCATCGACATGGTCTTTGAAAAAGTGCCGGGCGGGCCCCATGGGATCAATCACTGGCTCGTCAATGGGAAGGAATATCCGCATGAACGGGAATTCGTGTTTCGACAGGGGCGCCGCTATAGGCTCGTATTTCATAATCGAAGTGACGACAGCCACCCGGTGCACATCCACCGGCACCTGTTCGAGCTTGTGGAGCTGAACGGCAAGCCAACCGCCGGCATCATGAAGGATACCGTGATCGTTCCCGCATTTGGACGCGCCACCGTGGATCTGGTCGCCGACCAGCCGGGCCTCACCCTATTTCACTGCCATATCCAGCAGCACATGGACTTTGGTTTCATGGCGCTGTTTCGTTACGCCTGAGCACCGCCGGTAAGATTTTCCCCGTCCTCAGCCGCGTCAGATTGTCTTCTAAATATCCGTGTTACAGCTTTTTCACACATCCGACATACAGGTGAAACGCTGGACGGTTAAAACCAACCGCTTCGCCAATTATTCCAACCGCGAGGATTAAAGAGAGAGAGGAAAAAGCATGAACTTCATCAGCCGCAAGTTCGCAACCGCAGCGCTCACTGCAGCTGTCGCGTCGGTGCTGGCATTTGCACCCGGGGTAAAGGGACAGGATCGTGATCACCATTCGGACTCGGACGACAATCAGCCGGCAAACGACAATCCGTGGCCGTACGCAACGACGGGGAAATCGCCAGTGCTGGCGGTGGTTGGCGACGTCGCCTGCCAGCCAGATGAAGACTTTGTAACAGGTGGTGGTGAGGCTGCACATGAAACCTGCGACACACCCAAGGCCCCCTACTCCAGCACCAGCAGCACGCCCCCAGGGCCGCCATTCTCTCTCTGGCAATCCCAGGAGGCCACTGCGAATCAGATTGAGAATATGAAGCCCGACGCCGTCGCGCTCGTCGGAGATCTGCAATACCAGGTAGGCCAATACCAGGACTTTGAGAAATCGTTTGATCTGACCTATGGCGCTTTTAAATTTCTACATCGGCCCGCGCCAGGCAACCACGAGTTCTACAACGAGCATAGCGAGACCGGCGTTGCCGGCTACGGCTACTTCTCCTACTACAACGGCTTCCAGATCGATGGCAGCGGCAACCCGATCACGACTACGGTTCCGGATCCGTGCCCGCCAGCTTCGGCCTCGGCATGTAGCTATCCGGGACTTACCACTCCCATTGCCCAACCCGTGCCGCGGGCGGATGGTCAGGCGGGGCACTTCGAGTTAGGGACGAACAAAGGCCTGAACGGAACAGGAGTCGGCGATGGCTGGTATTCCTACAATCTGGGCGGGTGGCACCTTATCTCGCTCAACATAGAATGCTCGACACAGCCGGGCGGCTGTAGCGACTCCGGCGCGTGGTTTGCTGCCGAACTCACATGGCTGAAAAAAGATCTTGAGGAGAACCATTCTGCGTGCACACTCGCCTACTGGCACCAGCCTTCGTACAGCGCAGCCGACAGCCTCAGCCCTGAGGGCACGGCCGCTCTGGCCTTTTGGCAACTGCTCTACCAGAATAACGCCGACCTGGTGCTGAACGGACACGACCACCTCTATGCCCGCTATCGCCCACTTACCCCCTCCGGTAAATACGATCCAAGGAAGGGGATACGGGAATTCATCGTGGGCACTGGAGGTGAGACGCTCGATACGGTCGTCACAACCGGCACAGACGCGGGCGCGATATTCAACGCAGCGAATATCGAGGCGGCAACCGGAAACTACTGGGGCGTGATGGCCCTGACGCTCGATCCGAATGGCTACAAGTGGGATTTCGAGTCGTCACTGGAACTTCCTGGAGCTCCTGCAGGGACTTACAGCGACAAAGGCTCGGGGACCTGCCACGGTGGGCCGAGTTGGGGATGGTAACAACCACGTAATAACAACAACTAGATCGTCTTTAGTTTAACCTTCCCCACCCTTCGCGAAACGTCGCGCAGGGTGGGGATTTTACTTTTTGCGGCCTCCCTTTCGGCGGGCCTTCGCTCCGTCCTCTTGCCACGCGCTCGAACTCGCCGAGTATGACGCACCGCCCACCGCCGCCGATTTGAATCGCATGTTGTGTGCATTTATGCGCGCGTCAAGGACGATGGCGAGTGGATCGCAAAGAGGAATTCTTCGCGCAACACCGTCAGAATGACGGCCCAAAGACAAACAATGAGCACAATTCGAATGACGGCGCGAGCAGAGCGCTTCGGGTGACTGCAAATTGGTTGCCGGGGGGCGAAGGTTAGCGGTTGTTGCCGGAGGAAAGGAGCTCTGCAGATTCGGCGCGAAGAGCGTTAACATTTGATCTGGATGGGCGCATCTTACGTTTGGGAAACTGCGCTACGTTTCGAGAGAGAGCTGGTATGCGATTTCTGGTGGTGGAAGACGACATCGCGATACAGGGGTTCCTCGCGAGGGCCCTGGCGGAAGCCGGATATCAGGTGGATACCGCGAGCGATGCCAGAACGGGAGAGCTCAAGGCTCTCGAGGGCATCCACGACGCGTTTATTATCGACCTGGGGCTACCGGACATGGACGGGTTGGACCTGATCATCCGCTGGCGCTCGCAGGGTATTTCCGCGCCGGTGCTGATATTGTCGGCACGGCGGTCGGTTGACGAACGGGTTCGCGGACTTGAGCAGGGCGGCGACGATTATCTGACAAAGCCATTTGCGCTGGCGGAGCTGCTGGCAAGGTTGAGGAATCTTTTGCGCCGGTCGTCGACTTCGCAGACGGATCCGCTGCGCTTGCAGGCTGCCGATTTGCAGATCGACCTGGTCCGTCACGAGGCGCGTCGCGGAGATCATCTCCTTCAGTTGACGCCACAAGAGTTTGCACTTCTTGAATATCTTTGCCGCAACGCGGGGCGGGTGGTTACACGCACGATGATTCTGGACCATGTGTGGCGCATGAGAATCGATCCGGCGACCAATGTGGTGGATGTGCACATCTATCGCCTGCGGAGTAAAGTCGATCAGAATGCTTTGATCCCGCTGATCCACACCATTCGCGGGGTGGGCTACGTGCTCAAAAATGCCTAAATTCCTGCGCGCGACTGCGGCCTGGCGAATTTCGATCTGGACCAGCCTGGCATTTGCTTTGGGCACTGCGCTGGCGTTCTCCATCGTTTACCTGGTGGTGGCGAAGGCGATGCAGGAGCACAGCGACGCTTGGCTAAGCGGCGAAGCGGATGTGCTGGCGCGGGTCTCGGACGATACGCCGCGCGACCGTCTTTACAATCGCGTGGTTGGGGAGGTCGCGGAACTCGCCGCCCAAGAATTACCGGACGAGCGGAACGCGCGCGGGCAGCGGCTCAATTCTGTTTTCTTTCTGGAACTAGATCCGGGTGGCGGGCAGGGTTCGCTCTGGGTCGGACCGGGTTCCAAAGAACCTTTTCAACGGGCCATCGATGGGGCGACGCTCGCGCCTGATCAACCGCAATCGATATCGGTGGCGGGATGGCCGACGACTTTTCGAGTGGTGGCGCATCACGATAATGGCCGCACCATTTATCTGGGCCTCTCCAATCGCGGCACGCGATTTCTGCTTCGCAAGCTGACAGGACGATTCCTGTTGCTGTGGGGCGCAACGGTGCTCATGGGCTTTCTCGTGGCGTACTGGAGCACACGCCGCACGCTGCTGCGCGTTCAGAGCATCACCGATACGGTTGCGCGCCTGGGAAGCGGCGACCTGGCTGAGAGGCTTCCCGAGCCCGTCAATGCGGACGAGATTTCGCGGCTGGCGCAAACGTTTAACCACATGCTCGATCGAATTCAATCCTCGGTGAATGAGTTGCGCTCGGTCACCGATGCGGTTGCGCACGATCTGAAAAGCCCGGTGACTTCGATTCGCGCCGCTCTGGAGTCTGCCCTTTCCAACGAACCGAGCGAACATTCAAGAGACGCGCTTTGTGAGGCGATCGAAGGGTTGGACAGGCTACTTGTTTTGCTCAACACCACTCTGGACGTGGCTGAAGCACAGGCGGGAGCATTACGCTTGGATCGGGAATCCGTGGATCTGTCTGGCGCGATCCGGCAAATCATTGACCTTTACCAGCCAGCGCTGGATCAAAAGCAACACACGATAGAACTCGATCTTGAAGACGGCGTTTTCATCGAGGCCGATTGCCACTTGATGAACCGGGCCCTCACCAATTTGATCGAGAACGAGTTGGCGCATCTGCCGGCCGCGTGCCGCATCGCCATTCGCCTCAGCTCCAAAGATGGATCGGCGGCCCTGACTATTCAGGATAACGGCCCGGGATTTCCACCGGACATTGGTGCGCGCGCACTGGAGCGCTTCGTCCGAGGAAAACATTCTCAGGGACATGGTCTCGGGCTGGCCTTCGTTGACGCGGTTGTGCGCGCTCACGGAGGCAGCGCGCGAATCGGCAGCGGTCCATCGGGCGGAGCCGTGGTGAGTTTGTCTCTACCTGCAAAAGCCTTACAAGCCGCCGTTCGCTGAGACAAAGTTCCCCTCCAAACTTCATTGCGTCCAGCTAATGCTGAAGAGCGCCGTGCTGGAGATCAGCAAATGGCGAAGCAACGGTCGGGCGCAGCGCTTCTATCCGAGATGAACAAGCTGTCATCCTCAGGAAATTCCGGCGTCATTCTCCACTGGTAGCATTCACCAAGTTGCGCTTTTGAGATTCGATCTGATCCTGCTGGCCCGGCGAAACCGCGGGCAGAGTTGAACGAATTCCGCCGCGAGCATCCGTTTCGCAACTGCTAAAAATACGAGGTCTACAAATCCGAACGATCGACGCAAAACGCGTAAGACTTTTAATCGGGCGGCGCGCCATAAATATGTGCTGGCTGCTTCTGCTTTTTGTCTTCTTTTTCATTCAGGTCACACCGGTCGCAGCGCAGGGGGCCCGAATAGAGCAAGCCGGTCTGGATGCTGGCGATTCCACGTCATTAAAGAATGCCGCTGATATTTCTCGCGGCGATACTCCGGCCCCGCAAGATGGCGCGGATGCGGATTCCACCGATTCCAGCGCAAACGCCAAAACTTGCGACCTTTCCGCGATCAAAACTTGTTTAACGGATCTGCTGGGCGATCAAGCCGGCATCTGGACGAGTCCGGCGCGGCTTCGTCCGCACGATGCGCTTTGGCTGCTACCCCTTGCCGCAGCAACTGGTATTTCGTTGAACTACGACGTGCCAACCTTGCAGCAGGTGAGCGCCTCGCCGAATCGCATACGAATCAGCAATGATCTTTCGAATGCCGGCACGTATGGCGCTATCGGAATCGCCGGAGCGTCCTACGTTTTTGGCAAAGTTACGCACAATGAAACTGCACGCGAGACCGGCGTGCTGTCGCTCGAGACTATTGCCGACGCCAGCGTGGTGACCGAAGTATTGAAACTCGCGACCAATCGAGAGCGGCCCTATACGGGGACCGGCCAGGGGCGCTTCTGGCCGAATGGCACCAATTCCTTCACCTTTAACAGTTCGTTTCCTTCGGAGCATTCCACCGTCATCTGGGCCTTTTCCCACGTGGTTGCGGACGAAACTCCCGGCCACTGGTGGCTGCATCTGGGGCTTTATGCCATTGCCACCGGAGTCAGCGTGTCGCGGGTGACCAGCAGGAATCATTTTCCATCGGACGTTGTCGTCGGATCGGCGATCGGATATCTGACCGGGGGCTACGTTTACCGCCGGCATTCAAATTCGTACGACAACACTGCGTTGCGGAGCGCCTTCATCGTTTCTCCGATCTATGATGCGCCGACGCGCTCCTATGGCATTGGCGTCACCGTGGATCCGGCCGCTTTGCACTCCACCAGCCTGAAAAAGATGTGGTCGAACTCGATCTTCGTCAGCGCGCATTAGAGGAGCGTCTCCATGAACGCCATTACGAAAATCGCCATTACACTGGGCCTCCTGATGCTCGGTTCCCTGTTCCCGGGCGCGGTAGAAGCGCAAATCGGCAACGCCACTCTTTCGGGAACCATCGCCGACGCATCCGGGGCCGAGGTGGCAAACGCGAAGGTGTCCTTAAAGAATGTGTCGACTGAGAAATCCATCGAAACGCAAACCGACGCCAGCGGCCACTACAACGTGACAAACCTGACTCCGGGCGATTACGAGCTTTCCATATCCGCGACCGGTTACAGCACGAACACTTTGAAGGTGACCATCGCCAGCGGGGCCGAACAGACCGCGAATGTCACGCTGGGAGGAGTGCTTTCGCTCGGTGACTTGGGCTTCAGTTCGAGTCAAACGCAAGGCAGCGCCCAGGATCAAGCCAGACTCGACAAGCGCTCGCACATGCTGAAAATTCATCAGCGGCTCGGCCTCATCGATGCCGCTCCGATGCTTGCCACCGTGATTGCGGGAACGGGTGCGGGAGGCAAAGCCACTAGTTCCAACGATCGGTATCTGCATCTGGCTTTGGGCGCGGCTACCGGTGATTTGTATTTTCTCAGCGCGTATTACGCGATTCGCGCGCCCAGGATCCCTGGGACGCAAACGCGCGGGCAAATCCGGCTGCACAAGGCTTTGGCCTGGATTCATGGACCCGGAATGGTGCTGACTCCGATTCTCGGCGCCATTGCCTTCGACCAGAAGAGCAAAGGGCAGAAGGTTCACGGCATTGCCAGCGCGCACGGTCCGGTGGCTATTGTGACCGCCGCGGCGTATGGAGCGGCGATCCTTTCCGTATCCGTGAAGTTCTAGGAAATACTTATGAAGAGAATCATCCTGATCGCTCTGTTAAGCATTGCGGCGCCCACGCTGGCGCAATCGGACAGCCAGTGGGTGCTTCAAAAGTCCACGCTCACCTATCACGTTTCTCACCCTCTGCATCAGGTGGAAGGCGTGAGCCATGCCGCGCGCGGCAAAGGAGTATGCCATGCGGGCCAGTGCGATTTCCTGATTGCCGTGCCGGTAATTTCGTTCGATTCCAAGGACAGCAACCGCGACCTGCACATGCTTCAGGTCACCCGCGGCGGAGAGTTCCCCATGATCACGGTGCGCACGCATCTACCGGAAAGCGCTCAGGGCTCGGCAACGATTCATGCGGACCTCGAAATTCAGTTCGCCGGGCAAACCGCAACTTATAAGCAGGTTGCTTTTCGGCAGACGACAAAAGGGAACGACGTTACGATATCCGGAACCATTCCAACCACGCTTTTCGATTTCAAGATCGACCCGCCTTCGCTTTTGACCCTGCCTGTAAAAAACGACATCCCGGTCCACGTGGAAATGACCTGGCAGAAGGAATAACGCAGGCCGGGCTACATAGTGCGCTTCTCCAGTCCATTTGCGGACTGGCATCCCGAGAGCGATATCCGAACGCGAATGCCCATCGGACGGGATCGTCGCGATTCCCTGCCCTGGCTCCGTGGAAAGTGAACAGCGAAAGGGAAACTGCGCGAGGCGCGGCGCCGACGCGCGGTGAGAATGTGCAATCGAAACTGCTGCGCCAATCACAGCGTGGCGCTCGCCGTTATGCGCGAGGACGACAAAATTAGACGCGTCCTTTAGCAAACGAAGTGTCCGATGGATCCTAAGGCGACGGCCAGTCTGGTTTGCCCGGTATTGGCGATTTCGGTGTATGATGTGGCCACTTTGGGGATGTTGCGCTCGTGATTGAATTCAGGACGGAGCGCAATCAAGGAGATAGTGAATGTCCAGCCGAGCTGATCGTAGCGTCATTACATTACAAGCGACCAAGGTGGGAAACGCGATGTTCAGGCATGTTGCGCAAAAGATGGTTGTGGTTGCGGCAGCGCTGGCAGTCTTGCTCTGCCTTCCGTCGGCGCGAGCCGCGGAGAACAGTGGTGCCGTTGTCCGGGGCGTCGTAAAGAGTTCGTCCGCACAGCCCCTCTCCGGGGCCTACGTGAAGATTTACAACCCGGAGAAAGATTTGACGTTCATGGTTGTCAGCCAGGACGGAGGACGCTTTTCGTTTAAGAACCTGCCGCCCGGTAAATATAAGGTTCAGGGAGTTGGGGGCAATTTCCAGAGCCCGGAAGTTCCGGTGAATGTGGGATCGAAGGGAGATGTGGAAGCGAATGTTTCACTCACCGAAACTCGCGCCCCGCAACTCACGAATAGCTGGCCTTTTCGGGACTCGAACGTGAATGGAAACGAAGAATGGGACCACAAGCCGGGGATGAAGATGGTTCCCGGGCCCGGCAAGGATGTCCTGGAAGCAAAGTGCGAACAATGCCATAACACCACACGAATCGCACTGCTGCCGCAAAGCCGCGCCAAGTGGGCCATGACCGTCGCGACCATGCGCTCCTATATTGACGCAGGGCACCTCGACCAACTCACGGATCAAGAAGCGGAACAGGTCACCAATTACCTTGGGGAGCATTACTCGGGTTTGCCGGGGTCAGCGAATGAGTTGAAGCCCGTGAACGACAGGCTGCCGCGAACACTGGCGACAGGCCAAGATGGCAAATATTTCGCGATGGATATGAGACTCCCCGATGACCCGAACCGCGATCCGCATGATTTGACCATCGACTACAAGGGGAATGCCTGGATGGCGGATCGGCTCGGCTGCTGCGTGGCAAAGCTCGATCCGGTCACGTACAAAGTCACTGTGTATACTCCTCCCGCCGCGGCTCACACTTCGCGTTTGGGCGGAGCGATTCAGAGAAGCGATGACGCAACCCTGATCTGGGTTCAGGACGCCGCCAACCGGCGCTGGCTCAGTTTGGACGTTCGCAACGGCAAATTCACCAGCTACCCGCTTCCGGATTCAATTTCCGGTCCGGTCGGCTCGAACTTCATGGTTTTCACTAAGGATGGAAGGATCTGGGGCGCCACCGGACAGGCGGTGCTGGGGCTCGATCCCAAGACCTCAAAGTTCGTCGCGTATCCCATTCCTTACTTCCAAAAGACCGGAAAGAGCGTGACGGGCTACGGCATGGCCGTTTCACTCGACGGGAAAGTATGGTTCGCGGAACGCGATATAAGCCAGATCGGCCGGCTTGATCCCGCCACGGGCCATATCGACGAGTACCAGACGCCGATCCCGGGTTCTATTCCGCGCAGAATGGGTGCCGACGCCGACGGTAATATTTGGGTAGCTCTTCATGCGGCTGGAAAGCTGGTGAAGATCAACTACGAAACCCAGAAAATGACCGTCTTTAGTCCTCCCACCGCCGACAATGGCGCTTATATCGCCATCGCCGGTCCCAAGGGCATGATCTGGATGAGCGAACAAACCGCGGACAAGATCGCGGAGTTCGATCCGAAGACCAACACCTTCACCGCCGAATATGCCCTGCCCACCTCACAGTCGGATGCCAGGAGGCTCACCACCGATCCAACCAATCCGAACCGCTTCTGGTGGTCGGGAGATACCTCGGAGCGGGTGGGTTACATCCAAGTCGAGCGCTAAGGGCACGAGAATGGATTGAATTTCGGGCGCTGCCACGCAAGGAAAGAAATCCGGTGCGGCAGCGCCCGAGACCGTCCAACGCTTGGTACGGCGTTAGGGACAACGCTTGCTACAGAATCTCCTTCCATCGCATTCATCCATCCAAATTTCGACGATTTTTGTGCACGTTTTAAAATTGCGGAGGGAACCGGTCCATGCAGTCACTGAATAAGTTCGCGAATGCTTTCGCAAAAGTCGTTGTGCTGGCGGCGTTTTGGGCCGGCGTGGCCGTAGCTGGCAGTCCGACCGGCGGCGGAGCCATCAACTCGACGAGTAATCCTGGCGTGATTCAGGGCGCGGTGAAAGGCTCAGACGGCAAGCCCGTTTCCGGCGCCTACATAAAGCTGACCGATGGCGACGGACTTACCATGCTGGTGATTTCTGGCGGCCAGGGAAAATTCAGCGCGAACAATTTAAAGCCCGGAAAATATACCGTCCAGGCAGTGGGCGGCGAAATGCAGAGCAAGACCGCTGCGGTGGATGTTTCAGCGTCCAAGCCCGAAGCCACCGACCTTTCTCTGAGCGAACATCGCGCTCCCGAACTTGCGCCCGGTTGGCCCGGCACGCCGGGTACCGTGGGCGGCGGCGAAGTCTGGAACAAGAATCCGCGGCCGCAGCTTCCCGACGGCGCCGGAAAAGAAATCGCGCAGCAGAAGTGCGGACAATGCCACGCGTATAGCTGGTTCCTCAGCTTCCGCGCGACCAGCCGTGACGAGTGGGCCGGCCTGATCGACTCGATGCGCTCCAACATCGCCGCGTGGGGCGGCAAGGCGGACGATTTGTCGCCAGAGGAAGTCAATACGCTCACCGATTATTTCTGGACCAAATTGAGGAAGCCCGCAGTGGACCCGAACAGCCGTCTGCCGCGCCGCCTGGACACCGGGGGCGTGCGCTATATCTCCGTGGATTACAAAATCCCGCGCGTTGAGCCGGAACCGCACGAAATTACCGTGGGCAGCGATGGCTTCGGATATGCCGCGGAGCACAATGGCGGCCGCATTGCGAAGCTCGATCCCAGCACGAACACATTTTCCGAAATTCCTCCTCCCCCTGGTATTTCGCCGCGGGTGCGCTTCGTGACCATCGGAAAAGGCAAGGGCGACAACCTTTGGCTGGCGGATGCCGGTGCGAACCATCGCTGGCTGGAATATAACGTCGTCACTGGAGCGTTTCGCTCCTTCGACATTCCCCAAAACCTGAGAGGCGCGCCGGCGGTCAGCAATACGATTCTCGAGCATCCCAACGGCACCGTTTGGCTGTCGAGTGTGTTTTCCAACGGTATGATCGGGCTCGATCCGAAGACCGGGAAATGGGTGTTGTACGCATCTCCCGCGGGCAAGAAGTCGGGCAAGAGCGTTGGCCCGTACGGATTTTCGATCGACCATAAGGGCAACATCTGGTTCGGCGAGTACGCGAACAACGCCATCGGGCGGCTGGATCCTCAGACGGGAGAAATCGACGATTTCCCGGTGCCCATCGCGAATGCCGTTCCGCGCAAAGTGACTACGGATGCACAGGGCAACATCTGGCTGGCGCTGCATGAAACAGGGCAGATTGTGAAGATCGATCCGAACCATATCGAGATGGGTCATCCGGAGCAGATGAAAATCTTCGCGCCGCCGGAAGGACATACCGGGACGTATTCGCTCTCCGCCGATCTGAAGAACGGCTACATCTGGGCGTCGTTTCAGAGCATGGATAAAATTGCGCGGTTCGATCCCAAGACAAACATATGGGTGGAATTTTCAGTTCCCTACCCCGAATCCGACATTCGCCGCGTGGAAGTGGACCAGAAGAATCCGAATCGCGTGTGGTGGACGGGCGACCTGTCCGGCCACTTCGGATATATCGAGGTTCTGGATCGGTAATGTAGTAGCGAGCGACGACTGAAAAGCAACAGCGAAGAGGGATACTTCGCGCATCGCAACCTTTGATCGCTTTTCGACATGTGCAACCCTAACCGGGTCGCAACCCGCTCGACCGTCAATTCCGTCACCGCCGTGCCAGCGAAAAGAAGCCAGCCAAGCTATTCCGCGTGGATGGCCGCGAGTGAGGTTTACAGCCTACCGGAGATTCGCCTTACTGGAACTACAGGATGGAAGAGAATTGCTGTGTGTCGTCTACTACAAACTGGGTGCGGGCTTGGGCGTTCACCATCGAGAGTGACCAGTTTAACGGTGACCGGTTAGGAGAACGCTTTCCGGAACCCTAAGGGACCAGACTCTGCAACCCGCGCGCCCTGAAATTTCGTGAAACTTTTCGACAATCAAACGGCGCGATCGCTTGGAACCATTCTTCTGTTCGTGGCTGCAGGCGCCTTCATCTACGGAGCCCGGCATGTGCTGATCGCCTTCATTTTTGCCATTCTGTTCGCCTACGTGCTGGAGCCGTGGGTGGCCTCGATGCAGCATTGGCGAAAGCTATCCCGGGGCATTCGCGTGTTCGCCACGTTGGAGGTGTATGCGGTGATCCTCGTGGCGCTGGCGATCGCGTTCGTACTATTTGGATCAGACATTGTAGATGAGGCGCGGATGTTGCTGACCAATTTGCCCCAGCTTGTGCACAAGGTCAGCACAGGGCAAATCGTTGCGGTGATCGGCGCAAAACACGGCTGGAGCTACCATACGCAGCAAGCGCTGGAGCGATTTTTGCGCCAGCATAGCGCCGAAGTGTTTGCGTGGACTGAATCGATCGCGACTCAAATTGCAGATTCATTGCCGAACCCCTTCTGGATTGTGCTGGTGCCGATTCTGGCGTTCTTTTTCCTCAAAGATGCAGGCGAAATGGTGCAACGTTTTCTGAACATGATTCATACGGAGACACAGCGAAGTATCGTGGCGAATATTCTGCGGAACCTGAATGAAATGCTGGCTCAGTACATTCGGGTGCAATTGATTATGGCCGGCATGGCACTAGCCTTCTATATGGGCGTGCTCTCACTGCTTCGGGTGCCCTATTCTCTGGTGCTGGGCGCGATTGCGGGATTGCTGGAGTTTCTGCCGACCCTTGGGCCTGCGTTGGCTGCGGCGGCCATTCTGGGGATCGCCTTCCTGGCCGGATATCGCCACGTGTTTATAATCATGCTGATTCTTGGGGCGTGGCGAGTGGTGCAGGACTATGTGACCTTTCCGCGGCTCACAAACGTGAAATTGAGGCTGCATCCGCTGGCGAGTATTTTTGCGATTCTGGTGGGCGCTGAAATAGGAGGTTTCGCGGGCGCTTATCTTGCAATCCCGATCATAGCCGGAGTTCGAATCGTGGAAAAAACCTGGGAAGATCGATCGCGCTGGAGGGGCCCCAGGCCGATGCCGGAGGCGGCGCGGAGATGACCTCCCAAAAACGGCGCCTGCTCTAACGTGTCGTGGCGCGTGATGGGTGTTTGTACCCGGTGCAGGATGAGCAACGAACAAAAAGTATAAGTAAGAAAAATCGGCCGCTTCTTCGAAGCCTCTCGTTCCTGCATTCTGAACCTAGCCTCGGCAATCTCCGGCAGCCCAAATGGTCTAATGGGCGTATTTCCGCCGCGTTTCCAATGTGATTTTCTGGGCTTGACCGCTGCTCCAGCTTCGGCGCTCCAGCTTCGGCCAAGCGTCGAGACTTGACCAAATTGTTCGCCTGAAACGGTGGTGAGAGCACGCCGAAAGCTGGCGCAGATTTGTATCACAAGGAGAATTCTGTATGGCAACAACACCTGGAAGAAATTTGAATGAACGGCAAAGAGAAATCGAGGAACTTGAGCGTCGGCGAACCTGGTATGGGGGAGGCGGCTCGATTCCTTTCTGGTGGGCATGGTTCCTGGTCATCGTGCTGTGCTTCTTCTGGTTTGCGGGCTGGGGCTGGGGGAGTTATGGCGGTTGGTGGTGGGGGCACCGGATCGTCGCGGAAATACCTTCGGTTACGGGCACGGGAGTGGCGGTTCTGAATTCGACCGACAAGGCGCCGTACGTCGGCGAACATATCAATCTGCAGAATGTGCCGGTGCAGCGGAAAGTGAACAACAGCATCCTGTGGATTGGAAGAAACAACAACCCACCGATGTTGCTGGTTTTAGCGGGCAATAACGGCAATGTGGCCGCGAACAACGTAAGGATGGGCGACCGAATTGGGGTCACCGGGCAAGTGCAAAAAGCACCCGCGGCAAACCTGGCGCGGCAGGACTGGAAACTAAGCAACAATGGTGTTAACCGGCTGGAAAAGGAGCAGGCATACGTGCAAGCACAGCAGGTGAATATAGACAGATACGAGCGCTAGCGAACAAAAAAAATGGTGGGACGGGCCGCGCTGTTCGGGCGGCCCGAGGCAAGTCGTCCCGACTGCGGGCAGCATCGATCTGCACAGTGCGGGAAGGCGGAACTGAGCGGAATCTCGAACTGCGAGAGCGGCTCTTCTTCGCGGCCTTTACTTGGCAGCCATTGTTCGCCACTCGCTCGTGGACGGGACCGGAAGAAATTTTGCGTCTGGAGAACGGCCACAGAGCCTAGCTGTACAAAATGGGATCAGGATTTGTGCTGGCGAAGAAACTCGGAGACCAGGGAAACAGCCGCGCGGATATGGTCCACGGCCTCGGAAAGCGGACCCTCATAGAGGTTGTTGTTTACGAGTTCCCGGAGCTCGAGACCGGCCGAATTTAACTTTTGCGAAATGCTGGCAATTTCGTCCTGCTGGCGCGGTGTGAGTTCATTCTTCATGTGGGGTTTTCATAGCTCCGCTTAGTACGACGCATGCAAACGATTGGGAAGTTGTGAAGTTGCGTCGCTCTAATGGAAAGATTGTATGAATTCTAGAGGTTCTTCCCTGCTGCGAATGATGAAGGACTACTCGAAGTATGGGTCCGAGGATTCTCTCGGAGGCTAAGCGCTTAACTCGCCCCCCGCTGCGCTCCGGGCACGCAAGGTTTGCTGCGGGAACTCTGAAACAGCCGGAGTGTTTTCAGTCCGAAGGGGGATGGAGACGTGCACGACTGTCCCTGTCACAGCGGAAGTGATCCTAATCGTTCCGCCAAACTGGCGGACGCGCTCACGCATGCCCCCGATGCCGACGCCCATTTGGGTATTGGAATCTAGTGCCTCCAGCTTTTCAGCAGGCATGCCTTTCCCCGCATCGGCAATCTCAAGCTCGACGGAGTCGTCGCGCAATAGGAGCCGCACGAGAGCACTACTGCTCCCGGAGTGACGATACACGTTTGTCAGGCACTCTTGCGCCATGCGGAACAAGTGAAGATCGAGGTTGCATTAGACTTGCCCGCCGAGAATCACCGCCTGCCTCCGGACATCGAACTTGCTGCGCTGGGAAAAACCCTCGACGAACCATTTGAGGGCGGCCTGAAATCCCAGCGCATCCAATATGGGCGGATGCAATAAATAAGAGATGGTCCTGATCGAGGTGATCAATTCATCGAGCACAGCCGTATTTTCGGTCAAAGCATTCCGTGCGGATTGGGTTAGCCCTGGCGAATCGGGATTGATTTTCGCAAGGTTCATTTTCATTACTACGGCAAGCTGGCCCACACCGTCATGGAGTTCCCGCGCAATATTCCTTCGCTCTTCATCGCGCATATTGAGCAGTTGTGAAGACAGCGCCCGAACCCTCTCCGCCTGCTCCACCAGTTCCGCATTTCGCTTTTCCAGTTCCGACGTGCGCTCCTTCACGAGGTCATCGAGCTGCTGGTGCAGCGCCCGCGCTTCGGTCATGGCTCGCCGGCTGGACTCGGCGAACCAGATAATAAAAAACGCTGCGACCAAGTAGACGAAACCGCCAATCGCAACCTCGGGAGAAGAAATCGCTATTGATCCACGGGGTTCGATAAACCAGATCGTTTCCCCAATAAACGCGAGTAGCGCTGAGAGAACCGAAGGCCAGAATCCGCAGCACCAGGCTGAAAATATGACCGCGGGGAAAATAGTCAAATAAGGCGCATAGCTGCCGAGAACCGGATCAAAGGCTCCCCGAACTGCCAGCGACAGCGCGGTAACTAAAATGGCTAAGGCATAGCTGACCAAACCTGCGCTGGGGCCGACACGTTCCGGTGCAGCTTGCCTAAATCCTTTACTGTCCATGGTTGCTATGATGCGAACGGTGTTCATGGTGTGGCAGCTCTGTGCCCAATCGGGAAATAGATTTGATGCAGAAACTGGAAACTATGATTGTCAGAACAGCCACTTCTAAAAAGTTAAACGAAAACCGAAAGTTACACGGAAATTACACGAATTTCAAACTGCGATATGGTTTCATATCACTATGTCCGAGAAAGTACTCCTGATTCGCTGTTCCGAGCAAGAGGCGAAGACGATTCGAGAAACCGCAAATCTCGAACGGAGAACAATCAGCGGCTACGTTCTGAATGCACTGGAAAACACGCTGAAGATCGAGGAATCATTGTTTGCGAGACTGAATAGATTGTCAGCTCTGAACAGGACGCTCGCGAGAACTCCGATTCGTCTTCCGGGCCCGCGGACGGCGATGCTATTGCAGTGCTCGGGGATGGAATCCCAGCGAATTCGATTAGCGGCAAAACGGCGGCAAACGACCATCAGCGGGTTTGTACTGCATTCGCTCAGGCTGCGGTGGAATGTGGCCGGGAACCATCCTGCGGGTTCCTAACTTCCCGAGATAGCCGACCAACAACCTTTTTTCTTCAGCGGTGATACTGGTCGTCAGCGACGTGCTCGAGCCAATCGACAGCTTTCCCATCGAGTTGCTCCTGGATGGCGGTGTGGGTCATGGCGGTGGTTTGTGTAGCGCCGTGCCAGTGCTTTTCTCCGGGAGAAAACCAGATGACGTCACCTGGGCGAATTTCCTCAACCGGGCCACCCCAACGCTGTGCCCAGCCGCACCCAGCAGTGACGATCAAAGTTTGACCGAGAGGATGGGTGTGCCACGCAGTGCGGGCGCCCGGTTCGAAGGTGACGCTGGCGCCGGCGACACGGGCTGGATCGGGCGCGCTGAAGAGGCGATCGAGCCAGACCGTTCCTGTGAAATATTCGGCGGGACCTTTGGAGAAAGGGCGGGAACCGTTTTTCTTCACTTCCATTTGTATTGAACCTCCCAGATGCTTTCGATGATTGCTGCTTGAGCGTACAGGTTCGCGATGTGGTCGGAAAGATCGTAATCGGGGGATGTGTGATCCATGGCTGAGTAGGAATTTTGCGACGCCATCCGCGCGCTCACAAAGAAATAGTGATGCGGCCCACTCGGGCTAACTGGCTCAATGCCTATCGTCTCGGCTCATACCGCATCGCCACTGCGCCCGAGCCGAACTCCAGCCGGCTCACGAGCCTCAAGTCGACATTCTTCGGCAGCCCCGCAAACAAAGTCGGCCCGTGGCCCACGAGCCTGGGGTGCACGACGAACTCGTACTCATCGATCAACCCCAACTCCGCCAACGCAAGCGGAAGCTTTACGCCTGCCACGAACAGTCCCTTACCCGGCTTCTGCTTGAGCTGCTGAACAGCCGTCGCTAAATCGCCGCGCACGAACTCCGCATTCCAATCGACCCTGCCCAGGGTGCCTGACACGACATACTTCTTGGCCGCGTCGATCGCGTGGGCAAAGGGTTCCATCCACTCAGGCCTCGCTACCGGCCGCGCCTGCGGACGGAACGCCGCCTCCATCATCTCGTAAGTCACCCGGCCAAAGAGGAGGGCATCGGCCTGGTTGAGGTTTTCGACCGCGTGACGATGCAAATCTTCGTCCGGTACTATTACACGATGATCGCAGCACCCGTCCAATGTGACGTTGATGGAATACCGGAGAGGTTGCATTACGGAAGAATACTTGACGCAGCTCAGTTAGTGACACTTGCTCTGCGACGTGCCACTAGATTGACGAGATACGACCGAAGCCGGGCGGATGACCCGCGGGACCGATCATCCAATAGCGAGGTGGTTCGTAGTGGTTCTCGGCGGTAAAGGGCTCGGCGAAATGGCCGCCGCAAAGATCGTTGCGCACGAAATAGGCATTCACGCCAGCAAAGCTGCAGCCGACGAGGCTGTAGCCCTTTTTCTCGCCGAGCGAGGCAAGCGCGGAAAGACTGGCGCCGAAGTAGTTGGTGCCGTCCCACTTGTGGCGCGGGTTGTATTCGATTGCGATGCTCAGCGGCGGGCGCCATGCGGCGTTGTATTCCAGGACCACCACGCGCGGCTGGACAGAGGTGATAGCGTTCCAGACCCAGTAATCATTTCCATCAATGTCAATGCTGAGCAAATCCAGAGCGCCATCGGGGCAGAGACGGCTGAGAAGCGTATTGGCGTTTTCGGCGGAAACGACTTGGTGACGCGTGTGCAGCGTGCTTCCCAGATACATCCCGAATTTCCCTTGAATCTGAGACATGGACTTTTCGTCTGAATCGATCCAGTGGCCCGACCATCCCTGCACGAGAAGATGGAGCGTGTTGCATTCGAGACCATTCTCGACGCCAATCTCGATGAAGTTGCGGCGATCTGTGCCGATGCGGCGAAAGAGTTCGGCGAGGGCGCCGTCAGTGTCGTCCTGCGAATAAACCTTGTACGCAAACTTGCAGAGGCGTTTGGGATCGGAATAGCGCGGATCGAGACGCAGAAGCGTTTCGCGAAATTGAGCCTGCAGAATGGGATCGTTCACGGGAAGAGATTGTATCGCGAATACTGAGGCAAGCTGAGCGTCGATAAAAGGCGCCGTGCGTTACCGCGCAAACAAGACCGAAGAGAGGTCGCTCGACTCGCTGAGAAACGCTCGCTTCGGGATGACACCGTGAAACAAAAACAACCTCCAAGGAAAATGCAGATTCCTCGACTCCGCTCGGAATGGTCATGAATATGGCGGAGGCGAAGCTCCGACGCACAATGAGCTGGCTCGCCACCTCAGGTGCGGATGCGAGGCGCCGCCAGGAATCTTAAAGAGGAGATTCGCCAAAAGCGGAATGCTGGAGGCGCTGGTAGTAGTCGAACTGAAAACTTTCAATGTCCTGCTTGACGAGATTCAGGCCGAAGACGCAAAGCTCAAAATTCTCGGACAGTCTGCGGAAGAGCGAAGCCTCTTCGCGATATTCGAACTGATCGAATGACGAGACGATCGCGTAGGATTCCTTACCTGCCTTGACGAAATCCACCATCTCGTCCAGACGCGGGCGGCCTTTGCGGCTCGACTTGCCGACGCTTTCCGGAAAAAGCCCGGTGATGAACAAAGTGTAGTCGCCAACGTGTTTGCGCACGGCGCGCTCGCGGTCGAAGGATGCGGCTTCGAGCTGCGGGTCCGATTCAACGAGCATTTCGCCCACATCCTCGAGCGAGTCGCCGGCGGAGTTTTGAATTTTGAAGAGATTTCGAGCGTCCCCGAAATCGGTGAGCAGGTTCGATACGTAGTGGGCCACGCCGGGCTCTTCCAAATGAACATCGGAGAAAAAGTGACGCCAGACAAGATCCTCGAAGAAACGGCGAAGGGAGCGAGTGCCGGAGGTACTTAGTTCCGCGGTCATTTTTTCTTCATTCATGCGTTGAATCTTACATGCGTAGCCGCCAGCGCGGAACCCGGGAAAGTCCTGATGGATGCTATCCGGGAAATGTATGCAAGAAGGAATCATGCGGTAGCGCTGTCTCCATTCGGAGGCGGAGCTCCGAGCGATAAAGTGCTTTCCTGATGGCTACAAATACAGGGGAGGAATTAGCGGCGAACAAGCAAGAGTGCTGCTTATCGGCGGGTCCATAAGGCGACGACGCGCCAGCCGGAGGCTCACCGGCTTCAGGAAATGACCCACTTTCGCCAGCTCATCCCGACAAAGCGATAGCGGACTGGATTAGCCGCGCTTGTCGAGGCCTTTTTCGTGCAGCCATTTTGAGGCGAGATCGGCGATCTGAAGATTATTGCGATCGAAAAACATGAAATGGCCGTTTCCATGGATGCCAATTTCCGGAAGGCTAACAAAGGTGGCATCGCCGCCATAGCGCTTGAGCGTGTCGACAAACATTTTCGCGGCCATGACCTGGCCGCGGCGATTGTCGCGAGCCATGATGGGATCGGGACTGGTGGGAATGTTGTCGCCGTAGACGATACAGATAGGAATTTTGGTGAGCTTCATAAAATCGTCGAGCGGAACTTCATAGGTGTCGGTACGAAATAGCGAGCCGTCTGACAAACGGATTTCCGGACGCGACTCGCCCTGCGGATAAATGTATGCGGCGGGCTCGTATCCATAGATCGCTTTTACGTTGCTGCTACGGAGTGCGGTCAAGATGGCGTAGGGCCCGGACATGGAGTGCGGCATCATGATGGCTGGGCCGATCTTGTCGAGAAGAGCGACGAAAGCGCCGACGACTACTTCGGGAAATTCCTGAGGCATGTCGTAATCCCCGACGTTCGGGATGGATTGACGAAAGAATTGCTCGACTCCTTCTCTGGGAAACTGAGAATTCGGGAAAAAGTTGGGATATTCGGGGCCGAGCCGCCAGCCGACAAAGGCTTGCTGTGCGCTGGGCCGCGTGGTGTGGTCGGGGACGAGCTGCTTGCCAGCGAACGAGCCGAGCGCGCCGTTGAACGAAGGAAAGCCGGCGCGGGCACGGCGCGGCTGGTCATTCAGATATACGGAGAAGCCCCGACGGAGAAAGATTGTTTGGAAACCGTCACGGCCGTCGGGCGTTGACTCGAACGTTTTGGCCGTTTGATTTGTGCCGTGGGTCATAACAATGGGATATTGGCGCGCTTTCACGGGCGTTTGAAACTGCATATACATGTGGTCGATGTAATAGGTCGAGCCGGGGCCGCTGGTGTGGTTGGGATCGAAGGCGCCAGGTGTGGTGAGCTGCGTACCGCCGACGAAAAAGCTTCCTTGCTTGGCGATCGTCACCGGACCGGAGGCTGCGTTTACCGCGGCCTCTGCCAAATCATCCAAGCCAGCAAACTGCGAAAGAGCGGCCAGGCCTCCAGCGAGAGTGAAAAAAGTTCGGCGGCTCAAAAACTTGAAGCGCTCGCGGATCGTGTCACCCGACAAAGTCATGTCAGTTCCCTTTCGAAACCAGAGTCGGTCGAGCGATAGAGTACAGCCAGTTCGACGGAGCACAAAGACGTGAGGCAAAATGGGAAGACCAATTAACTCGCTGAGGTGCTGATTCAGGCACGAGGCAGAAGGTTCTCGGCAAGCTCAGCTTCAAATGAGTCCAGCTCATTGGTGCGCTCGGGAGTAGCGGCGAGCTTTTCTTTTTTCGAGACGAAATAGTGGCCGTCGCCCTGAAAGGTTTTCACACCGAGTTTACCGTCGACCAGATAAGAGGGCTGGCCGAAAATGTGGAAGCCGCCGGAATCCTGAGGAGCGAGAAGCGCGGCGCAATTGCCTTTCCGCACGCCAACGTAATTTTCATACATGGGGAATGCGACGATATCGAAACCGTTGTTTTTCAACCGCTCTAAGATCGAAATCTGCTGGCCTGTGATTTCCATAACGAAAACAGAATAACAGAAGGCCATCCTATGAAATCAAGGTTGCGGTTAACCGCGTAGAACGCCTTTGTTCGTCGTAATAAACCTTTCCGCACCCGCGAGCCCAACGCAGGGTTCCGTCGGAATCGAACATGCCGAATTCCATTTCGTTCTGCTTGCCCGAGCAAAAATCCTCGGGATAGATGTAAGGGTGGGAAATTCGCTGTCTTCGGGCCGCCCCGGGCCGCCCCAAGCGCTACAGGATACCGCCGGTAATTGCTACGCGGCCAGAAAGCGGGATGCAGGGGACGTCAGCATCCAGGAGTGGTAATTTTCTTGCAGGGTGAATGTTTATGACGATTGAAAGGCGGCGGGCGCCGCGATATCGGTTGGTTGCCGCAGCGGAAATCGTGGAATTGCGCTCGAATGCAATATTGAGCGCAAAAACGTCGGACGTGAGCCTGGTGGGCTGCTTCATGAACACGGCGCGCGCGTTCCCCGAGGGAACTCGCATACGGCTGAAGCTGACCATAGACGACAGCTCGTTCACCAGCCTCGGCGTGGTGGCACGCCTGCAGCCGATGGGCATGGGCGTAAGCTTTTCGGAAATGAAAGAGGACCAGTCGAACGTGTTGCGGGCCTGGTTTTTGGAGAGCGGCAGAGGCAGAGAATGCTAGCAACGGTAATAGAGAAGCCGCAACCAACAGTAAATAGAGATTTTTCGCTGCGCTTCGGAATGACTGAACAAACATAATTGCGAGCCTGATCGTGGTCGGCGTCGCCTGACAAAATCAACGAGCATGCCCGATTGTTCGAATCGGTACGCATGGCCTGTGTCGCCCGCTAACACCCGATTCCGATGTGTAACGATTCCGCACAGAAACCTTTCGTAATCGAAGTGCACACTTCCCTTCCTGCTAAAATTCCATTTCACGCAGACTCCTGGCGATGAACTTCTTCCATCGAAATCAAACGGGCTCCGGCCATAGCGGGAGCGGGCACGACGGGAATGGCGAGCCAGTTGCCCACCGTTTCACGCTCGATTTATCGCGCGCGGATAAGTTAGCGACGATGGTTGCGAACAGCCGGGCGTCGCGAGTGATCGAGGTGTCCGATCTGCTGGCGGGCATGTACATTCACAACTGGGAACGGTTGTCGCGTTATTGGGAAGAAGAGGACCAGGAGCGGGTGGAAGAGTTGCTGCGCACGGTCTGCCAGATCAGCCCGGCGCGCTGGAACTTCTGGATACAGAAATATGACAAGCGGCGGCGCGACTCGAACAAGCGCGTGATTTCCCTGCCGCTTCTTCGCAAGCTGGAGAAAGAACCTATCTTTGAGGCGCCGCTGCAACCTTCGACGGAGTTGAATGCGGTGTTCAAGCAGGCCGAACAGATCGCGCCGTTTCATGACAACAGAGACGGGAAAAAGATACCGATCCTCACCAGCGAATGCGTGCTGTTGTGCATCGTGCGCAACCGGAAGTCGGAGATCAGCCGCAGGCTGGCAGGCAGCGGACTGAACGTGCCGCGGCTCGAGCGCGATGCGCTGTCGTCGCGGCGGACGCAGAGAGGTTCGCAGCAGGATTCGGCCTAGCGGTTGATACCTGGTCGTTTTGTCGTCAGGATTTATATTCCCTAAAAAACCAAGACAGATGCCTCGTCGCGCTGCGCGATTTTTGGCCTGATCGCGACACAACGCTCCCTCAAAATCACACGCCTCCGCGCATTCGTCTCTAGCGTACTAGTCCTGTACCTTTGTCCAAGTGTCCCGCGCTTTCCAAAATGCTACCTTCCGCTGGAGGTATTCATCGAAAATGGAAGCGGATAGAAAATCAAACCAAAAAGATCTTTCGCCTACTCGACACGCTGCGCCGGGTGATTTCGCCCGCAAACAAATGAAAACAATCACAGTCGCCACACGCTACTCGACACTCCAAAAGGCGAAGAGATATCCCTTAGGATCAGCTGGTTCAGATGATCATTTTGAAGTGGGGCCAGAGCGCGGAGAGCGGGGCGACGGGCTTGCGGCAGAGATAGACGGGGACGTTCTGCTCGACCTCCATGGCGTGAGGATTGGAAATGCTGGCGACGCGCTGCACGTCTCCAAAAAGCTTGGTGAATTGGGTGGCGCGTTCGCCAAAAATAACCATGCAGTTTCCGGTGTACTGGCGCGGGCCCCAGTCGAAGTAGCTGTTGTGGCCGCTGATAGCTTTGGGCAGCCCCAATTTCGGGCCGTAGTAATCGATGGCGCCCGCCTCGCCGTAATTCCCCGCAAGGATGGCGCAACCCGCGCGTTCGGAAGCCGGGATGTCGTGATAGACACCGGAGATGACGCGGGCCATATCGTCCCAGCCAAACATGTCGGCATAGAGCTGCGGAAGCGGGACGGTGGCGTCGCGCTCGGTTTTCACGCGAAACGCGGGGATGCCGTTGGAATATCGCAAAAAGGCCGAAACCGGAAGCAGCGGAACGCCGAAAGGAACGGTGGCGAGACCTCCGACGATCACCAGCGCGGGAAAAGCGAAGGCGAGCCAGCGGCGGCTGGGAGTGGCGACGAATCGTTCGAAAGCGACGCCGCCCGCGGCGATCAGCATGGGATAAAACGGCAGTGGGTAATAGCTTTTGCCGTGCATGGAGATGAAAATCGCCAACACGATCAGGTAGGCCCACGCAAGAAAACGGAAGCGCCTACCTTTCCTGGCGGCAAGAAGCCACGCGAAGCCTCCGAGCCACAGAGGGAACTCCAACGGATGCAGGAAGAGAATTTGTTCGAATAAGAAACGCGACGGTGAGATGTTTTCGTTCTTGAAGATCTGGGCGTTGCGAACTACTTCAATCTGCGGCCAGCCGTGACGCGCTTCCCAAAGCAAATTTGGAAGAAAAATCAGCAAGGCAATGAGCGCGCCGCTCCAGATCCATTTGGAGCGGAACAGGCGCGCTTCGCCTGAGAGCAATAATCCCGCCGCGACCGCGAAGCCAAACACCAGCATGGAATGCTTGTTCTCTAAACCGATTCCGGCGACAGCACCAAAGGCGATCCACCAAACCGGCAAGGCGCCCTTGATGATGCGCACGACGATCCAGGCGCAGAGCAGCCAGAAGAGCGGCTCGAAGGCGTTCATGGAGAGGAAGCTGTCAAAGGCCAGATTGGCAGGAGCAAAGAGAATTGCCGCGGCGGCAAAGCCTTGTGCCAACTTTCCGCCGCCGAATTCGCGCGCAAGGATCCCTGTGAGGAAAACGACCGCTGCGCCAGAGATAATCGGAAAGGCGCGCGCAGCGGCGATGGAATTGCCGAATACGTGGCGGGCCATCCAGGCAACGAGGGCGATCAGCGGCGGCTGGTCAATATAGCCCCAGGCGAGGTGCTCTCCGCAGGCCATGTAGTAGAGTTCGTCGCGGAAAAATCCATAGTGGTTGATGCCGGCAAATTGGATGAGCAACTTGGCGGCAGCCAGGCCCGCGAGTAAAGGCGTGGCGCCGACCGAGATTTCGCCCCACCAGCCAGCAGACAGGGATTGATCTTGCTGCAGGACTTTTGTCGCGCTCATGTGATCGCTGGGGAATCCTTATCTTGAGCAAAGATATTTGGGCGAGAGGCCGCGTCCGCCGCTATACCGGACCTGCTGCGCCTGTGAAAAGGGCCGAGGGGCTTTCCCGCACCCCTGGACTGGCACTCTTATAGATTACGTCACGCGGCGAACGGTTACCCGGTGAGAAAGACCGGGCAAACCGTTCGCGCGAGTAAAAGCGCGAAACGCGTTAGTGTTTGGGAGCCGAAGCGACTGGCGCGCCGGTGTGCGTGGTGGCTGGCGAGGTGATGGTTGCGGTTTCGATCTTGTCGATGTTAGGGAAATTCTTGTCGATGTAAGCTTTGCCTTCACTGGTGATGGCACCCTGGTCGGGACGCTCACCGTAGCCGGCGTAGAGCTTCTGCACCACGTCCATACCGGAGATAACCTGACCGAACGGAGCGAAGCCCTGGCCGTCAAGCGGAGCGTTGTTACCGAGATTGATGAAGAGCTGTGTGGTGCGGGTGTTGGGGCCGGCGGTGGCGAACACCAACATGCCGGGCTTGTTGCTCTGGGTGACTGGATCGTCCTTGATATTCGCATTCTTCCAGGCGCGGTTCACGGCAGGATCGCCGCTCAATCCGAATTGGACAACGAAGCCGGGCACGATGCGGAAGAACGCTGCGTCATTATAGAAACCGTGCTTCACGAGATTGTAGAAGCGGTCAGCGCCGATGGGGGCCCAGGAGCGAGTCACCCGGACGACGATGTCGCCCTTGGTGGTCTTCAATGTTACTTCGTAAACGTCGGGCGCTTTGGCCGTAAGCGAAGCGGGCTTCAGAAGTGCTGGATCGGTGGTCATTCTCGTTGTCCTCGGGTGCGTTGTTCCCGTAGCTTTTGGAGCTGCGGGTTTGGAAGCGGCCGGTTTGGGGGCCGTGGAATTGGTCTGCGCTGCAACGGCAGCGGGTGACGCGGCGATCAGTGCGAAAAGGCAGAGCCGGGCTATGTGTTTCATGTTCATGCCTCCATATTATGCGCGATAGTCTCCACATCTTGCATCAGGCGGAGCACATTGCCACCAAGAATTTTGCAGATATCGGCATCGGAATAACCTCTTTTTAACAGACCATCGGTAATTTTAGGGAATTGCGAGGCGTCTTCCATGCCGTAAGGCATGTTGGCGCCGTCAAAATCGGAGCCGAGACCGGCGTAATCCGGGCCGACGAGTTGGACGACATGATCGATGTGATCGAGGATTTCGGTCCAATCGACACGAGGAAGTTTTCCCTGGGCGATGATCTCGCGCGTGAGGCGCGAGGCTTCGCGCATCTGGCAGGCAAGATTATCGCCGCAGAGATGCGTGACCGTGGAGTCAATTTCCGTTTCGAAATGAGGATTCGCTTTGTAGGCTTCGCGAAAAGCGCCGCCGAGAAAACCCATGTGGAAATTGATCTGAACCAGGCCGCGTTTGGCGGCGAGCGAGCGAATCATGGCGTCGGTCAAATTGCGAGGCGAGTCGCACCGAGTCCGGCAGGAGGAATGCGTGGCGATCACCGGCGCGGTGCTGACCTCAAGGACGTCGGCGAAAGTTTTGTCGGAGACGTGCGAGACGTCGACCATCATGCCCAGGCGATTCATTTCGACGATCACTTCTCTGCCGAATTCGGTGAGTCCGTTATGGCGTGGCTCGTCGGTGGAGGAATCCGCCCACTCGACGTTGAGGCTGTGAGTCAAAGTCATATAGCGAGCGCCGAACTGGTGATATTTGCGCAGCAGATGAAGGCTGCGGTTAATGAGATGGCCGCCTTCGATGGCGATGAGCACCGCGATGCGGCCTTCGGCGTGAGCCGCGCGGATGTCGTCGACGGATTTTGCGAGCGAGAGATCTTGGGGGTGCGCAGGGACCAGGCGGTGAATGGCGTCGATCTGGGCGACGGCGCGCTCGACGGCGGCGTTGCCGGTGACACTGCCAGGGGTCCAGACCGCGAAGAACACCGCGCCGATGCCGCCTTCGCGCAGGCGCGGAATGTCCACCGAGCCATCAACGTTGCGCGCGCCGAAATCGAAGCTCTTGTCATAGATGAGGCGCTGGGTGGTGTCGACGTGAGTATCCACCACGATGGACTTGAAATGCAGTTCCCGAGCGCGTGGCGATATGGCAGTGGATGAAGTTGGAGGAATTGCAGGCAGAATTGGCTCCTGAGCGCGCAGAACCGGCGCTCATTCAGTTTGTGCGACGAGTTTCCAAGGTGCAAGAAATTTCGGAGAGTGCCGGCTAACGGCGAAGCGTGGGCGAAATGTTTCTCACAATGAAACTCCTGCTCTTGCCTCTTTAACCGATGACGTTTCCGCTCCAGGCCATTGACTTGGTGGAAAAGCGGCGGGAGCCAACATCGTATGATAGGTGGTGATTCTGAGAGAAGGGCTAAGGACGGCCATGATTGCAACCGAACAACTTGCGGATCTTAGAAAGTGGGCGAGCGAGGCGGCTCGCAAAACGGGAGAAGGCGTTCGATTGAATCGCGCCGTCGAGATCATCAGTGGAATTTTCGGTGTGACTCCGCACGAAGTGGCCATTCTGGGCGTTACCGCCGACGCGCGATTTCTGAAATTTTTAGCGCCGCAGACACTGCGGGCAGTGGGACAAATCCCGCTTTCGAGCGGCAGCGCGCTGGCGGTGCGCACCGTCCGCGAAATGAGGCCGGAAATCGTCAATCACTTTTATGCCGTGCCGCACGCGTCGGTTTTCGAGGGCGTGCCTGTTTCGGAAACCGAGCGCGGCGAACCCATCCAGAAAATCATGAGCTCGCCAGTCATGATCGGAGGTAAGGCCATAGGCGTGGTGCAGGTTTCGCGCAAAGGAAAATCCACCGCCGATGCCGGCGCCGATTTCACGCCGCAACAACTGCAAATGCTGAAGACCATCTCCGACGTGCTGGCCCCTTCTCTGCCTCTTGCCATGCAGGAATAGAGTTGGACTAGAATTAGCGGGTAGCCTTTCAGGAGCCCGCTTTGAAGAAAACCCTCCCTGGTGTGTTTTTCTGCGTTCTTCTTTCCGCTGCGGCGGTGAAGCTTTCAGCCGCGCGCCCGCAAGCACAAACCAACGATAGCAACGGCAAAGCAGGCGACGTCGACATCGTGCTACTGGATACCACGGACACGCATGGACGCATTGAGCCGTGGGATTACTACCAGAACAAGCCCGCCAACCTGGGATTGGCGAAAGTGGCCACATTGATCAAGGAGCAGCGAGCCGAGGCTCCCGATGCCCTGCTGCTCGACTGCGGAGACACGATCCAAGGGACGCCGATGGCTTATTACTTTGCCGAGAAAGACACCTCCAAGCCGAACCCCATGATCGCGGCGTTCAACCTATTGCATTACGACGCGATGGCTGTAGGCAATCATGAATTCAATTTCGGCGAAGAGGAGATGTGGAAAGCGAAAGGCGAGTCGCATTTTCCCTGGCTGGCGGCGAACATCAAGGAGACCTACACGCAGGGAACGACGCCGTACTTTCAGCCCTACATCATCAAGACGGTGAAAGGCGTCCGCGTGGGCATCGTCGGGTTCGTAACGCCGGGAATTCCGCGTTGGGAAATTCCGGCGCATTACAAGGGATATGAATTCGAACCGATCGTTCAGGCGGCGAAGCGCGTGATTCCGGAAGTCCGCAAGCAAGTGGACCTGGTGGTGGTGATCATGCATTCCGGATTCGCAAAAGATCCCGTGAGCGGCGAGGTGTGGCCCGAACAAGGGGTAGGGGAAAACGTGGCGCCGGACCTGACCGAAGTGCCGGGCATCGACGTGATTTTCTACGGGCATACTCACAGCGAACTCTCAGAGAAAATCCTGAATGGTGTGCTGATGGCGCAGCCAAAGAACTGGGGCATGGCGCTGGCGCGCGCGGACGTGGAGATGCGGCAGGAAGGCGGACGCTGGGGAGTGGTGTCGAAGCACTCGCGCACCATTCGGGTGACCGCGCAGGTGGAACCCGATCCGGAGATGATGAAACTGGCGGAGCCCTACCACGAGGAAACGGAAAAGTACCTGAACACTCCGATTGCACATTCCTCGACCGATCTTTCCGGGAAATATGCACGCTACGAAGATCGCCCGCTGCTGGACGTGGTTCAGAAAGCGCAACTCGAAGCGGGACACGCCGATGTGTCCATGGCCACCATGCTCTATGCAGGCGCGCACATTCCCGCCGGACCGGTGACGGTGGGAGAGGCCGCCGGCCTGTACATCTACGAAAACACGCTGTACGTGGTGCAGATGACCGGAGCGCAGCTCAAGGATGCGCTCGAGCACGCGGAGGGATTTTTCTCGCGGTGGCCCCTGGCTCCGGGCGAAACTCCGAAGCTGCCCTCCTACAATGCGGACCAGGCTTACGGCGTGTCCTATGAAGTGGATCTGACCAAGCCGGTGGGCGAGCGCATCGTGAATCTGCAATTTCACGGCAAGCCGCTCGATCCGGCGCAAGTGCTGCGCGTGGCCACGAACAATTACCGTTACACGGGCGGGGGAGGATATTCGGTGTTCAAAGGCCTGCCGGTGGCATTCACGTCTTCGGATGAAATTCGGCAGATTGTGATCGATTACCTGACGCGCACGAAAGAAATCCCCAGCGAACCCGAGGGAAACTGGAAAATCGAACCGCGCGCGGCGGTGGAAGCGACCGAACAGGCCGCGGACGCGAATACCGGAGCGCTAGCGAAGTAGATTTTGCGATTCCCGGCGTGCCGAGGAAGATTTTAACCAAACTGTAACGCAACACTTGTTAATAATCGTTGACATGCTTGCGTGCGATTGTTAATTTTCCAATCGCGCAAGAATATTCTGTTCAATCAGTTGGAGGCTCCGCAAGCCGGAACTCATGGCGTTCGTCGCGAAGAAGATCTTCCTCACAAAAGGAGTTGGGAAACATCGCGAGCGCCTTTCCAGCTTCGAGTTAGCCCTTCGCAACGCCGGCATCGCCGCCTGCAACATTGTCCGTGTTTCCTCGATTTTTCCGCCGCAGTGCAAGTTGATCTCGCGCACCGAAGGCCTGAAACACCTCAAGCCCGGACAAGTGGCGTTTACCGTGATCAGCGAGAACCAGACGCGCGAACCACACCGGCTGATCGCTGCGGGCGTGGGCCTGGCGCTGCCGGGCGACAAGTCGATGTATGGATATCTCTCCGAGCACCATTCGTTCGGCGAAACAGAAGAAGTGGCGGGCGAATACACCGAAGAACTCGCAGCAGAAATGCTGGCCACCACGCTGAACGTGGAGTTCGATCCGGATTTGTCCTGGGACGAGAAAAAAGAGGTTTACCGCATCTCGAACAAGATCGTCCGCACCATGAACATTACGCAATCGGCCGTGGGAGACAAGCGCGGCCTGTGGACCACGGTGCTGGCGGCGGCCATCCTGATCGGACCGGACGACTGACCTTCCGCGTTCACACCTCCGCAGCTTCCCTGCCCTACTTCACCCAATTCATTCCGTACACAGACCGCGAATCAGTCGAAAAGATTGAGTTGCGAAACGCGCTTGAGCCGGTGCGGGCGATCGTCGAATACGGTCCGGCCGCCGATCGCGGGCGAGATGGCGCGCTCGTGAGCGAGAACTTCTTCAAAATGCGCTTTGGGATTGTGCGAGTGCTCCACCTTCCGGGTGAATCGATCGAGACGCCGGAATGCTTCGGCCTTCTCCGTGTTTCCGATTCGAGCGGCGTCAAGGCCGCGGCGGAGCACGTCGAGGGACTCGTCATAAGTTTTCAGCGGAACGGGAAACGGGCGCCCGTCCTTGCCGCCCATGGCGAAGCAAAATCGGGCAGGATCGGAAAACCGGCTGGGCGCACCGTGGACCACTTCGGCGATCAGCGCGAGCGACTGCAAAGTACGAGGGCCGAGTTTTTCGAGCAGCAGCAGCGAAGCAAAATCCCGAAACTCGCGCTCGTAGGCGACAGCGAGAACCGCGCCGAGACGTTTCAGATCAACGTTTGCGGGGCGCACGTCATGATGCGCAGGCATTGTCAACTTGGCCGCTTCGCGCAGCGTAGCGTCCGGGTGCTCGCGCAAAATCGCAAGGATGGCATCCTGCGCCGGCCGGGCCTGCTCGTCGACCAAATTCATGATCGTGCCCTGATGATCGCCCACAACCGCGGTGTGGGGATTCGCCACAAAATCGCGCACGGTGGCAGAGTGCCAATGATAGCGGCGCGCCAGTCCGGTTCCGTCGTTCCTACCCTGCTCAACTTTCATGCCCTGCTGCACCTTCATGCTGCACTATGGTCCACTGGCCATCGTTGCTGACGACGAAGGTATGCAGGTAAAGCTGAAAACCATCAGCGACGGCGTTGTTATCGATGCGCGCAGTCAAGCGGCTGGTGCGGGCACGGCCCGGAGGCGCATAGCTTCCATGCCCACGTAATGCATGGCCGAGATTCCCAGACCCATGGCGCATGCGGCGAAGGCGATTATGGCCGTAGTCAACCGCGGACGGCTTACAGCGTACAGAGCTATAAGGGAAGCGACTAGCGCGGCAAGAAGTGAGAGCGCCACTGTCGGCACGTCATAAAGCACGGGGACCGGCAAGATGTAGGCCAGCATGCCGATGTAGTGCATCGACCAAATACCCAATCCCATGGCCACAGACCCGCCGCTGATCCATATCAATCGGCCATAGCCCTCGGCGGCGGTAGTGCGTTCGGCGAGACCGAAAGCAGAGTAAGAAGCCACAGTTGCAATCGCGACCGAAAGTAAAACCAGGCGATAGTCGTAATAGTGAGACATTTACCGGTTCCGACGACGGATGGATGGCGTGGATTGAAGTGGAACAGTGCGCAAGCTGACCCCTTAACGGAATTCGGCAAAAACACGGAAATCTTGATTTGCGAAGCGGAACGTAAGGCCAAGCGCACCGAGCTATGGGACCAATCAGAGAAGACTGTTTCGGTGGGGTACAAGACGCAACAAGGATTCAGCTTCTAGTCGTTGCCGGCGACCACTTGCGCATGGCCCAAGAAGGCCACCAACGACACACCGCCAGCCATGTTCCCCAGGAAGGTGGGCAGGAAGAAGCGAAGGAAGAAGTTGGACCAGGTCTCAGCTCCAGTAACAACGAGAAACAGGACCTTGGTCGAGCCGGCGATCACGTGATTGAATCCGCCCAAACCAATAAGGTAAGTGATGATAATTATGATACTGACCCTGGAAGATTCGGCTCCGGGTAAAAGCCAGACCATCAGCGCGATGAGCCATCCGGCGAAAACGGCGCGCGCGAACACGACCCAGAAACCACCGACGGTGGAACTGCTGCTCACCTCCGCAAACATTTGGTGCACTTGGGGAGAAAAAATCGAAACTCGGCCGATAGCCAAAGCGAAAAGATAGGTCCCCACCAGATTGGCGAGCAAAACGATGCCCCATAGCCGCAAGACGCTCAAGGCGGTTCGCATGTTGCGGCGCGAAAGAAGCGGCAGCACTGCGGTGAGCGTGGTTTCGGTATAGAGCTGCTGGCGTCCGAGGACCACGATCAGAAATCCGACGCTATAGCCAAGCTTGGAAATCAGCGTGGCCCAGGGAGCACGAGGCAGTCCCGCCGCGAGCAGCCCCTCCGCGACCAATGAAAATCCCATGGAAAGTCCAGCGGCGAGGCCGGACCAGGCGAGCGCCGACGATGGCCGCTTGAGCTCGTCCTCCCCTTCGCGACGAATGGTTTCGTGGACAACATGAGCGCCAATATTGACGCGCTCCTGGATCTGCTTTTCCTCGATTTCCTCCTTGGCCTCGGACGGGACGTCTGGCGGCACGCCTGACGGTGTCTCGAGCGCATCCTTTTTGTGTGGGTGCGATTTATTCAATTTTGTGGACAAGGTCTGGAAATCCTTGTGGAGGCAAGTGGCTGAATTGTGCAGGTGGCGGAAGGGAGTTTGTATCCCGGATAGTGCGTAAATCAGGTTTGGCGGGTCTGTAGGCATTGGCGATAACGCCGGAGGTTCGCGTCAGGCCGAGGAAAACGCGTAACCGCGCTAAAGCTTTTGGCGTATCATAACCAGCGTCGTGGGCGGCATCGTGGAAGGCAGAAATCCGGGAGGACGACCGTGGGAAAGAATATAGCTCGCTTAGGCTTGCCGTTGGGGATACTGACGTTGGGAGTGGCGTTGCTGCTGGCATGCATTGCCCCCAATGCCGCGGCGCGACAGGCAAGCGGCACGGCGAAGCTTTCAGGCAGCGTTCGCGCCGCGGACGGGAGCCCGCTGGAAGGCGTCGCGGTATCGGCGCGCGCCGACGACCAGCGCTACACCACTTCGGTATATACCGATGCTTCCGGTTCATATTCCTTCCCGGAACTGAGCGGCGGACATTACAAGATATGGGCGCAGACCGTTGGTTTCGCGGCTGGCGTGAAAGAGTTGGATCTGAGCGGCGCGAAAAAAGAGGATTTTTCGCTCGCGAAATTAGCGAATTTCGAGAAGCAGCTATCGGGACCGGAATTGCTGGCGAGCCTGCCTGAGAACGGGCCTGCGGACCGCCGCATGAAAGAAGTCTTCGCCAATGTTTGCACGAGCTGCCACTCGGCCGCGTTCCCGTTGCAAAACCGCTTCGACGCCACCGGCTGGAACATCATGGTTTCTCTGATGGAGCGAACTTCGCCAACCGGAGTGGTAACGCCGGCGGGTCAAACGTCGACCAGCCCGCTGGCAAAGGGACAGCAGTATGTGATCGGGGCCTACAAAGACGAACTCGTGCCCTTCCTGGCAAAGGAGCGTGGGCCCGATTCGCCGCCGCTGGTGCCGAAGCCTTTTGCGCGGCCAAGTGGAGATGCCACGCGAATCGTCGTGACCGAATACGACCTCACGCGTGCTGACCATCCAGCGGATTGGGTGATGCCGCACAACGGCAGCGACTGGTCGGAAGGCATGCCGTCACGATGGGAAGGGCGCGGTCCGCATGATGTGGTCGTCGATCATCAAGGAATCGTGTGGTTTGCGGACGATGTGACGCCCGGCCGCACCATTGGAAAGCTCGATCCCAAGACGGGCAAGGTTACCGACTTTGTGCTTACCGGACCAAGTGGCAAGCCTGACAGCACGCATGCCATCACTGTAGACCCCGATGGAAATGTGTGGGCGGCGGACGATACGGCCGGCGTGCCGCTGGAGTTTTTCCCGGAAACTGAAAAATTCAAGACCTATCCGAAACCGAATGCCGATTTCCCGCGCGCGGGTGATTTCATCACCGCCGATTCAAAGGGCAACATCTGGGCTCCCTACAGCGCTGGCGCTGTGAAGCTCGATCCGCAGACGGGAAAATATACGATCTATACGATTCCGACCAAGGACAAGAGCACCTACGGAATCGACATCGACAAGAACGACAACGTGTGGATCGCGCAGCCAACAGCAGACAAAGTTGCGTTCATCGATGCCGCCACGGGCGAGTCGAGCGAGTTTAAGGTGAATCCGCGCGACACCACGGGCATGGACGTAACTGACCGCGACCGCGAGATCTACGCGACGATGGGCGGACAGAACACCGGTCCGCTGCTGCAAGTCGGCCCGCGCCGGCTGGCGACGGACCGGAACGGGGATTCCGTGTGGTTTGCCGAGCACTTCGCCAATCGCATCGGAACAATCGACATTCGCACAAAAAAGGTGAGCGAAATTCCCATGCCGCATCCCTACATGCAGCCGTACGGAATTGCCGTCGACAAGGACCACATGGTGTGGGTCACGTCGATTGCCGCGGACCGCGTGGTGAGGTTCAATCCGGCCACGAAGGAAATTACCGAGTACGACCTGCCCACACGCGGCACCGAAGCGCGTCACATTTTTGCAGATAATCGCACCGATCCGCCGACGATATGGATTCCCTACGATCGCACCAACAAGATCGCGCGAATTCAATTCCGGACCGGCACGAAATCGGCGAGCGCCGGGAACTAAGCTGGCAACAAAGGGGAAAACTCGAGATGAGCAAAGTGCGGATGAAAGTGTATGCCCTGGCGTTGGCAGGGGTGCTCGTGGCGGGCGCGCAATTTGGGCAAACGGCCCGGCTGAATGCTGAAGAGCGGCCGGGATCGAATCCCACTGGAGCTGACGCCAAGCTGACGGACCAGCAATTCAAGGGACAAGGATTGTTTCTGGAGCGCTGCTCGCTGTGCCATCAGGCGCGGGTGCTGAAATCGGGAACTCCTCCGACCGTGGGGCCGAGCCTGAAGACGGTGTTCAAAAACACCTCCGCTGACGAAGAAAAAGACCTGCGCACGTTCATCATGAACGGAACGCCACACATGCCGGGGTTCAAGGCCGCGCTCTCGCCGAAGGAAATGGATGACCTGGTTGCGTATCTCAAGGTGATGTAGGTTCCGGAGACGAAACCCCGAATCGGCAACCGCGGCGTTTCACACAATCCAAGAGAGATCCCTCGTCGCTGCGCAGGCGACCTTTGGTCGCACGCTACGCTCTGTCGGGATGACAACCGCTTTTTATTCGGGTCGGTAGTGGATAGTGCGACCCTAGCCGGGTCGCGGAATAGCTTCGCGTGAGATGACAGCGCTGTTTGCGCTTTTGCTATGAGCCAGCGCGGTGCGCGGCGGATGGCACCCGAGCAGGAGCGGCGTCGTAACGGCGGCGGGGCTGGCGCTCGAACACTTTGCTCAGGACGCGGTTCCACCACATTAGAGAGCCGGTGATGAACAGCGCCACCGGCGCCAATCCGAAGATCACCCAGATGGTCTTCACGCCCGATCCCGCAAAATTGCCGAAGTGCAGGTAGTAGAACCAGCGAATGACCTGATCGCCGGTCGTTCGCCGCAGTGGAAGCAGTGTTCGCCGCCCTAGCTTGGCCCCATTCGCTGCGGGAGGCGGCGCCGGCATCGAGGCAGGCGGAGCGTCTGGCAAACCGTAAAACTCCAGCGGCAATACCACATTGACGGCTCGCTCGAACGGCGTGGGGAAAACCACAAAAATTCCAGTGACGCCCCAGACCAGCACGAAGGCTAGCGTCCAAATGCCGATGACGCTATGCAAACTCCAGTTCAGCTTTTTCCAATTCGCTTCCCGGCGAAGGAGCAGACTGTCTCGCCACTTCCCGACGCCCGGCCACCACAGCACAGCGCCCGTAAGCACCAACACGGTGGTGAAAATCGCGGCGATGCCGTTGATTTTGCGGCCAGTTCTGCCGCCGAGCAGATTGAGGTGCAAGTCGATGGTCCAGGTGAGCGCGCGAATGATCAACGGGACTGAATCGCCCAGATCTTTTCCGGTGTAAGGATCAAAGAGACGCATTTTCGTGTTGCCGCCGTGAAGCAGCCATACCTCGGTGGCTTCGTTGGGGCGCTTGGCGTCCCAAATGTAGCTGACGGAATATTGCGGGTAGGCGCGCTCGACCGCTTGCTTGAGTTCGTCACGCGTGAGTCTTGGGCCGGAAATGGGAACAATCTTCGGGGGCGCGGAGAAAGCTTTCGAAATTTCATTGCGGAAGACGATGGCGCTGCCGCTGACGCTGATCAGCACGACGTACAGCCCGAGACCAATGCCCATCCAGAGATGCACCTCGAAGAGCGCTTTGCGGAGCCAGACATTCTGCGGACGATAGAGCCATTGGCTGGCGAGCGACATTCTCAATTTGCCTTTTCGCTCGTGCTAGTTTCCAGGCTGTTCGGAGCTTCGGTCACGTCCGCGCCATCCTTACCCATCATTTTCGCGCACAATATGACTGGGGGCGTTCGAAATTGCAAACAGATCGCTGCAGGAGCCCTCTCGTCGAACACCCGAACCGTGCGAGTTCCATTTACAGCCGGCCCATGCGACCAATCAGGTGAATCGCGTATGGAAAATCATCGGCTACGGCAGAATCATGCTATCGCCAGCCGGTATTTGCCGGAATCACGGGAGAAACAATGGCCGAAGATCAAACTTACGAAGTCTTCAAAAAAATGTCTGACAACACGACCGTTTCGGTGGAGACGGTCAAAGGACTGGAAGAAGGCAAATCTGTGCTGGCCGCGTTGCGCCGCGGCAAGACGAACGACGAATATTATTTGTTCGACCCGCTCACCGGGAACGTGATCGATCCTGACCAACCATCCATTTCTATCGACCCGCTCGCAAGTTGAACGTTTTCACGGCCATTCTGGAAAGCTCACTCTGAAGGAGGACCGCTTATGGCAAAGTACGGGAATAAGGCTCAAAAGACCGTCAAGAGCGCCATGCACCGGAAAAAGAAAGGAACGCTCAAGTCGGGCAAAGGCGGCAAGGGTGGAAAAGTGAAGAGTCGCAAGCAGGCCATTGCCATCGGTCTTTCGGAAGCGCGCAAGAAAGGCGCGAAGGTTCCCAAGAAAAAATCGAGCAGTTAATTCCCTGCCAACTTTCTCGCCCGATTAGCCCCGGGCAGCGCCGAACGCCGGGTTTAAGCTAATATTCACGAAGATGTCGTAGTGTACCCAGCTGAAGTGTATTCGGCCGAGGTGTATACGAGCCCCGGCGTCGCCAAGGCGTCTCGCGGACCAATCATGCCCGAAAGTTTTCGCTTCTCCGATCTCTGCGAAATATTCGCCAAGGCCAACGAAGAAAAATCCGGCGATCAACTCGCCGGCATCGCCGCACGAACGGAAAGCGAGCGTGTCGCGGCAAAGCGCAAGCTGGCCGATCTGACGCTCGGTGAAATTGTCGACAATCCACTCATCGATCCCGATAAGGACGACGTCAGTCGCCTGATCCTCGAAAGCTTC
The DNA here is from genome assembly GCA_035551975.1 of Candidatus Acidiferrales bacterium. GTDB lineage: Bacteria > Acidobacteriota > Terriglobia > Acidiferrales > UBA7541 > Palsa-295. Next base: position 2,593 of record DASZMG010000153.1, on the reverse strand, counting down.
GACCAGCAAACCTTTCAGCCGCTGCGCTCGATGACCGTGGGGGAATTCCGCGAGCACCTGCTCGACGATACTGCCGGCGCGGATGGAATCCGGCAGATTCAACGAGCCATTGTGCCGGAAATCGCCGCGGCTGCGGCCAAGATCATGAGCAACAAGGATCTGGTGCTGGCGGCTGCGAAGATCCGCAATGCAACGCGCTGCATCAATACCATGGGTGAAGAAGGCGTGCTGGGCATTCGCATTCAGCCGAACCATCCTACAGATGATCTGGGCGGAATTCTGCTTTCGAGCTTTGAAGGTCTGCTGTATGGATGCGGCGATGCGGTCATCGGCGTAAATCCTGCGTCGGACGCGGTGCAAACGACCAGCGCCATTCTGCATGCTTTGCGTCGACTGGTGGATGTATATGGAGTCCCCACGCAGACCTGTTGCCTGGCGCACATCACCACGCAGCTTGCGGCACTTGATCGCGGAGCTCCGGTTGATTTGCTGTTCCAGTCGATCGCCGGAACTGAAGCGGCGAACCGCAGCTTCGGCGTAACGCTCGCGCTACTGCGCGAGGGCCGCGAGCGGGTCCTACGGCATCATCAGCAGCGCACTGACGTGGCCTGGAAGGGCGCAAGCGTAATGTATTTCGAGACAGGGCAGGGCAGCGCGCTTTCGGCCGAGGCGCATCAAGGCGTCGATCAGGTGACGCTGGAAGCGCGAGCTTATGGCGTGGCGCGATGCTTCGATCCGTTTCTGGTGAACAGCGTGGTCGGTTTCATCGGGCCGGAATACCTGCGCGACGAGCGGCAGATCATCCGCGCGGGTCTCGAAGATCATTTCATGGGCAAACTGCTCGGGCTGCCCATGGGGTGCGATGTCTGCTACACGAACCACGCCGACGCGGATCAGAATTCGACCGACAATTTGCTGCTGTTGCTCGGCGCGGCGGGCTGCAACTACTTTATGGGAGTTCCCTGCTCGGACGACGTGATGCTGAATTACCAGTCAACGAGTTTTCACGACGCGCTGGCGGTGAGGCGGCTATTCAAGCTGAAGCCGGCGCCCGAATTTGTGCAATGGTTGGAATCGAGTGGCATTTATCGCGGCGGCGAACCGGCGCTGCTCGAAGCGGCTGCCCGGCGAAAGTTGATGCAGGGCCTCGAAGCGTCGCTACCGGAGATGATCTGAATGGGTCGCAATGGCAGTGAGCGCGACGACTCTCTTGTATCGGCAGACCTGCCTGAATTTCTGCAAAAGATCCGCGCGCGGACTCCGGCGCGGATTCTTATGGGGCGAGCGGGCGCGGCTTATCGTACGGCTGCACAACTCGACCTGCGCAGCGCTCATGCCGCCGCGCGCGACGCGGTGCGCGCCGAACTCGACCTGCTTGCCGCGTTCGGCGAAGAATTCATACGCCAGTGGAAGATTTTTGAAGTGCAGACTCAGGCGCCCGACAAGGACGCATTCCTGCTGCGTCCCGACTTGGGGCGGCACTTCACGGATGCGTCGAAAACGGCGATGCGCGAGAAGTGTTTCCGTGAAATTGATTTGCAGGTTGCGATCGGTGACGGACTATCAGCTCCAGCGGTAGCGCGGCAAGTGCCCGCGCTGCTTCCGCTGCTTTTCGCGGGCGCGCAGGAACGCGGCTGGAGAATCGGCCAGACCTTCGCGATTCGCCATTGCCGGGTGGGCATCCTGAACGAGATTGGGGATCTGCTCGAACCCCAAGTGGCAGTGCTGCTGGTCGGCGAACGCCCAGGATTGGCGACCGCGGAAAGCTTGTCGGCCTACATGGCGTATCGTCCTCGAAGCGGGAACACGGACGCGGACCGCAATTTGATTTCCAATATTCATGTACGTGGAGTGTCCACCAGCGAAGCGGCTGCGCGAATCGTTCAGCTCGCAGCGCAGATGATGCGCGAAAAAGTGAGCGGTTTTGGATTGAAAGAAGCGCCGCCGGCATTGGGTTGAACCTTCTAGGCCAAATTAAATCGGAGGCTGACTTGTTGAGTTGTTTTCACCTGCTCTGCGATACTCCAAGACATTAAAATTTAGAATCACAAATCCAAGGCTGCGTGCAGCCGCAGCGAAGAGGAGAACTATGGCGAGCGAACCCGTCGGCATGATTGGCCTGGGCATCATGGGCTCGGCGATGTCCGTGAACCTGATCAAGGCTGGGTTCGAGGTGGCGGGTTTCGACGTGCTGGTCCACGCGCGGGGCGCGCACAAGAAGGCGGGCGGATCCCTCGGGGTGAGTTGTGCAGAGGTGGCGGCGGAATGCCCGACGGTGATCACTTCCCTGCCTTCGGCGGATGCGTTGCTTGAAACTGCGCGGGACCTCGCTCATGCGCGCGGGGTGCTGAAAATCGTGGTGGAAACCAGCACGCTACCTATTTCCGTGAAGGAGGAAGCCCGGCAGATTTTATCCAAGGGCGGTATTACGCTGCTCGACTGCCCATTAAGCGGTACCGGCGCGCAGGCCCGGAAAAAGGATCTGATTGTTTACGCCAGCGGCGAGAAACAAGCCTGCGAGGGCGTCGCTCCCATATTCGAAGGGTTTTCACGCGCGCACTATTATGTGGGCGAATTCGGCTCAGGATCGAAA
>DASZMG010000152.1:0-10884 GCA_035551975.1 Candidatus Acidiferrales bacterium | reverse complement strand
GGCTGTGCTGCTGACGATCACGGGATGGGCCTTCGCGCACGGCCTGCTTTCGGCCAATTCGCAGACACTGCTCTGGACGATCATTTTCTTTTTCGCATCGGCGGCCGCCAGCGCTGCGTATTTGACGGTAAGTGAAATCTTTCCGCTGGAGATTCGTGCGTTGGCGATCGCTTTCTTTTTCTCGCTAGGCACCGCGGCGGGAGGAATCGCGGCACCTTGGTTGTTTGGAGTGCTGATCGGCTCTGGATCGCGAGAGAAAGTGTTCTATGGGTATCTGCTGGCAGGCGCTCTGATGCTGGCGGCAGCGGCCATCGAACTAGGGATTGGAGTGAAGGCGGAGAGGTCCAGCCTGGAAGATCTGGCCAGCCCGCTGTCATCCGAAACCGGAGCATAAAGTTTCAGCGTGTCGCCGTTTTTTTTCTGCCGCAAATGTCCCCGCAAAGCTTCTCGCCATGTGGAGTGAGGCGAAAGGTCGATGTTCCGCCGTACCATTGCGGGGATTTTCATCATTGGGTTCTATAGCGCTCAGTACTGCTTTCTTAGAGATAAAAGATTGACGGGGATTTCGGGCAGTTGATAGGCTGCGCGGGCTTGGTCCGCCGAAAGTTTCTCCTGCAACTTTTCCTGCGGTACCGGGTTCGTGAGGCGGTAGTGGTGGTTCCACCGTTGCGGAACAGGGGAAATTTGTGCGCCGATTTTCATGTTTGAGTCTTGTTGCACTCACTTGTTTCCTTGTTGGCTGCGCCGGGGGCGGCGCATCGCAAACATCAACCGGCTCGACTACGACGACCCCGCAGGCCAGCGTTACGGTATCGGCAACCACAAACACGGTGACGGCGGGCGGTTCGATTCAATTTACCGCGGCAGCATCGGGCGCAACGAGCCCCGCGTTTGTCTGGTCCGTGAATGGCACGTCGGGCGGCAATTCAACTGTTGGAACGATTTCGACCAGTGGCACGGGGTCAACGGCAACTTACGCCGCGCCGAGCAGTGTTCCTAGTCCGGCTACCGTAACGATTCAAGCGGCGCTCTCCAGCAATCCCGCGGTAAGCGGCACCATGACAGCGACGATCACGAGCGCCGGGCTTTCGGCAAACGTCGCGGACCGATTTCTGGAGCAGGCCACGTTCGGGCCGACGAATGCGCTGATCGCGCAGGTACAGCAAACTGGACTGCAGAATTTTCTGAGTGCACAACTGACCATGGCCGTCACTCCTTACGCTGACCCGGCAGCGACCGAGACGAACAATACCCTTCTGCAGCAGCGATATTTTGTGCAACAGATCACCGCGCCGGATCAACTGAGGCAGCGCGTAGCATTTGCCCTGGCGCAGATCTTTGTTATTGCGGGCGACAAGATCAACACGCCCCAAGGCTTCACGCCCTATTTGAATTTGCTGGAGAATGACGCGTTCGCTAACTACCGGCAGATCATGCAGGATGTGACGCTTTCGCCGGCGATGGGCCACTACCTGGACATGGTTAACAACGATAAGCCGAACGCGACCACGGGTACGCATGCGGATGAAAATTATGCCCGCGAGGCGATGCAGCTTTTTACCATCGGCTTGTCGATGCTGAATGAGGACGGATCGCTGCAAGTGAGCAACGGTACTCCGATTCCCACGTACACGCAGGACACGGTGGAAGCGTTCGCGCGGGCGTACACGGGCTGGACGTATCCAACGCAGCCCGGAGCGGCACTGCAGAAACACAATCCGGCGTATTGGTCCGGTCCCATGGTGGCCTTCGAATCCAATCACGACACCGATCCAAAGCAGTTGCTCCAATACAGCGGGGCATCATCGGGAGGGTTGCTTGCGGGCGGACAGACGGCGGAACAAGACCTGGCCGGCGCGCTGGACAACATATTCAATCATCCGAATGTTCCGCCTTTTGTCGCGCTCCGCCTGATCCAGCACCTGGTGAGCAGCAATCCCAGCCCGGCGTACATTCAGCGCGTTGCCGATGTGTTCAAGAACAACGGCTCGGGCGTCCGTGGAGACATGACAGCGGTGATCACTGCTGTCCTGATGGATCCGGAAGCGCGGCGCGGCGACAATCCTGCGACTGCCGTGGGCACAGACGGCCACTTGCAGGAACCAATTCTTTACATGACGGGACTGCTCCGCGAATTCAACGCCACCACAGACGGAGCGAACCTCGCTGGGCAAGGCGGGAATATGGGGCAAACTGCATTGTATCCCGCAAGTGTCTTCAATTTTTACTCGCCGTTTTTCAAAACATCCAGCGGACACCCGGCGCCGGAATTCCAGTTGCTCACGACAGCCACGGCGCTCAGCCGCGCCAACTGGGTGAATTCGCTGGCGTTCGGCTCGCTTGGCGCGACGACGACTATTGATTTTTCGCCCTGGGGCACGCAAGCGGCAAACCTGAGTTCCCTGCTCGATTCTCTGAACACGCTGATGCTGCACGGGACGATGTCGACGGACATGCGCAACAACATCATGACGGCGTTGCAAGCGGTGCCGGCAGGATCGGCACAAGCGCTGACGCAAGCGAAAACGGCGATTTACCTGATCGCCACGTCGTCGCAATACCAGGTGCAAAACTAGTTCTGACTAAGGGCTGAGGAGCGGATGAATGTCCCGAAAAAAGGCTGTGTCGCGACGCGACTTCGTGAGAATGGGCTGCTGCACGGCCGCATCGTTCGGACTGACGGCAGCGATCGGACGGCTGAATCTGATTCATGCCTATGCCGCGCCCACAGCAACCGATTATCGCGCATTGGTGTGTATTTTTCTTTTCGGCGGGAACGACAGCAACAATGTGATCGTGCCGAATGACAGTGCTGGATATCAAAATTACGCGAAAATCCGCTCGACGCTGGCTCTGCCACAGACTTCGATTTTGCCGGTCACCTCGAAAACGACCAATGCTTCCGGGCAAAATTCGTATGGCCTGCATCCAAACCTCACGGGATTGCAGGGACTCTTTACCAGCGGACAGGTGGCGATTCTAGCGAACGTCGGCACGCTGGCCCAGCCGCTGACACGAACGCAATATCTGGCAGGATCGACTGGGACGACAGTCCTGCCGGTGAACCTGTTCTCGCACTCCGATCAACAGCAGCAGTGGCAGACCGCGCAGTTCACCGGATTCAGCGCCACGGGCTGGGCCGGACGAACCGCAGATGCGCTGCAGTCGATGAACGCGGGCGCGCAATTCCCTCCCATTACTTCGGTGGCCGGGGGCGCGATTCTGTGCACCGGCGCACAGACAACGCCTTATGCGCTGTCGCCCGGAAACTCGCCGGGATTAACGGGATACACGGGAACAGCAGCGTCAAACGCGCGCATGGTGGCGTTCCAGCAATTGCTCACGCTCAATTCAGGAGTTTCACTGGTGCAGGATACCGACTCGGTGATGAGCTACTCGTTGCAGCAGGGCGCCACGCTAGCCAGCGCGCTTAAAACTCTGCCGGCGCTGCAAACGACCTTCCCGACGACAAGCATAGGCGCACAGTTGAAACAGGTGGCGCAAATCATTCAGGCTCGCTCGTCTCTCGGGCTGCAGCGCCAGATTTTCTTCTGCTCGCTCGGAGGTTTCGATACGCATAGCAATCAATTGCCCACGCAACAGACGCTATTCTCGCAACTCGATCCGGCGCTCACTGCGTTTTACAACTCCACGGTGGAATTAGGTGTGCCGCAGCAAGTAACTTCCTTCACGCTCTCCGATTTCAGCCGGACCTACCAGCCGGGCTCGAACGGCGGCACGGATCACGCGTGGGGATCGAACCACATGATCGTGGGAGGCGCGGTTCAGGGCGGCGACGTGTATGGGAAATTTCCCACGTTCGCATTGGGCGGCCCGGATGATGCGGGGAGCAACGGGCGCTGGATTCCGAGCACGTCGGTCGATCAGTACGGCGCCACGCTGGCAAGCTGGTTCGGCGTATCGCCCACGGACCTGGCGACAATCTTCCCGAACCTGTCGAATTTCACCACGCCGACTCTCGGATTCATTACTTAGAAGGGCTTAAAAACGACTTACCGCGTGGAAGGGACCGGCATCTCCCTGACCACGGCTTTGGGGTCGGGAGCTTTTCTCATGGCCTCGATAAATACGGCCACAATTTCCGGATCGAACTGGCTGGAGGAGCAGCGTGCAAGCTCGGTGAAAGCGTCTTCCGGGCTGCGGGGTTTTTTATAGCTCCGCGCCGAAGTGATGGTGTCGTAGGAATCAGCTACGGCGATTACGCGCGCGCCATAAGGTATATCCTCAGCTTTTAAGCGCAGCGGGTATCCGGAACCGTCATAGCATTCGTGGTGATGGCGCACCATCTGGCGAATGCGCTGCATGGGTTTGAGCGTCTCGAGAATCTGGAAGCCAAGATCGGGATGAGTTTTCATCGTTTCCCACTCCGTGGCATCGAGCGGGCCGGACTTGTTCAGAATTCCTTCGGGAATACCGACCTTGCCGATGTCGTGCAGCAAAGCGGCGAGCCGAATTTCCTCGACTTCCGCTTCATTGAGCCCGAGAGCTTGCGCAAGGATCACCGCATAGGCAGAAACTTTTTGCGAATGGCCTTGCGTGTACTGGTCCTTGGCGTCGATGGCGAACGCCAGTGAGGTCACCGTCTCGACCACAGCCGGCGGCAAAGCCCCATCTTCCGCGTCCCCGCCTTGTTCGCTGAGCGAGCGAGTGAACTGCTCCAGCCGGCGATAAATTTCCTCGAAGGCTTCGGGGCCAGTGGAAAAGAGTCGCTTCAGCGTCACGCCGAGATACGCTTCCAGCACATCCTTCTTCCAGCGCTTGCGATCATCGGGTGCGCCTTGTTCGGCGCTCGAGACGGCATTGCCGCCCTGGTGCTTCGAGAGGTACATAGAGGAGTCGGCAACCTGGATTAGCTCCTGCGGAGTTGAGCCGTGAACCGGGAAACCGGCGATGCCGAAGCTCGCAGTAACGTTCTTGTCGCGCAGGAGCCGGTCCGAGGCGACCCAGGCGCGCAGCTTGCCGGCCAATTGCCGGGCCTGCTCAACGCTTGTTTCCGGCATGAGCACCACGAACTCATCGCCGCCGTAGCGCGCCACCACGTCGGAACGCCGGCAATTCTGCTCAAGAATATGGCCGACGCGTTGCAGCACCACGTCGCCTTCGAGGTGCCCGTAAAAATCGTTCACGAACTTGAAGCGGTCGAGATCCATCAACACCAGAGCAAACGGACGATTGGCTCGCGTTGAGCGCTTCCACTCCGCGGAAAGCGCTTCCATCAGGAAACGATGTGTTTTGACGCCAGTAAGGCCGTCAGTAATGGCCTGCTCCTGCGCTTTCTGGAAAGTCAGCGCATTGTGCAGCGCGCCAGCGAAAAGGTCTGCCAGAGTGCGCAGCAGCAGCACTTCCTGCTCGGGATAATCGCAAGCTTGCGAGGATTCCACGTAGAGCACCCCGAGCAATTGTTCCGCATACACCACGGGGAGGCCGATGGAAGAAACCGAGGAAGGCAGGACCAGCTTCGGGGTAGAGTCGCTGCTCTCGCGCACCATGGCGACTTGCCCGGTACGCGCGACTTGTCCGATCATTCCTTCCGAAAGTCCAATGCGACGGCCGAGTGCGTCTTTACGTGACCCGGCTTCCGCCTGAATGATGAGCTCCTTGGTGGTGTAGTCGAGGATGGCAATGCCGATATGCTCGTAGGCCAGGCTGCTTTCAATCTCGACCGCAATTTTTGCGAGCATTTCGTCCGGATTTAGCGTGGTAATGGCGTGACCCGAGACGTTGTTGATTAGAGTGAGGTGCCGGGATTTCTTCTGCTCCTCGGTGAACAGGCGGGCGTTCTCGATGGCAATTCCCGCTTCGCTTGCGAGCACGCGCAACAGTTCCAGATGACCTTCATCGAAAGTGCGCTCTTTGGGGCTGTGCACCACCAGCACTCCCACGGCGCGATCATACAGAATCAAAGGGACGGCACACAGTGAGGCGGGGCTCTTGAGCGACTTGAATCCCAGCTTTTCCACTTCCTGGGCATAACGTTCGCGGATCAGCAAAGGTTGCTGACTGCGAATGACATGTTCCACCAGGAAATTCCCCGCCGGGCGCGAGCGACGGGCGACTTTCTTGCCATCCAAAATTTCGATTTCGTAGCGAATCTGGTCGGTCCTTGGCTCATAAAAAGCAATGAGGAAGCTGCCTACGTCCATCAAGCGCCGGACTTCGGAATAGATACGTTCTAGAAGCGAGTCGAGATCCAAGGTCGAGCTGAGGGCGCGGCCAATTTCATTGAGAATGTGGAGTTCCTCGCTGCGCCGGGAAGTCTGCTGCACCAGATAGCTGTTCTCTACCGCCATACCAATCTGATGGCCAAGACCCATAAGGAGCTTCAGCTCGGAGGATGAAAAGACGCGATTCTGTGAAGTGCCCAACAAGAGCAGCCCAAAAGCTTTTTGTTTGGCCTGCAGACTGATTCCGATTACGGTCTGCAGCCGCTGTTCGAGTAGAAGCTTTCTCCATGCGCGGAAGGGCTCTTCTTTGGAAAGCGCATGGTATTCGGAATCGTCGTTCAGGTTAAGCAAATGAATCAGCCCGCCGAGACGGGAGGCGAGATCGACGGTGTATTTGTCGAGGCCGCTCTTTTTCATCTCGCCCGAAAAGGTGTCGCTCAATCCGCGCACCACCACAGAGTTGGGGCCGCCTTCGCCATAGCAAAGGCATAGCGCGCCACTGGGAAGCCGCACCACATTCAACACGCGTTCCAAGGCCTGCCCCAGCATTTTATCGAGTTCATTACCTGCGAAGCTGGAAGTGGCCAGATTCAGGTTGGAAAGCGCGAGAATGTTTCGTTCGATATGCTTTCGTTCGTTTTCGTAAACAGTAATTACCACCATCAGCCCGGCACACAACGCCGGCAGAAAAATGGCGGCCGACAAAACCTGGGCGAGAGTATCGGGTATCTGCGAAGCAAATACTCCGCTCACGACAAGCGCGCCCCAAGCCGCAAAAGCAGTCGTCAGCGCGTCATCCGCCCAAAATTCTTCTTTGCGGCTGGCCGAATGGAATGTCCAGGCCACCAGAAAAAGGGCCAGCGCACTCGCCAGCGCGGGCGAGAAGCGCGTCTGCTGGTAAGCGAAGGCGAAGCACCAGACCGTTCCGGCCACAGCTGCCGCCGCAATTGCCGGCAGGCCTGGAGAGCGTCGCACGTAGAGCCGAGCGGCTGCGTAAAAAATGAGCATGGCTAGCAGGGCCAACGAATCAACGAGCGCGTGGAACCAAGGAAAGGATGTTGCTCCCCTAAACAAAGAGGAAAGAAGTGAAACGGCGAGAACGACCCAGCCGGCCGCCCACACCTGCAAGTGGCGCTGCCGGCTCTTGCGGTAAACCGATGCTGATAGACCGCTTAATAAGAGACAGCTTGCGCCCAGAATGATCGAAGCGGTATTTACCGGCGTCAACGAGCCTGCTCCCAAGCAGAATGACCCTAACTAGCGGAGAATAGCAGAAACGGCACCACATTCTGAGACGGATATCGCTCCGCGTTGCGTGCGGGGCAACCTGTTGCAAAAGCACCACACGATGAGAAGGGCCCAAAGCGGCGGGAATTCTGCCTTCCGCGTTGTTTCAAAGTACGATATTGCGCAGATTCGATCAACGGTACGCAGGTACCATCCTTCTTGCGGAGTATTGAGCGCCATGTTCGATTTCAGCGGCGGCTTTCGGTAAGATGAATATTTCCAAACCATCTAGGAAGCTTGACGAATGAACTCATCGCAGAAACCTCGCGTCCGTTTCGCACCTTCTCCCACCGGCTATCTGCACGTGGGAGGCGCGCGAACGGCCTTGTTCAACTGGCTTTTCGCGCGTCATGAAGGCGGTCAACTTCTGTTGCGCATTGAAGATACGGATGTCGAGCGGAACCGGCCGGAGCTTGTTCAAGGAATTCTGGATGGGCTGAAATGGCTGGGGATCGAATGGGACGAGGGGCCCTTCTTTCAGTCGCAGCGGCTGGCACTTTACCGCGTGGCGGCTGAGAAGTTGTTAGCTTCCGGAGCCGCATTCGCTTGCTACTGCAAGGCGTCCGCTTATGCCGGAGCAGATAGCGCTCCCGAAGAGGATCAGGAAGGCGAGGGTGACGATGAAGGGCCGAAGTCGCACAAGAATTTAGCGTGTGGCTGCCGCAATCTTTCCGAGGCGGAACGTGCGGCGAGAGAGAAAGAGGGCATAGCGCGGGCCATTCGCTTTCTGGTGCCAAAAACGGGAACGACGAGATTCGACGATGCGGTGTTTGGCGCTCGCGAAGTGCAGAATTCCGAGATCGAAGACTTCGTGCTGCTGCGCTCGAACGGCATCCCGACCTATCAGCTCAGCGTGGTGGTGGACGACATTGATATGCGCATTACGCACGTGATTCGCGGCGCGGATCATTTGTCGAACGCGCCGAAACAGGCTTTGATTTACCGGGCGCTCGACGCTGAACCGCCGATTTTCGCGCACGTTCCGCTGATTCTGGGACCCGATCGCACGCGACTTTCCAAGCGCCATGGAGCAACCAGCGTGGGATCCTATGCCGATGAGGGATTCTTGCCGGAGGCGTTCCGCAATTTCCTGGCGCTGCTGGGATGGTCGCCGGGAGACGATGCGGAATTTATCCGCACGAGTGAATTGATTCAGCGATTTTCGCTGGCTGGAGTGAGCCGCACGAATGCGATTTTCGACCGGCCCAAGCTCGAGTGGTTCAACACGCAGTATCTGCAGAAGGTGCCGGTGGAGGAGATTGTTCCTTATGTCGAGCAGGAGTTAAAGCGCGCGGGGATCTGGCAGGACGCGTGGGCCGGCGCTGAACGCGCGTGGTTCGCGCATGCCGTCGATCTGATTCGCCCCAGGACGCGCTTTTTGGGCGATTTTGCCACATGGTCTCGCGCTTTTTTCACAGACGATTTCGAACTCGAACCGGAAGCTCGAGCGAAATTCTGGAAAGACGAACGCTTGCCGGGGATGCTTGGCAAACTAGCCGACGCGCTCGATGCGCTTCCGGAATGGAATCACGATGCATGCGACGTGGCTTTGCGCGCGCTCGCTGTTGCCGAGGGTGTCAAGGCTGGCTTGCTAATCAACGCAACGCGCGTAGCCATCGTCGGGCGTGCCGTGGCACCGCCGCTTTTTGAAACAATGGTAGTCCTGGGGAAGGAAACAGTGGTCAGCCGGATCCGGCGTGCCGTTCCGTTGGCGGCAAACGCCGCCTAGCGCGCAGATTTAGCCGCCATCGTGGAAGAAAACACTTCCGGATGCAGCGGGTTGGCCTTGGCGTTCGCGGCGGCAATGTGAACCTCCACATTTACGGGAACCTTCACTGGAGGCAAGCAAGCCGCGTCGTTACAGGCCTGGTAGCGCAAGGTGACCGGGATGGTAACCGCTCCGAGCGGAGCCTTGCCCTCCGCCGTGAGCCGCAGTTTCAAAGTCACACTTCCAGTGTAAACATCGAGAGGCTTATTCGGAGAAAAGGAAAACTTCTCGAGGCGCCCGTTCGGATAGATTGTTTCGTTAAGCTCGAATCCGGGTGGCAGTTGCGGAGTAAGCGTGGTGGGGATCAAGTATTCGTCGGTAGGTTTGTGCGAGTTCATGTGGAAGCCGCGAGCTATATCGACCATTACGGCCGCTTGAAACTCTTTGCCACGCGGCACGGGGTCGAGCGAAACCACCGTATGCGGCTTTACGATAGATGAAGCATTAGGCAGTGCCTGCGCGCGCAGGTTGCGGGCGGTGGCCAGCGCAACAAGCAGCCCCGACGCGCCGAGCGCGACAACCGCACAGAGAATCCCAAGCTTATAGCTTGCTTTCAATTTCCTTCTCGAGCTCTTTTTGATTGACTAGACCGATATAACGCTTAATAACTTTGCCGTCGCGCGAAATGAGCACGCTGGTGGGCAAACCGATCAGTCCACCGAATTTGGTAGCGATATCATCGTTGCCGAGGACGATCGGGTAATCCATGGTTTCGGAATGACCGTCGACGTCGAACTGCGTCTTTTGCACGAAGGGATCGACAACCTTCTTGCCGTCGTCATCCATGGCCACGCCGAGCATGGTGAATCCCTTGCTGGCGTACTTGTTCTGAAAATCGATCATCCACGGGATTTCCACGCGACAAGGCTCGCACCAGGTGGCCCAGAAATTCACGAGCACCATTTTGCCGCGCATGCTCGATAGAGATACCTTGTTGCCCTGCAAATCCTGAAAGGTGACATCTGGAGCGGTGGCTTGCTTAGCGGCTGTTTCGGTTGTTTGTTCGCTCTTGCCTGCCGGTGTGAGCGTGCCCTCGATGGCATTCAAAGGATTGTTCAAGAAGGAGAGCTTGTTGGAGAGCCAAGTGAGGCGATTGGCGAAAACCAATCCGCCGATGAGCAGCAGCAGAACGCCACTGAATACTTCCACGGTGTGCAGGTGCCTACGAAACTGCTGGTAGAACTTCAAAAAACTGCCGATGCCGAGAGCAGTGATGAGAAACGGAATGGCCAGTCCCGCGGAATAGCATGCAAGCAGGAAAACGCCCTGGCCAATCGTTTCGCGCGTTGCGGCGACAGCCAGAACGGCAGCGAGAATTGGACCGATGCAGGGCGTCCAACCGAAGGCAAACGCGAAACCCATGAGAAATCCGCTCACCGGGCCGGGCTGACCGCCCAATTTGCGGAAATGGATGTCACGGTTGAGCCAGCGCGTCAGGACCGGACCAATCAGAAAAATCACGGCGACGGCATACAGGTGCACAGCCTTTAAACCGCCGACCACGCCGGGGCGCAGACTCAGTGCCAACCCAGCGAGAACCAGCACCGCACCGACCACCAAACCGACGCGAATGGAAATCTTGACGAGCCAGCCGACCAGATGAAGACCAAAAAGGACGATCAATGCGCCAGCGATGGGCGCAAG
>DASZMG010000151.1:0-2297 GCA_035551975.1 Candidatus Acidiferrales bacterium | reverse complement strand
ATGGCGGCTATTTGGGGCCACACAGGCTAAAGCCACTCCAGCTTTTCGGTATAACGCTCCGCGCCGACGATGTTGACGAAGATATCTTCGAGAGTGCTAACTCCGGCGGCGGCCTGCTGGCGCAACTCGGCCATGGTTCCCTGCACCACAATTTTGCCCTTGTTGATAATCGCCAACTGGTCGCATAACCGCTCGACGACTTCGAGAACATGCGAGGTCAGGAAGACAGTTGCGCCGTGCCGAACCTGCTCCAGCAGAATATCTTTCATGAGACGCGCGCCGACGGCATCGACACCTTCGAATGGCTCATCCATGAGAAACAAGCGCGGCCGGTGAATAAGCGCAGCGGCCATGGCTACGCGCTTCCGCATACCCTTTGAGTATTCGCCGATCAGCTTGCGGTTGCTATCGCTGAGCTGGAACAGGGCAAGCAATTCGCGGCCGCGTTCTTTGGCGAGCGGTTTAGCCAGCCCGTAAAGCCGGCCAATGAATTCGAGGTATTCCAAACCGTTCAGGTAATCGAAGAGCAAGGAATCGTCGGGCACAAGGCCCAATTCCTTGCGCACTTCGAAGGATTTTTCGGGCAGCGGCATGCCGAGGACGTGCATGGATCCGGAATCCGGCTTCGCCACGCCCATGAGCATTTTGATGGTGGTGGTTTTTCCCGCACCGTTCGGCCCCAGAAATCCGAAAAAGCAGCCTTGCGGCACGGTTACGGTCAGGCGATCGACAGCATGGAAACCGGAATACGTTTTGACCAGATCCCGAATCTCTATGGCGGGCGTTGAGGGCGGAGCGGCCGCGGGATGGAGCAACGGTCCGGGTTGAGTTTGAGCGGGTGTCATGGGGCAGAGGGAGTGGGAGTGTTGCGCAAGGTTGCCAGCAAGGTACCAGTTTGACGCAAGATGAAGATCTTCGCACGCGTGACCTGCGTCTCGGCCTCGTACATGGAAATCCAGCGGTTGCTCTCTTCAAGCCGCGCTTGTTCCACGCGGCTCAGAGGAAGACGCCCTTCGCCGTTTTGGGCCAAGAGCACGGTGAGGTCCTGGCGCGCAAGATCGAGCTGCATACGAGCGAGATCGCGAAGCTTTTCCGCTTTCTGCCACTGTTCGTAACTGCGGCGCGTGTCGCTTAAGATTCGATTACGCGCCTGATCCATTTGAACGCGGATCTTTTGCATATCTGTGAGCGCCTGGGCAGCGTAGCCTTTAACGGCTGTTCCCACAAAAATAGGGATGGTTACCGAAGCGCCGATCTGGAAGTTGTTGCTTTGGAATTTTTGAAAGTACTGCGCGTAGTTATATTTCGCGAAGAGCGCGTATTGAGCGACCAAGTCGATTTTGGGCAGGCGCGCGGCGCGATAGGAGCGCAGGTCGAGTTGTTTGGCGAGCACGTTCGATTGCATCTCCCGGAGTTCACGGTTGTTGCGGATGGCGGAATCCGTGGCGGCGGATTCGCTGGGTGGAATGATGAGTTCGGGGGTTTCAGAATCGACCGGCTTGACACGATCGGTGGCGGGATAGCCGAGGGCGATGGCGAGCATCATTTCGTAGTAGTCGCTGTCCAGTTTGCCGGAGTCAAGGCGCACCTGTGCGCTTTCGAGGTTGACTCGCGCGCGGGTCAGTTCGACGGGAAGTTCCGAGCCTTCGGCAGTGGAAGCGTTCATCACGTCGACGACTTTCTGCAGACTGGGCAACTGGGCAGTAAGTTGGGCGTCCTCATGTTCCAGATCGCTTGCGGTTAGAAAAAGGTCAGCAGCCTGATAGGCCACATCTTCTGCTTTGGCCTGGACACCCGATTGCAAACCACGTGCAGTCTCACGAGCGGAGGCGAGGGTGTAGCTCTGGGCGCGGTTGTAGATGGACATGTCGGTGCGCACCTGAAAGATGCTGGGCGCGTTGCCTTCGATGGAATTGGGATAGCCGTACGTATAGGCGAGACCACTGCCGGCGTAGACCTTGGGACGAAACGGATCGAGCGCGACGTAAACCCCCTGCTGGGCGCGCTGCTGATCGAGCCGCGCGAGCGTGACGTCGGGGTTCTGGCGCGCAGCGAGTTCGAGAGCTTGTTTCAGAGTGAGCGAATGTACCTCGGCGCTGGCGGCCGCAGCGATAAGAGCGAGGGCGAAAATTAATCGGACAGTCAACACGTTTTCATGCTATCGCCGGGATAGGGACGGATCGGGACACATTGGGTTTGGTTTTAGCGAGCGGAAGAGACTTGGAGGTTTTTCAGGCGGCCATTTTGCCTTTTTGAGGTGGCAGGGGCTGAAAATCACCGCTTGCTTGCGCGCGCGG
>DASZMG010000150.1:0-4968 GCA_035551975.1 Candidatus Acidiferrales bacterium | reverse complement strand
CTCCCCGAACAAAGCGCTCTGCAAATAACCGTAAGCCCATCGAAGAGCACATCCGTCACCTTGCCCAGTTCCGCTACGCTCTACGCAAATTCCTGCGGTTCAGCGAGGACGCGGCGCGGAAGTTCGGCGTGACGCCGCAGCAGCATCAGTTAATGCTCGGCGTGGCCGGACACACGGGCCGAGGCTCGGCTACGGTCTCTGAACTCGTCGAGTTTCTGCAGGATAGGCCGCATTCGGTCGTCGGCCTGATTGAGCGCGCCGCGCACCACGGGCTGGTTCGCCGCGTGCGGGACAAAACAGATCGCAGGGTGGTGAATGTTTCGCTGACCGCCGGCGGCAAGAGAATTCTCTCCCGGCTCACAAGGCTTCACGAGGAAGAGGCGCGGCGCATTCAAGAGCTTCTCGGCGCCCGTTCGGAGGGCCCCAATGGCTGACTTTCCCATTTCAGAGCTTGCGACCATTCCCGAAGCACAGTCCAGCAAAAAAGGGCAGTTCGGCGTTGCTCTTGAGCCGGAAGTTGTCAAAATATGCGTCTATGCGGTTCTGGTGGGTTTCATCAGCGGCCTGGTGGCGCAGGTTCTGCTCGAATTGATCTATCTCTTCACGAACATCTTCTATTACCACAGGTTTTCTTTCGCGATCACAAATCCCGCCAATCACCATCTTGGCGCGTGGGCGATCTTGATTCCTCCCATCGGCGGGCTGCTGGTTGGCGTCATGATTTATTTCTGGGAGCCTACTCTTAAAGGCCACGGGATTCCTGAGGCGATGGAGTCGGTGCTGTTTGGCCGCAGCCGGATGCGGATTCGCGTGGCCATTTTGAAGCCGCTGGCCACGGCGTTTGCAATCGGAACGGGCGGACCTTTCGGAGCGGAAGGGCCGATCATTCAGACAGGCGCGGCGCTGGGATCGCTGTTTGGCCAATCCGTCGGTCTTACGCCGTATTACCGTCGCGTCCTGCTTGCTTCGGGAGCCGCGGCAGGCATGGCAGCCACCTTTACCGCTCCCTTCGCCGGAATTCTTGTCGCCGTGGAGCTATTGCTCTTCGAGTTGCGCGCGCGATCGTTTATTCCCGTGGCGCTGGCTGCGTCCGTTGCTACAGCAGTCCGCATTTACTTCGCGGGATCGACTCCTCTGTTCCCTACCCCGGCCTTTAAGCTGACCGGCATGAATGAACTTTGGCTGTTTGCCCTGCTCGGAGTTCTTGCGGGAATTGTCGGCATAGCGATGATTCGGGTGCTTTCGTGGCTGGAGGATTTCTTTGACCGGCTTCCCATTAAGCATGCTCTGATCTGGTCGCCCGCCATCGGCGCGCTGGTTCTCGGCGTAATTGGATATTTCTATCCGCAGGTACTCGGCACCAGTTACGACACTATCCGAGACATGCTCAATGACCGGTTGACCGCGGAAAAGCTGATTGGTATCTCCATTGCGAAGTTCTGGGCGCTGGTGATTTCGCTTGGCTCGGGAACTACCGGCGGCGTCTTTGCTCCGTCTCTGGTAGTCGGCGGCGGACTCGGGGCGGCCTTCGCCATGCTGTGCCAGCACATCTTTCCCTCCCTGGTCAGCGATCCGGCGTTTTATGCGCTTGCCGCGATGGCCGCGGTTTTTGGAGGCATCGCGCGGGCGCCGCTCACCAGCATCGTGTTTCTTTTTGAGCTTAGCCATAATCCCAATGCGCTGCTGCCGCTGATTGTCTGCGTGATGATCTCGGACGGTTTTGTGCGCCTGTTCAGCCGCGATTCCATTATGACGATCAAGCTCGTCAAGCGCGGGCTTATTGTTCTGCAGGACTACTCCGCTCCGTTGCTGACGCGGGCTCAGATCGACCAGGTGATGCGCAAACAATTCAATCAGCTCCACGCGGAAGATGAACTGCGTAAGGTGCTCAGGAATTTTGTTCCCAGCGATGTGAGCTTTGTCCCAGTCGTGGAGAGCGATGGGAGGCTTGCGGGGATTGTCGAGCCGCATGACCTGTTGCGAACGGAATCTCCCGATCGCCCCTTCAAAATGCGGGATCTCGCGCGGCCCGACTTCGTTCTTGCATTTCCAGGTGAATCGGTCGACAAGGTGCACCGCGACATGATGATTAAGAACACAGAAAACGTTGTGGTTGTCGAACCCGGCACGAGAGTGCCAATCGGGATTGCGCGTGCCAATGACATTCTGCAATTACGCCGCTGGCTCATGGAGGAAGAAACGCGCGAAAAAAGAATGGCAAGCCGAAACACACCCCAGGACTCCACCGTTTAGAAGACGCTATCAAGGGCAACGCGTGCCCGCGTTGTGCGCTCTTAACTGGTAACGGAAGAGAAATCTTCCAGAGAGGAGAGCAAATCATGACCATCAAGAGAATCGGCAACGAAACTCGCGAAACATCCGGGCAACTGAATGTTTATGGATGGTCGCGAGGCAACTCTCACAAATGCGATAACGGAAGAGTGAGGGAAACTCGAGCTGAGCTCGATTAGCCCGAATAGCTTCGGGATCACGTTGTGATCTGGTGAGCCGAGCCAGATCTTCGAAGAATCGGAAAAGAGGGCGGATTCCTGCGGGGATTCGCCCTTCTACTTTGTTGCGGCGTTCAATGCGCTTGACGTCGATTCATCCCGCCCCGCCGTGGCGCCTGGAGTAGCATCGCTCTGTGGCAAAGCGCAGCGCAGGCCTGTTGATGTATCGCCGAAAGCCTGGCCGGCTGGAAGTTTTTCTCGTTCACCCCGGCGGCCCGTTCTGGGCAAAAAAGGATCTCGGCGCGTGGTCTCTTCCCAAGGGAGAATACGATGAAAGTGAGCAGGCTCTCGAAGCCGCGAAACGCGAGTTTGAAGAGGAAACCGGAGTCGTCGCGCGTGGGGACTTTCTCGAACTGGGAGAGGTAAAACAGGCAGGCGGAAAGCTCGTTTCGGCCTGGGCCTTCGAGGGCGACTGTGAACCCGGCAAACTTACCAGCAATCTCTGCCAGTTGGAGTGGCCGCCGCGCTCGGGGCGCTTGATCGAGTTCCCGGAAGTGGATCGCGGCGCGTGGTTTTCAATCGATGAGGCGAAGCAACGCATCCTCAAAGGCCAGCAGCCGTTCCTGGATAGATTGTCGCGCGATTTGCCGGGCTAGGATCGATTTAGTAAGTTTATAAGAATGAGCGGCTTAGGGCGAAGAACATTCCCCGACAGTGGCGCGCCCACAATTTCCGCAATTTTCGTCCAGTCCCAGATAATCCATCCATATTTATACCATTGTTATAATCTTGGAATCATGATCTATAAAGTCAAAGTCACCACCGTCGGAAACTCCACTGGAATCGTCCTCCCCAAGGAGCTCCTCACCAAGCTCAACATCCAGAAAGGCGACTCGCTCTACGTCACCGAAAGCCCTGAAGGACTCCAGCTCACTCCTTACGACGAGAAGTTCGTGCGCGTAATGGACGCTGCGGCGCAGATCATGCGTGAAAACCGTGACGTTTTACGAAAGTTGGCGCAGTAGATGGCCGAAATTCTCTGGATCGACAAGCATGAGACGCTCACCATTCACGCGCAACAACTCGCAGAGCATGGAGGAAGCGGCGGAGTTCGCGACGAAGGTCTCCTCGAATCGGCGCTGGCGCGCCCCCGGAATCTTCTGGCCTATTCGGAGGACGCCCCGTCGCTCCCCAGACTCGCTGCGGCATACGGCTTTGGGATCACCCGCAATCATCCGTTCGTCGACGGCAATAAGCGGACGGCCTTGGTGGTTTCACTCACGTTTCTATTGGTGAACGGTTTGAAGGTAACCGCGCCCAGGGACGATCGTTACTTCATCTTCTACGACCTCGCCGCCGGCAAGCTCTCCGAAGACGAATTGGCGCATTGGTTCGAAGCGAACATCGAGCCGATATCGAAGTAGGAACGCCTTCCACAGCGGCCGCCGTTCTACACTGTGCTTAAGCAGAAACTGCAAACACCTATGGATAAATTTGTCATTCGCGGCGGCAATCCGCTGCTCGGAACCATCCGCGTAAGCGGCGCGAAAAACTCGGCGCTTCCCTGCATGGCTGCGGCCATCCTCACCGAGGGGGAAGTTGTCCTGGAAAATATTCCGCAGGTGCACGACATTGAGACCGAGCGCCGGCTGCTCGCCTCCATGGGCGCAGAGGTGGAGCTCGGTTATGGCCGCGCGCAACACCGCACCACCATCAGCTGCCGTGTGCTCTCCGACCCCGTGGCCAAATACGAAATCGTAAAGACCATGCGCGCCTCGTCGCTGGTGTTGGGTCCGCTTGTTGCGCGCACCGGCCTTGCGCGCGTCGCTATGCCTGGAGGATGCGCGATCGGCGGCCGCCCCATCGACCTGCACATCAAGGGCCTCGAAACCATGGGCGCAACCATCACCTACGAGCATGGATACATCGAAGCTCGCGCAGAGCGGCTGAAGGGCGCGCATATTAACTTCGACAAGATCACCGTCACCGGCACCGAAGACTTGCTGATGGCCGCCGTCCTCGCGGAGGGCGAGACCCTCATGGAGAACTGCGCGCGCGAGCCCGAGGTCACCGATCTGGCAGCGCTTCTCACCGCCATGGGCGCGAAGATCGAGGGCGCCGGTTCGTCCACGATTCGCGTGAAGGGCGTTGAGAAGCTGCATGGCGCGCGGCATCGGATCAATCCCGACCGCATCGAAGCAGGAACATTCCTGGTCGCGGGAGCGATTACCGGCGGCGACCTCTGCGTTGCCAACTGCAATCCTGCGCACCTGGGCGCGCTCGTCGCCAAGCTCCAGGAATGCGGCGTGCGCATCGACCCTGTCGGCAAGGACTCGTTGCGGATTCGCAGCGAGGGCGCGCTGAAGGCCGCCGACGTGTCGACAGAGGAATATCCCGGCTTCCCCACTGACATGCAGGCGCAGTACATGGCGCTTGCCACGCAGGCCGAGGGCACTTCGGTGGTCACGGAAAATATCTTCGAAAATCGCTTCATGCACGTGCAGGAGCTGATCCGGAT
>DASZMG010000149.1:0-18791 GCA_035551975.1 Candidatus Acidiferrales bacterium | reverse complement strand
CCAATTTCGATAAAAGAGCGCACAAGAGGAGTGGGTGGAACACTCACAGTCGAATCGAACCCTGGTCACGGGGCGCGCCTTACGATTGATATCCCATTGAACTGACAATGACGAAAGCGAAACAGGTGGTTCGAATCCTGGTCGCGGATGACCATGCTATCTTCCGTGACGGTCTGCGCAAGCTGTTGGAAGGCGCCGATGACGTGCAGATCATCGGAGAAGCCTCCAATGGAGTCGAGTGCACGAAGATGCTCGCCAAGCTGAAGCCGGACATCCTGCTGCTGGACCTGCGCATGCCGGAGAAAGACGGACTCGGCGTGCTGGAAGAGATCAATTTCGATTCGATGCCCACGCGGGTAATCGTGCTCACAGCCGCCGAAGACGATCGCGACGTGGTCCGCGCCATGCGCTTGGGCGCGCGCGGCGTGGTGCTGAAGCAGTCAGCCAGCGACCTGTTACTGAAAAGTATCCGCAAGGTCGCCGACGGCGAAATCTGGCTCGACAACCGGATGACCGCGGAAGTGATCGATGCGTTCAAAAAATCCGCCGAAGCGGGTCAGCGCCGCGAGAAACCACTACTGAGCGACCGCGAGAAGGAAATCGTGCAACTCGTCGCCCAGGGATTCCGCAACCGCGAAATCGGAGAAAAGCTCTTCATCAGCGAGCAAACGGTGAAGAACCACCTGCACAATATCTTCGACAAGCTGGGCGTATCGGATCGCCTGGAACTTGCGCTCTACGCGATTCATCACCGGCTCATCGATCAATCGTAGATTTCCATCAGAAACCCTAAGATTTCCAGCTTATAAATAGGGACGAGCGATTGGACCGTCGTCCGCGAGCGAACGAATCAGTACGTCGCGAATTCAACGTGTTCGCTGGCGAGTCTGCGGGAGATTTTCTGCGCGGTCTCCTTCACGGCAACCGCTGTTTCGGCCATCTTCGAATCATCGAGTTCGACTACCGTACCGGTCAAGCAGATGGCCACACGCGTGCTGCCCCATTGATCAAAGATTGGGGCACCCACGCAACGCCAGCCCAGCCGGCACTCCTGATCATCGATGGCGTAGCCTTGTTTCCGTACTTCTTCAAGCTTGAGGAGGAGTCTGGAGCGGTCGGTAATCGTCCGCGGAGACGACTTGCGGAGGCCAGTGCCCGGAAGATATACATCGAGAGCGGGAGGAGTCTGCCAGGCTAGCAAGGCTTTACCTACGCTGGACGCATGCAAAGGCACCCGGTCGCCTATGGCCCGGGTCTTGTCCTGCTTAAAATAGCGGCGCGCCGCAATTTTTTCGTAATGGACGGCTTCCTGATGTCCCAAAATCGCCAGGTGACAAGTCAAATCCACGCGATCGACTAAATCTCGCATTAAGGGCAGCGCCAGATCACGGATGACGGAAGTATCGAGCAGTTGGCGGCCTAAGGTAAGAAGCTGGAATCCCAGCTTGTAGCGGCCATTCTCGGGAAAGCGGCAAAGATAACCCCTCTCCTGCAAAACGCTCAGGATGGAGCAGGCTGAGCTTTTGGGAATACCGAGCCGGCGGGCCAGGTGCGCGTTGGTAAGTCCGGAATTTCCTTCGGAAATTGCTTCCAGAATACTCAAAGCACGGTCAACTGCAGGAGACAGACACTCTTTCTTTGCAGCCATGCAACCCTCGTGAAGGCAGACCCTGCAGCGATAAGCATCGGACATCTGACTTCGAAGAAATCGCGCGATTCCCTAAGAAGATATTTCACTATAGCAGGTTCGCGGGTGTAGCGGGAATATCGACTGCGACAACGGGGAGTCGCGACGGCTAGTGGACTAAACCGCATCATTTCGGCATCCAACATAAAAATGCACAGAGCGCCGGCGACAAAAATCTCGTTGCTTCTAGCGGTTCTTCTGCTATTTGCATCGGCATCGAAGGCGCAAAATGCGAGAGTTCTTCCGCTGAATCATTTTGCTGGCGTGCTGCGGGGCATCGAGCTAACTGGCGGAAAACCCTTTATTGCTCAGATATCTTGCGCGTCACAAACTCATCAGAACTGACGCCTCACGCGAGTCTAAAGTTCGGCGAGGGCCCGATGAACAAGATGAATGGCAATAGCCCCCTCGCCCACCGCTGAAGCCACGCGTTTCACATTCCCGGAGCGGACGTCACCCACCGCAAATACTCCCGGCAGGCTGGTTTCCAGCATCTGGGGCCGACGTGGGAGCGACCATGGGCGGTAGCCGTTCGGCGGAGCGGTGTCGAGGTCTCGCCCGGTGAGGATGAATCCTTTCTCGTCGAGTGCAACGCAGCCCTTCAGCCACTCTGTCCGCGGCGATGCTCCGGCCATTACGAACACGTGGCGGATGTTATGCGTGCACGATTCGCCTTTCGCATTGTCTTTCCAGGTGACGCCCTCGAGATGCGCGTCACCATCGAGACTGGAAATCTCCGTTCTATAATGCAAATCAATACCGGCATTTTCTTCAATCCGTTGGATGAGATAACGCGACATGGTGCTGGAAAGTTCGCCGGAGCGAACCAGCATATGAACCTTGCTCGCGGTCTGTGAGAGAAACACAGCCGCTTGGCCGGCAGAATTCCCTCCCCCGATAACGATTACCTCTTCGTCTCCGCACAACTGCGCTTCCATGTAGGTTGCGTCGTAGTAGACGCCCTGCCCCTCGAATTTCCTGAGATTAGAGATGCCTGGCTTGTTGTAGGCAGCACCGGTGGAGATCACGATGGAGCGAGTGTGCAGCTTATTACCATCGTCGAGAGTCACCTCATAGGGGCGGCGGTCGCAATCCACTGCCGTGACCGTTCGGGCGATCATCATCTTCGCGCCGAATTTCTGAGCCTGCGCAGTTGCGCGAGCAGCCAGCTCCTGTCCTGAAAGGCCCATAGGAAAGCCGAGGTAATTTTCAATTTTCGAGCTTGAACCAGCCTGGCCGCCCGGTGAATTCGACTCGATCACCAGAGCATCGAGTCCTTCGGATGCGGCATAGACCGCAGCCGCCAAACCGGATGGGCCTGCGCCCACGATGATCACGTCTCGAACGTGGGTGTCGGCGAGGCTGCTGTTGAAACCGAGGCAATCGGCCAACTTCTGCACAGTGGGGTTGCGAAATACATTCGCGGCGCTGCAAATGACCACCGGAATCTCTTCAACTTTCACGTTGAAGCGGTCAAGAAGCTGCTGCGAGGATTTGTCGGTATCGAGGTCGACAAACGTGTAGGGATAGCTGTTGCGGGTCAGGAACTCGCGAATTTGCAGTGTTTGGGCGGAATACCGCGATCCGAGCAGGGTCAGCGTGCTCATGTTGTTGTTGATCAGCGCCAGGCGGCGCAGGATGAAGGCACGCATGAAGATTTCGCTGAGATCCGCCTCGCGAGCAAGGACGGAACGCAAACCATCGGAGTCGATCTCCAGAAATTCGCCCGGCTCTCCAACGCGTCCGCGCACGAGAGCGCGCTGGCCGGAAATCATGGCGATTTCGCCAGTGAACTCGCCGGGAATGTGTGTGGTGATGCGCCGCTCGCCATTGAGGTCCGGCTGCACGATTTCCAACGTGCCCGAAAGCATCACGAAAAATGGCACCACCGTGGCGCCGATATCAAAGACAATCTCGCCGGCTTCTACCTTGCGCACATGGCCGTAGGGCCGCAGCCGGTCGATTTGCGCTTGCGTCAGAATAGGGAACGTCTGGGTCTTCGCGTCAAGGGCACTTGCGGGAATGGACATGGTGAACTCCTGGAACTGGGTGAGTGCTTATATTAACGAAATTTCAGTCCGGAGTCTTTTCGGGAGGATCAAAGACAAAGTAACCGGGCGACCTACGCAGGCAGCCTACACGGAAGGGTTGAAGTGACCGAAGCCGCGGTCAGTTGTGGTCGAGGATGATTTTCATGCGGGCGTCTTCGTCTGAGTCAAGCATCTGGATCGCTTTTCCAAGGTCCGAGAGCGGGAGCTTGTGGGTGACGAGAGGATCCAGCTTGACCATGCCTTTGGCGACGAGGTCAATGGAAGCCGGAAAATCCTCGCCTTTCGCCGCGCGCGAGTTGTACAGCGCGAGTTCCTTGTAATAGAGCTGGTAGAATGGCAATTTGCCTTCCGTTGCCGTGGTCACGCCGAAGAGCATGATCGAACCGCCGGGACGCACCATGGTGATCGCTTCGCTGATTACCGGGAGCTTGCCGGTGCACTCGATCACCACATCGGCGCCGTCGCCATTGGTGGCTTCGCGAACGCCTTTTAGGGCTTCCTCACCGCTGGAGAACGTAATGTCCGCGCCGAGTTCTTCGGCTAGCTTGCGCTTGAATGTGCTGCGGGTGATACCAATTACCGGGTTCGCCCCGCGCGCCTTGGCAAGTTGCACATGCAATTGCCCGGCGACGCCGAGGCCCAGCACCACCACGGCCTGCGCCGCAAAAATATTCACGAAGCGCTGCGCGTGAACGCACGTGGTAAGAATCTGGATAAGCGGAGCCTTGCCGCTATCAACGGAATCCGGAAGCTTATAAGCGTGCGTGATCGGCGCGAGCAGGTATTCGGCAAAGCCGCCGTTCGAATCGCGCCCCACCAGGCCGCCATTGCGGCACAGGCTGGTCTGTCCAGCGCGGCAGTTGACGCACATTCCGCAGTACAGGCAGGGATCGATGATTACGCGATCGCCTTTGCGCACGCGATCGTTCCCGCCCTCGACCACCTCGCCGACCATTTCATGGCCCATAATCAACGGGTATTTCACCGGCACGGAACCGTCGTAAATCTTCAGGTCTGTGCCGCACACACCCGTATTCGTGACCCGCACCAGCAACTGGCCGGGGCCCAGTTTCGGGCGTTCCACTTCTTGCAGGCCCAGATCGCGCGGGGCCTTCAGCACCATGGCTTTCATAAGAATTAAACTCTGAGCCGCAGCCTTTCGCTTTTTTACGGAGATTAGATTCGAAGAGAGATCCCTCGACTCGCTGCACATCTTCCTGTACGCCCTCACTGGGCGCGGCTCGCTCCGGGATGCCAACGAGAAAGAAAACAACCTACATACAAAGAGAGCCGGAAGTTAGGCTCCGGCTCTCCCAAAATGCCCACCCGAACGCAAACCGCCCCGTGTTGCGGGCGATAGCGTGGTTAGGACTTGGCGCCGACTTTTGGCAACGTCTTATCGACGACGGATTTGAATTCGTCTTCGGTAAGCAGGCGCTTATGCTTGAGCGAGAATTCCTTAACGGCCATAACGACCTTCATGGCGTCTTCCTCGCTAGCCTGCACACCCATCTTGCTTAGCGCGTTCTTGATGGAGTCGATGCCGCTCCCCTTTCCGAGCACGACTTTCGGCTTGGGCTGCCCGACGACTTCCGGACGGAACGGGAAGAGCTCGGTGGTGTACTGGTCGCCGCAGTTCTGCCACCAACTGGCGATAATGCCGGACTCGATCTGGAAGAGCTGTTCGCCAACGACCGGACGATTGGAGGCGATGGAGTGTCCTGAAAGCTCCTTCACCATGTGCGCCAACTTGTAAAGCTTGTCGTACTTGATGCCCGTGTCCACGCCATAGAGCGTCAGCAGCGCCATGGCGGTTTCTTCGAGCGGCACGTTTCCTGCGCGCTCGCCAAGGCCAAGAACGGTCGAGTGCACCACTTCCACGCCTTCCGCCAGCGCCATCACCGTGTTGGCGACGCCCATGCCAAAGTCCATGTGGAAGTGCGCTTCCAGGCGCTTGTTGATGCGCTTCTTCGCTTCGCGCACCAGATATGGCACAGCGTGCGGAGCGAGCACGCCGAAGGTATCCACGAGGGCGAGAGCGTCCATGTGACCTTCATTGGCAACGCGGGTGATCAGGTCGAGCACCCACTTCATTTCGGCGCGGCTGAAGTCGATTGGAAAGAAAACAACTTCCAGACCCTGCGAGTGCGCGTAAGCGGTGGACTCGATGGAAAGATCGATGGCTTTCTCGAGTTGCCACTTGTATGCGTATTGAATGATGTGCGTGCTGGAAGGAACTTCCATCACAATGCCCTTCACGCCGCAATCCACGGCGCGCTTCACGTCGTCAACCATGCAGCGGGAGAACGCGAAAATCTCCGGGCCCAGGTTACGCTTCACGATTTCCTTGATGGCCGCGGTGTCGCTCGGCGAAACAACCGGCATGCCCGCCTCGATGCGGTGTACCCCCGCTTCCGCCAGTCCTTCGGCGATGCGGATCTTGTCGTCCATGGTGAAGATCACGCCGGTCTGCTGCTCGCCATCGCGCAGTGTCACGTCGTGAAACTTGATCTGTTTGGGGAAATGGAGCTGTTCGCGGACGGATTCCTGGAAATTCCAGGGACTTACAAACCAATTATCTGTCTTCCATGGTTCTTGTGCCATCTTGCCTTCCTCCTGATATTGATGAATCTAATTACTGCGCGCAACTTTTAGGGCTTCGGGATTCACGGGGTTCTTCGGCGCCTGTCCGGTCAAAACGCGGACCACTTCCTCGGCGGCCTTCGTTTGCAAGTCTACTAGCGACTCCTCGGAATAGAAACTGCTGTGCGGCGTGACGATGACGTTGTCACGTCCGAACAGAGGAGAACTGGTGGTGGGCTCCTTCTCCATCACATCGAGAGCTGCGCCGGCAATTTCCTTCTTGTCGAGCGCTTCCGCCAGGGCCAGCTCATCGATGATAGGGCCGCGAGCCGTGTTGATCACATAGGAAGTGGGTTTCATGCGCTTGAACACGTCCGCATTGAACAAGTGATGCGTGGCTGGCATGAGCGGGGTGTGGATGGAAATGTAGTCGGAAATCTTCACCAGTTCGTCAAACTCGACTCGCTCGACTCCCGCCTTGGTGAGCACTTCCTGCGGGACGTAAGGATCGAACGTAACCACACGCATGCCGAAAGATTTCGCCTTGGGGGCCATCAACTGCGGGATCTGGCCGAAAGCGACCAAGCCGAGGGTGGTGCCGCGAAGCCGATGAATCGGCACAGCCGCCTTCATTTCCCATGTACCAGACTGCGTGCGCGCGCTCATGTAGGGAATTTTGCGCACGATGGAAAGCAGCAAAGCCATGGCATGATCGGAAACTTCGTCCAGGCAATAGTCGGGAACGCGGGTGACCACGATTCCCTTCCCGGTGGCCGCGGGGATATCGACATTGTCGACGCCAATACCGAAACGGCCGATGATCCGGCAGCGGGTTAGCTGCGGGATCATATCGGCGGTGACTTTGGCGTAGGTGGTGAGGATCGCGTCAGCGTCCTTGGCCACCTTGAGAATTGCGTCCGGTTTGGCATCGGACGCGAGGCGCAAATCCGCGTCAATCTTTTTCAGCACCTCGCGCGCCGGGTCCAGGTTCGGAAAAACGGAGTCCGTTACCGCAACCAGTTTAGAGGCCATCTTATTTCCGCATCGCCTCTTCCATGTGCTCCATC
This sequence comes from Candidatus Acidiferrales bacterium, assembly GCA_035551975.1. Lineage (GTDB taxonomy): Bacteria > Acidobacteriota > Terriglobia > Acidiferrales > UBA7541 > Palsa-295. Next base: position 11,403 of record DASZMG010000149.1, on the reverse strand, counting down.
ATGGTGAACACAACCGGGCCCTTGCCGGATACGAGGACGTTTTCCTCAAGACGGCAGGTCTGCTGCAGGTGCGGATGGCCGGCGAAAGTTTCGATGGCGAAGTACATGCCTTCTTTAATCTCCGCGGGATACTTGAGCGAATAGGCGCGCGAGATCCACATGCCTTCGTACAAGGTGAGGCCGATGCTGTGTGCAAACTGCTGCAGGGTCACCGTGCCGTACTTGTCATCGTCGTACTCAGGGAACTTCGAGGCAACGTCGGCCGTGGTGTTGCCGGGCTTGAGCTGCTCCAGGCCAGCGTACATGGAATCGTACACTTCGCGGTAGAGATCGATTTCCTTCTGAGTCATCTTCTGACCGCCGCACTTGAAGCAGCGTACGAAGTCGATGAAGTAACCGGAAGGACCGACGGCGTTAATGTCAACGATCACCAAGTCCCCCTGGCGGATCATCTTGTCAGTGGCCCAGCGGCGATAGGGGCTGGTGTTGCCGCCTGAGGCGACGATGATGTCATAGATGATTTCGCAGCCACGCTCGAGCATGAACTCGTGAACTTTCGAGTCGATCTCGCGCTCCCGGACGCCCGGCTTCAGCCATTCATACTTGATCTTCCACATAGCCGCGTCGCCGATGCTGGAGGACATCTTGAGCAACTCGATTTCGTCGCGCGTTTTGATGACACGGGCGCCAGACATCAGCGGCCAAGCATCCACGACATTCAATCCGGCCGCGGTGAAAGCTTTATAAGCGGCCATATCAAAGTTGTCGACACCGATCTTTTCCTTGGCCAAACCGTGTTCTTTGAGCACTTCCACCACACTGCCGACCATGCGCTCGGCCATATACGGCACAGCGCCTTCAGCCCACTGCCAGGTGATGGCCGGACGAATGCGGCCTTCCATCCATGGAAGATCGATCTCTGCGCAGTGTAAGTCGGAACCGGCAGTTTCAAACAGGATCGGCTCGCCGCCGTTGGGAAGAACGGCGTAGCGGATGTTGATGTTGTATTTCCAATTTCCCTGATAGGAACCGGTGATGTAGCGGATGTTCGCACCGGCAAACAGAACCAGCGCGCCCACATCGCGCTTGGTCATCTGCTCGCGCACGCGCGCGAGGCGGTCTTTGCGGAGGCGATCGAAATCAACCCGATATTGCCAGTCGACACCGGTTTGGCTGTAAACGCGGCGCGGATCCCACTCATGTGGCTGCCCGATGAATCTTGTGTCCATAGTCGGTGCTATACCCTCTCCTCAAGATAAAGCTGCTTGATTGAAAAAGTTGAATTGCTGCGATTTTAAACTCCCAGGCAAGGCGTGCAGAACTACGCGTTCAGTATACTGAACAGGAAAACCTAGCTTGGGGACACCCTCCACGGGCGGCATGGCATTGTAAGTATTTTTCGGCTTCGTTGCCAGCAATTTGGCGCACCTTCTTTGCAGGAAAAAGCGTTATATAGCTTTCGACACACAACTAGCCGGTATAGTTCTAGTACTAGGCTCGTGGGTGCTAGATTGAGGCGAAGCGGGTCGCCCGTCCCATTCGTCGCACCCATGCCTGTTCCTCCCTCGGGACGAGGCTTCCCTCTGGGGCTGTGTTGCAAAATGGGATCGTTTCGACTGCGCACCAAGTTCCTTTTGTCGCTGGTCGCCATCACCGCTGGCCTTAGCACGGCTACGCTCCTTACCGTCCGCTACAGCGTGCAGAAGCGTGTTCGCGCGGGGATTCAAGAAGATCTCCGCAATTCCGTAGAAACGTACGGAACCTTTGAGCACCAGCGGCAAGAAACTCTCTCTCGCTCCGCAGAATTGCTGGCGAATCTGCCGAACGTCCGCGCGCTCATGACCACTGGCGACTCGCCGACTATTCAGGACGGCTCCGCGGAAGTATGGCGGCAAAGTGGAAGTGATCTGCTGATTATGGCCAACCGGTCCGGGCAGGTGCTTGGATTGCAGAGTCGCTCCGCAGGTTTGAATCGGGAGATGGCCCAGCAATTTCTGGCCAGGTCTCTTTCCCAGCAGGAATCCAAGGATTGGTGGTTCGGCGCTGGCCGCCTCTACCAAATTTTGCTTCAGCCCATATATTTCGGTGCGGCCTCGGCGAACAGCACCACCGGTTTTCTTGTAGTTGGTCACGAAATCGGCGCAGAAGATGCACGTAACTTCGGCAATATCACCGCTGGCGAAGTGGCCTTCTATGCCGACAGCACGCTGGTAGCAACGACCCTCCCCGACAGCGAAAAATCACAACTGGAGGAGCAATTTCAAGCCTCCGAGAGCTCGCAGGACGAAATAAAGCTGGGCAGCGAACGCTACCTGCGTGCGAGCGTTGAGCTATCGGCCAACGGTCATCCCGCCGTTTCGCTCAGCATCCTGAAATCGTTTGATAAAGCGACACAGTTCCTTAATGAGCTCAATCGTGTGCTGATTGGCCTGGGTCTCATCAGCGTGCTCGCCGGAGCGTGTTTGGTGTTCCTGATTTCACACACCTTTACGCGGCCCTTGGCGAACCTGGTGGCCAGCGTGCGCGCATTGGAACAGGGTGATTTTGAATATCCCCTGGACGCCACGGGCGGCGACGAAGTCGCCGAAGTGACGGGCGCCTTCGATCGCATGCGTACCAGCCTCAAGAAGACGCAGGAAGATCAGAAGCAGCTCGAAAATCGCCTGCGCCAAGCTCACAAGATGGAGGCTGTTGGGCGCTTGGCCGGCGGCGTCGCCCACGACTTCAACAACTTGCTCACCATCATTCGCGGCCATGCAGACCTATTGTTCGACCGCATCAGCGGGACCGAATCCAACCGCAACAGCGTGGAGCAGATTCAAAAGGCTGCCGGGCGTGCCGTCACCATGACCCGTCAATTGCTCGCCTTCAGCCGCATGCAGGTGTTGCAACCGCGCGTCCTCGATCTTAATGCCGTTGTCGCGGATATGGGCAAGATGCTCCCGCGCCTCATCGGCGAGCACATCGAATACGCATTTACGCCGGATCCAAAACTATCCGCGGTGCAGGCTGACCCCGGCCAAATCGAGCAGGTGATCCTGAATCTCGTAGTCAATTCCCGAGACGCCATGCCTAACGGCGGAAAAATCCTCGTCACTACCGCAAATGTCGATATGGATGAGCGCGAGGCCGCCAAGCGGCCTCCCATGGCGCCCGGCCCTTACGTACTGCTCTCCGTTGCCGACACCGGGCACGGTATGGACGAGAAGACGAAAGCTCACATCTTCGAGCCCTTCTTCACGACCAAAGAAATGGGCAAAGGTACGGGACTCGGATTGGCCACCGTTTACGGCGTAGTGAAACAAAGCGGCGGATTCATCTGGGTGGAAAGCGAAGTGGGTAAAGGCACTCGCTTCGACATCTATTTGCCGCTAGTGGCCGCCAAGGTTCCCGCCGCTGGCACGGAGAACAAACCCGTGGCCGTGCCGCGTGGAAGCGAAACCATTCTCGTGGTGGAAGACGAGTCCGGCGTGCGCGCCCTCACGCGCGAATTTCTGAAGGTCAGTGGCTACGCCGTGCTCGAAGCAAAGGACGGCTTCGAAGCCCTCGAAGAAGCCTCGAAGTACACCGGCAAAATCCACTTACTGCTAACCGATATGGTTATGCCACGCATGAGCGGCAGCGAACTTGCCGCTCGCATGAAAGCGGCTCGACCCGACACGAAAATCCTTTACATGACTGGCTACGCCGAATACATGGCAGGCGGAGCCTCAGCCGCACAGCAATTTCCAATTCTGCAGAAGCCTTTTTCAGTTTCGAGTTTGGTCGAGAACATCCGCGCGGTTCTCGCCGACAAAGAACTCGAGCAACGGAGCGATGCCGATGTCCACGTTAGCTAAACACGGGCTAATTCCATCCAGTAAGCCACGCGTGGCACTCCATCGAACCGTGACGACCGTGCTCGCATCATGCGTCATCATGGTGTTACTCTTCGCCACCCCTAGCATTCGCGCCCAGGAAAACGCGCCGGATTCCATCACCGAACTCGCCACCCAGGTCCGCACGCTTTCCGAAACCGTGAGGCAGTTACAGGCGCAAGTTCAATCCCTTAGCACGCAATTGACCGAATTACAGGGCAAGCAACAAACTCAGTCGAGCGACGGTCCCCTCGTACGCAGGTCGAGCGTTCCGCAACCGGCGCCCGCAGCGAATCTTGACGATCCCTACCTCACCTTCCCCGCCGCCAACGCCGCCGCTTCTGTTTCAAACTCCGCTCCCACGACACCCGCAGGTCGCACGCTGGAACAGCGGCTCTCGCAGCTCGAAGACGACGAAGATTTGACCGACTCGAAGCTCGCCGATCAGGCCCAGACAAAAGTTGAAAGCGGATCGAAATACCGCCTCCGCCTGTCGGGCGTCATTCTGCTGAACATGTTTGAGAATCGCGGGGTGGTCGACAACGCGGACTCCCCGGAGATCGCCGTCGAATCAAATCCGCTTGATTCTGCCGGCACTTTTGGCGGCACACTGCGACAATCGCAGGTCGGTCTGAGCGTATTCGGACCCGATGTGGCCGGCGCGCGCACCAGCGCCGATATCCGCTTCGATTTCGCCGGAGGATTCCCCAATACACCAAATGGCACGGTTCTGGGGCTGGTTCGTTTGCGCACCGGCACGATCCGCCTCGACTGGAACAACACCTCCATTATCGCCGGACAGGATTTCCTATTCTTTTCTCCGCTCGCTCCGACTTCCCTGGCACAATTCTCGATTCCCGCCTTGTCTTACGCCGGGAACCTCTGGGCTTGGACGCCGCAGGTTCGCATCGAACATCGCATCCATTTTTCAGACACCTCCGCTCTAGCGTTGTCTGCGGGAATTTTAGATTCGCTCTCCGGGGACCTTCCGTTTTCAAGTTATGAACGCTATCCCTCTTGGGGAGAAGAATCCGGGCAGCCCGCCTACGCCACCCGCGTGGCACTCAGCGAGAAAATACTTGGCCAAAAACATCACCATCGGCACCGGCGGCTATTACGGTCGCCAGTACTGGGGCTTTGGTCGCCACATTGACGGGTGGGCCGGCACCGCAGACCTCACGCTACCCCTTGGAAAATATTTCGGTCTTACGGCTCAGTTCTATCGCGGACGTGCCCTTGGCGGCCTCGGCGGTGGCATGGGTCAGGACGTGATTATGGCCGGTCAACTCTTCAGCCCCTCGCAAATCCTGGGCCTCGACTCGGTAGGCGGATGGACACAGCTAAAATTCAAACCCGTTCCCAAATTCGAAATCAACGGCGCGCTCGGGATCGACAATCCTTTCGCTTCCGAACTCCGCCGTTTTCCCATAACCGATTCCTACTACGGCGTCTCCCTCAGCAAAAACGTGAGCCCCTTTGTGAACTTCATTTACCAACTACGTTCCGACGTTCTTTTCTCCGTCGAGTATCGCCATCTCAAAACGTACGTACTCGACGATGAGGGATATTCGGCCAGCCACATAAATGTAAGCCTGGGGTACATATTCTGATGCGAACACTTGCGCACAAGAGCCCAACCTGGAATCTTGCACTGGCCGCCGTACTGGCTGCCGCCACGTTCTCGAGCCATCTACTCGCGCAACAAGCACCAGTCACAGCGCAGGTCGAAATCGTTAAGCGGGAACAGCTTCAGTTGGCCACCGCGACGCCAAGCCCCTCAGACGCCTCAGATGTCGTCGTTTGGCTTTCCCCGCTTGACCAGAAGAGCCTTCCTCCCGCCAACTCAGGGCATCAGCCGCAGTTAGTGCAGCGCAACAAATCCTTCGAACCGCACGTTTTGGTCATCCAGGCTGGGACGCAGGTGCAGTTCCCCAACAAAGATCCCTTCTTCCACAACGTTTTTTCCCTATTCAATGGCAAGCGGTTCGATTTAGGCCTTTACGAGGCGGGATCCAGCAAATCCGTGCGATTTGATCGCATCGGCGTCAGTTTTCTTTTTTGCAACATTCATGAGGAAATGAGCGCCGTGGTCGTCGCGGTGGACACGCCTTACTTTGCGATTTCCGATCGCTACGGTCATATCTCCATTCCAAATGTGCCAGATGGCCGCTACGAAGCCCACACCTGGTACGAACGCAGCCTTCCCGAAGACCTAAAAGCGTTGGAGCACCCGGTCACCATCTCCACTTCGGCGCGCTCCATGGAGACCATCCGCGTAATCAATAATCCTGACTTCACGCTCGCCCACAAAAATAAGTACGGCCAAGATTACGTTCCGCCCCCTACCACCGGGTACGTGAAGTAGTCCCCAGGCGGATTACTCCGAATCAGTATCGGCGCGACCAAACGCGGCCATAGATCCCTTGATTTTAAGGCCGCTTAATCGACTTCGAGGATGCGAGCGGATTTCACAATCGGGGATCTTTTCTGTCGCTCAGCAAACCGCTCCGCTCGTTCGCGATCGATGTAAACGCGCGCAAACTTTTCTCCGTCATGGTAGAAGACGGTGACTTGCCAGTGTTTATGTTTGCGGCGTCGATCGCGTTTCATGCGGGGCGCCGGGGCCTTTGCCTTTTTTTTCTTCAAGTTCCACAGTCCTTTTCGATTTTCATCAAACTATCGCAACTTCAACCCGCGGGCACAAGTAGCAACTTTAAGGTTAACAATGTAAATAATTACAGTTGCGGAGAACTATATGAACAACAACTGTCTTTCGAAATGCACAGCTACATGATAGCTGTAGAGATAAGGGCCTTCACAATCATTTTATGCTTATACAGGATTCACAGACTCCTGCGTCGACGCACCAAACAGTCGTTAACGGGTCCACCGCAACATCTAAGGCATTATGCCTGGAAATCAGCGCTCACGCGTTGGTTCACGTGCCTCGCAGCAAATACAGAGCACGTTTTCACTTTCCCTTTTTGGATGGCATGCATAAACGATGTGATCGTGTCTGCGACAGAAAGTGCTGCTACCCTACTTGACGCAGTCCACGAAACATGGAAATTTTGCATGAAACCCCCGAAGTGTAAATACACTCGAGCGGAAACCGCGCAGCAGGCAGTTGAAACACTTTGCGCCTCGGATGGAGAGGCGCGGATTCTTGCTGGGGGACAAAGTTTGATTCCCGCGCTGAGTGCTCGAAGCATCGCCCCTTCCCTGATAATCGATATCATGCGATGTCCTGGCTTGGAGCAGGTGTCAGAGACCTCGAGCGCGATGGTAATTGGCGCGGCGTGCCGGCAAGCGCATATAGAGCACAGTTCGGCGATTCGTAAGTCGATCCCACTGCTGTCCGAGGTGCTGACGTGGGTTGCGATGCCGCAAGTGCGGAGCCGGGGGACGGTGGTCGGCTGCCTGGCACAGGCGAACGCTGGCGGCGAAGTGCCGGTGGCGGCCGTGGCGCTGGATGCTGAAGTCGAGATTCTCTCCGCGGGTGGCGTGAGCCAGCAAATGAGCGCGGCCGATTTTTATTCGATTGAGGCAGGCACGCGCCTGCCTTCGAGCAGCTTGATTGTTTCTGCAAGTTTTCAGACCCGGGCTACCGGGGAGGGCTGGGGATTTTCGGAAATTCAACTGCGGCAAGGCCACTTCGCACTGGTGTGCTGCGCCGTGACACTTCTGCTGGACGAGAATGGCCACGTTCGCAGTGCGAGGATCGCGCTCGGCGGGCTGACCGCAAATCCCTATCGAGCGCGAAGCGCGGAAAAGGGACTCGTGGGAGAAGCTGCAAAGAATGACTCTGTGTTTCGCGATGCGGCTCACATGGCTGCCAGGGAGCGTCCGTGGTCAGCACGTTCCGATCTGCACGCAAGCGCCGGGTTTCGGTCGAAGGTTGCAGTTGTGGCGGTTTCCCGGGCTCTGGAAACTGCACGATCACGATGCACGGCAGGGCGAGAAAACACATGAGCGAAGCTATTTCGGCAATTCCAAACGTGGCGTGGGCTGCATTGGACGAGCCGACGACGGAGCTTCGCGTTGTGGTGAACGGAAAAGAAGTTTGCGCCGTGGTACCGGATCGTCTGCTGCTAAGCGATTTTCTGCGAGATTGCCTAGGGCTGACTGCGCTGAAGGTGAGTTGTGGCGAGGGGGCTTGCGGTGCGTGCACGGTGGTCATCAATGGGGAACCCGCGCGTTCGTGCACGTTGCTCGCGGTGCAAAGTGACGAGTCGCAGATCGTTACGATCGAGGGAATCAATCTCGCCAGCGGGCTCAACCCGGTACAGCAGCTTTTTAAGGAGCGCCATGCATTGCAGTGCGGCTACTGCACGCCGGGCCTGCTGATGACAGTGCATTGCATGATCTCGCGCGGAGTGCAGCCAGATTCGGATGAGGTCCCACAATACATGAGCGGCCACCTTTGCCGCTGCACGGGCTATCGCAACATCTTGGCTGCTGTGCGCAGCGCGCTTGGCGGGGAAACACCAGGGCCCGGGCGGGAAAACAATGGCTGACGTCGCGAGTCCTTCGGTTCGTCCCGGCCGAAGTTACCGCTACGCGGGGAAGCCGATTCGTCGCGCGGAAGATGCTGATCTGTTGCGTGGGGCCGGTGGATTTCTCGCGGACATTCCTACACCTGATGCTGCTGAAGCTTTCATCGTTCGCTCGACGCACGCACATGCGCTGATACGAGGCATACGCTCGGAACACGCTCTGAAAAACCCCGGGGTCATCGCCGTATTCACAGCGGCCGATCTTGATCTGGCCGATGATGCACTGCCTTGCCTCGATATGCTCGTAGGAACACTGGACGTGCGCCATAGAGTGATGGCCAAAGACCGCGTGCGTTATGTTGGCCAACCCGTTGCGTTGATCGTAGCGCTGAATCGCTATCTGGCAGAAGACGCGGCGGCGCTTGTCGAGATCGATTACGAAAACCTGCCAGCGGTCACGGATCATCTGCAGGCGATCGAGGGAAATGCACCGCTCCTTTATCCGGAATATGGCACGAACATCGTGTACGAAACGAGGCAGCACGATGGGAATTCGGCTTTCGTGGCGCGCGAAGGCGACCTGGTGATTCGAAAGCGATTCGAGTTTCACCGGCAGACGGCAGTTCCCATGGAGAATCGCGGTGTGATCGCGAAGCTGGTCGACAAGGGCGAACGGATTCACGTTGAAAGCACGACGCAGATTCCGCACACACTCCACACTGCGCTGACGACTGCATTTGGAATGGATGCCAGCCAGATTCGGGTCACGGCGCCGCGGCTTGGCGGCGGTTTTGGATGCAAAGAAATGGTGTATCCGGAAGAGATTATCGTTCCGGCGGTGGCGCTGAAACTGAAGCGACCGGTCCGATGGAGCGAAGACCGGCGGGAATATTTCGGCTCCGCGGTGCACGGACGGGAAGAAACTGTGGATGCGGAAGCGGTGGTCGGTCCGGATGGCGTGTTTGTGGGGCTTCGATTGACTGGCTGGGCCAATATCGGAGCGGCATTTGGATTAGTACCGAACTCGCCCATTACGGCGATGGCAGCGATGGTTCGCGGACCGTACCGGATACCGAATCTCGACGCGCGGATGTTCTCCGTGGTGACGAACAAAGTCCCGCTCAATGTGCTGCGCGGCGCAGGAGCGCCGCAGGCCGCGTTGCTGATGGAGCGGCTGATGGACGAAGCGGCACACGCGCTGAGAATGGATCGCGCGGAAATACGGCGGCGAAATCTGCTGCGACCGGAAGAATTACCGCTCGACCGGGGAGAAACTGATTTCGCGGGCGCGGGCCGGATTATCTACGACGAAGGGGATTATCCGCGTTGCCTGAGCGCAGCCCTGAAACTGGCGAACTACGAGGATTTTGAAAGCGAGCGAGCGTCGGCCTCCCAGAAGGGCCGGCTGTGCGGCATGGGCATCGCGATGTATGTGGAGATCACCGCGGTAGGTCCGTATGAGAATGCGCGAGTCCGGCTGCAGCCTGACGGAACGATTATTTTGTTCAGTTCCATCATGCCCATGGGGCAAGGTTCTGAAACGGTGCAAAGGCAGCTTGTTGCTGAAGAGCTGGGTATTCCAATGGAGCAGGTGGCTGTTCGTCAAGGTGACACCGACGAAGTTCCAGATGCCATTGGAACATTCGCCAGCCGGGGAGCGGCGGTGGGTGGAGCGGTCGCAAGGTTAGCGGCGCGCGAGCTGATCAAGGAAATTTTGAATCGAGCGGCTGCGCATTTAGGCATCGCACGGGACGAACTGAGCTGGGAGAACGGAGGAATTACATGCTCGCGCTTGGAACCGTTCATCCCAATGGCGGAAATTCCCACTCGCTTGGCCGCGCGAAATGGCAAAGCGAACGATGGAGGAATCGAGGCTCGTTTCCGGCTCGATGTAGCACATCCGTCGTATGCCTATGCTGCACACATCGCGGTAGTGGAGATCGATCCGGAGACCGGCCGTATTGAAATTCCGCGCTATATCGTAGCGCACGACTGCGGGAAAGTTGCTAACCCGCTTCTTGTGGAAGGCCAAATTGTGGGCGGAGTGGTGCAAGGCATCGGGCAAGTGCTTCGGGAAAAAGTGGTGTACGACGTAAATGGCCTGCTTCAAACGCGAGCGCTGATGGATTACGTGTTACCGGGAGCGGCGGACCTGCCGCCCGATTTCCGCATCACGCATATGGAAACGCCGACGCGGTTTAATCCTTTCGGGATGCGCGGCGCCGGTGAGGGAGGATGCACCGGAGCGCAAGCGGCGGTATCAAATGCGGTGACCGATGCGCTCCGGGGTTACGATTTTTCCGTGGAGGGTTCAGGGCCGTTCACTCCCACCTGGGTTCTGGAGAAGCTGGACAAACCTCTCCGCATCCCGGCCCGCTAGCCCGACACAGGATTATTTTTTTACTGCGGACGCTTTACGTACGCCGGCCAAGCCGTGAGCGTCTTCCATGTGCTGATTCGGCTTTTCTTTCAGGTATTTCGCAAAGAAAGCAATGCCGTCGGGATCTTCCAAAATTTCCACCTGCACGCCTTTTTGTCGAAGCATGTCTTCATTGCCGGCGAAGTTAGTGATATCGCCAACCACCAAGCGCTGGAATTGGAGCTGATGAATCAAAGCTGCGCAAATATCGCAAGGGCTCAGGGATGTGAACATCGTCGTCTTACTGAAATCGAGACGACCCGCATCGCGTGCGGCGGAAGTTTCGCCGTGGTTATAGGGATGACCTTCCTGTATGAGGGTGTTGTGACCCTTGCCCACAATTTTGTGCGTTTCATCGTCGATGATCACGCCACCGATCGGTGATCCTCCTTCTCCATAGCCCTTTTCCGCAAGTATGAAAGCGATGCGCATGAAATCCCGGTCGCTGAGTTTCTTGAAGAACCCATCTTCTACGACCTTGGACAGGCTTTTGGTTGGCACAAGAGCGATCACATTCAAGACTTCATCTGTAACAGGGGTGTCTTTGGTGATAAACGGCTTCATACAGCTCCTTTACCGAAACCTGATGCGTCGAGCGCTGAGGCCTTCGGGGACGGCCATTCTCCATAAA
>DASZMG010000148.1:0-6426 GCA_035551975.1 Candidatus Acidiferrales bacterium | reverse complement strand
TAAAAGGAGAACTCATGGAACAGAACGAAACGCTTGATCAACTGGCCGCTGCCGCCGATCGACTGGCGAATGCGGCTGAGACACTGGACCGCGTCCTGGGAAAACTGGACGCACAACATGAAGCGATGAACGCAAAGGTCGATCGCATTGTCGCCGCCGTGGAAGAACGCGGAGTCGACGTTGATGCCGGAGGCGCGCGCGAACTGGAACGTCGCGTGGCGGAGCTCGAGAAAGTAAATTCCGACCTCAAGGCACAGGCGGCACGCCTGACCCGCAAGACATTGTCGCCATTCGTTTCGGCGCTGCTGGCCAAAAACAATGCCGAACCAGGCGACAAACTCGAAGCGGGTGCTATCGATAAGACGCTGCAGACGCTGAGCGTTGAACAACGCATTGCGGTGAAAGCGGAGATGGCACGGGCAGGAATGATCGAGTAACACGGCTGACAGCTTTTTCAAACATTCTTTCTTCAGGAGAAAACATGAACGGACAATTTATTGACCTGCACGCGGCCGCCGATTTCCTTGGGCCGGGTGCGATTGAAGTTAACCGTTATCAAACCGAAATCACGGACATCGTGCGGCGCCGAGGAGCATTCGGGCAGCGCATCAAGCAGGTGCCGGCAACTGGGCATCCTTCGCGTTTCTTCGAGGAGACCGCCATTCCATCGCCCACTGCGGCGCAGGCATTTGTCGACCCCCGCAACATTGCAGCCACAGTGCAGACACCAACTCGCGTGGAACGCAGTGTTCCGCTGAAGGCGCTGGTTTCGCAGATCAACTACAACCTTTTTGATCTCGAAGTCGGCAGCCAGCAGAGCCAGTTCGCTTACCTGCAGGCGAAAGATCTGGCTGATGCGGTCGAAGGAATCATGCGCACGCATGATGTTTCGCTGTGGAACGGCACCGACACTTCGCTTTCGACGCCGACCACGCTGCAGTATTTTGGCGCGATTGGGCAGATCGAAGCGGGCGGCAACACAACGACGATCGGCACGACCGCCAGCATCGTGGATGGGTTGAAATCCACGGTTGCGCAAATGGTGGCGAGTTCATCGTACGCAGTGCGTCCGACAGCGATCTATGCCAATCCGGTTCTGCTCGATTTGATTGACCGCGAGATGAAAGCGGATTTCAACGTCGTGCTGAACACGGTGGAAATCACGGGCGGATTTACGGTGAAGGCTCTCAGCACCCAGGCCGGCGATCTGCCGCTCATTCCCGAGTGGGCAATCGGCTACACGGGAACTCCGGGCAGTGGCACGGCGGTGCTGCCGGCGTACATCGTCAGTGAAGACATGATCGAGTATCACTGGCTTACCGATCCGAATCCTCGCGTATTCCAACTTGGATTGCCCAGCACTCTCGCTGCACAGAACGTTGTAGTCAAGTTTGGAGGCGTGGTGGTGAAAGGAGCTTCCTACGCGCACTACGAAGTGAAGGTGGACCGGTAAGACGGCGTCGGCCGTCGGTCGTCGGTCGTCGGCAAATGCGCACTGTCCTTGTCATTCCGAAGGGATTCATTTCCGGAAGAATCTATTTCGCTAGAACAGATTCCTCATCGTTCACACGACTTCGGAATGACAAGGCGTTTTCATGACTGAGTTTCAGCAGGATCTCAACCAAGTTTCAAAAAACTAAGAGCTGACAGCCAAGAGCTAGGAGCTGTTTTTCATGAACTACCTTTCTCCAACCGAATATCAACTTTACGGAATTGACACGACCACAGACCCGGCGCTGGTCGGCGCGTCGTCGTCGTTGATCGACGCGCATTGCCGCCGCGCCACGCTGGCGATCGCACAGTACGAAGAGCGCATTCGCATGATGGCGGACCGCAACACGATTCACCTGACTTATCTGCCGCTTGTCCCGTTGGCGCCGGCCACTTCGCCGATCGTCTCTGGGCGCGGACGCTATACCATGCCTCGTCGCGGGGAATGGCCATTCGATGATCTGCGACTCGATGTCGCGCTGATGTTCGGCATGCCGGGAACGTGGAGCAACCTCGATCCGACATCGGTCGACTTCGACCCCACGACCGGCGAGCTCACGCTGCCGCTGAACCTGGTAGGCCTGTGGTTCAGCGAGGTCGACATTATTTATACGGCGGGATACGCGACCATTCCTGACGCGGTGAAGTATGCCTGCGCGCAGGTGGTCCGCAATGCTCAGGCGACACCGGCAGTGAACGTTAAGACCGGCCACATGGACCGCTTCCGCATGGATTACTTCGCGCCTGATCTTCTCGACGCCACCGTGCGCTCAATGCTCGCGCCTTTTGTGGCGCAGAAAACGAGATGAACCATGGCCATTGCAGGAACTGCGGTTCTGCGCGCGGCGGACGCACTATTGCGCGTTCTGGGGGGCAATCAGATCGGACTGGTGCTGCCTCTGCCGACCGAAACTGGAAGCGACAGCACCCAGCTCGGGCTGACCGATCCGGGCGTGCAGCAGCTGACGATTTCTCCGGTGGTGGTGCGCACGCTGCCCGCGCCCAGCACGGGCCCGCGGGTGCGCATGGAATTCCTCATCTCCGCTTCGGCGGTGGCCAGTGCGGTTGACGCGGAAGGTGCCGCCTCTGGTGAAGCCCTATTCGATCTGGCGCTGGGAATCCAATTTCAGACGGATTTCTTCCATATCGAAAGCGTGAGCACGGAATACTTCGCTGGCACGGCCTACTTGTACCGAGTGGTGGCGGTGGAATAAAGCAGCCGTCAGCCGTCAGCCATCAGGTTGCCTCGGGCGAAGCACCAGCTAGCACTCACTCAATTAATCAATGCACTTCGAAACATCATTTTTTGCCGTTTTAGCTGATGGCTGATAGCTGACGGCTGAAGGCTATTATGCAATTCACCAAAGACACTTTCTACATCACACTGCGCAACCGGCTTGCGGCGTTGAATCCTGCGCGAGTGATTACGCTCAACGGCGTTATCCGACCGGCGGTGGTGGTTGCCGTAAACGAAGCTGTGATCCCGGTCAAGCCATTGCCGAACGCTTTTTACCTCGAATGGGGCGCCGCACAGGCGGTGCCGCAACAGGTGGGCGATCGCGGGACCTTCTCCCTGGAATGCCTGATTTCGTATCACACTTTCGGGACAGTCGAGAGCGGAGTCGACCGCGGGCGAACCCTGAACGCTCTCGATACAGAACTGATCACCATCTGCCAACCGGCGTCGACAACGAAGCTGGATTACACACAGACCACTCCGGCGAACCTGGGCACGAGCGTTGTCTGGACCACGCCGCAACTGGGCAAAGTCGCCGGCAGTGAGGCTCCTCGAACCGAAGCGCTGCCACGCGGTACGACTGGGGTGCGCCTGGAGCGAACGTCGAGCTTGAAAGTGTTCTTCTTTTCCGAAGTGAAGTTCTAAAAGAACCGCACTCAGCAATCAGCCAACCCTTCGACAATTGCAGCACGAGTATCCACTGCGTGGGCGAAAGTCTGCGCACCGCAAGGGCTGAATACTGGGTGCTATCTGCTATCTGCCAGTACAAAGGACGATTATGAGCAGCTTTGCAATCCGCGGCGGCATGGTGCCGTTTGGCCAACGGGTACGCGCATATTTCGCGCCGGTGAATCGCGCCACGGAAACTCCGGCAGTCTTCGATCCTGGCAGGAACGCGGGCTTCTCTCTAGATTCGCCGCCCGCGCCGTGGATTGACCTGGGGTGGATCGATAATTTTCAGCGTGTCAGCCTTACCCCGAGCGAACCGCTGCGCGCCGGTATTCGCGGGGCAGCCGCAGCGCAATTTCGCGGCATCCTCGATGCTCGCATCGAGTTCGATTTTCGTGAATGGGGAAAGTTGCAGATGGCGCTGGCCGGCGGTTCGGAGCACATGAACGTGCTGGCCTCCGATCCTAATTCGCCGGCCCAGCCCTCAGGCGGATCTCCCTTGGCCGCGACTGCGGTCCTGCCTGGTTCAAGCGCGGGCGAAGTAATCGTCGGCGCCGGCCCCGTCGGTTTGTTTTCCGCAGACGACATTATTGCGGTCGACGCCGACTATCAGCAGCAAACCGGCTACGTTGGGTCAGGGATTTCTGCAGCCTATGTCAACAATCCGTCGGATGTAAACCAGGATGTGAACTACATCCGGCGGGTTACGTTCAATCTCGGACGGGTGGCGCAACTCACCGCGACCTCTTTATTGCTTGCCCAACCGTTGCTGGGCGGCACACCCGCGACCGGTGCGGGCGTGCAGAAGGTCTTGGCTTTCGTGGACCGAGAAGGCGGCGCATTCTTTCAGGAGTGGTCGGCGCTGTTCGTTACCGGTGATGCGTCGGGCGGAAGGATCTGTTTTTATTATCCGCGCTTGAGCCCGGCCACGACCGTCCATGCGACTACCAGTGCCGCCCCTCCAGTATTCATGCGCGAGCAGACGATAGTGGTCGGTCAGCCGACGGCTGCGATAACGCTGCACGCCGCCTTCATTGCCTTGCCGCATACTGACGAAAATGACGGCCAGATCGCGGTTTGTTACCGGAGCTATTTCCCGGCGGCAATGTCGGCGCTTTACTGAATCAATTTGGAATCAACCATCGCGCTGCACCAGGAACTCTTAAATCAAAATGAAACTGCAAATCGACAATCTCGATGGGCTCGGACCGCGCGACTACACTGCGGATATCGACGCCGCCCGATCTCCAAAAGTCACGCGCAAGCTGAATGCGGCTTCGCAATTGACATTCAGCCTGATCTCGGTCGGTGGCGACTTCGTGGTCCCTGGCCGCGGCGCACGCGTAACACTCGGCCGCACCAACGGGCAGGATGTTTTTACCGGGTACATAGAATCCGAACCGGAGTACGAGTATTTGGGATGGGGTGAGCGCGGCGCGATGTACCGCTACAATTTCGTAGTCCTGAGCGACGAGTTCCTGCTGGATGAAAAGCGACTCTCAACCCGCAGCCCTTTTGTGGCCCGGAGCGCGGGTGACGCGCTCCGGCAGTTGACCCAGGACGCGATGCCCGGAGCTTTTGATCTCAGCCCGATCCAAAATCTGGACACGCTTCCTTATTATGTGCCCGACCCTCAGAAAACATGGTCGCAACACGCCAGCGAAATTTCTCTGCTCGCCCGGGGAAGTTACCGGGTTTTCAATGGAGAGGTGTTGCTCACTCCCATCGGCGCCGTGGGCTACACGTTGAACGAATCCGATCCAAACTTTTGCCCACAAGGCCTCACCCTGCAACCGGGAAATGCGATTGTGAACGATGTGACCGTGCTCGGCAACCTGGAGCCGCGCGCTTACGTTCGCGATTACTTTGTCGGCAATGGAGTGAGCACGCGCTTTTACCTTTCGCAGCCTCCTTTTACTAAAAGCAGCAGAACCATCTTCGATGAGGAGTTCGGCGACGCTACGCTCGACCCAACCCGATGGAATGTCGCTGATCCTGCGCACACAATAGTCGCGGGATCGGGAAAGTTGCAGATCGCAGGCGGCACCGGCGCGGACGGCGCGACCACCCTGACCTTCGTGGAGCAGATGGAGATGGGTGGGGCATGGGTGATGGAACACGGTGATGTTGTGTTCACTTCAAACGTTTCTTCTGGAATTATTGGCGGCCTATACCTGGGCAGCATTTCGGCGGCGAATTGCCTGGCTGGGTTTCAGATTTCTCCCGCCGGTTCGGTCTCGCAGATTCAGGCATTGATCAACGGGGCTGCTGCCGGGTCGGCGTTGCTCACCGTTTCCGGCCATCATTACGTGCTCACCACGCGGATTTATTCGCAGGAAATTTTCCGTCTGCAGCAGACTTTTCATTGCGCGGCAAGCCCGGCAGGAGCGGGGATTGGAGGATCGCAGGTTAGCGCGGATCTCCGGCTGGTGCTCGAGGTACACGACATCGACCCGACCAATCCAGCCAGCATGGTCGCGCCGGCGACGATTCTTTACGACGGAGTGATCTCCGGCGCTCCGGCATTTTGCACATACGCATTGGTGAATTCTCCGGGCTTGTATTGCGCGATTGCATTCACCCGTTTGCTCCAGGCGCCAGATGTCGAGGTGCGGACATCGCTTCCGGGGCAGCCGTATGTCTCGCGGCTGGTTGGACCGCTCTCCTCGGGGTGCGAGTGCAACGTGATTTCCGGCACCACTCTCGATTTTTTCAGCGCCTATGTTCCCGCAACTAATCAATACATTGAAGTCCATTATCGTGGGCAATATGGCAGCGACTCGTTGCTCGCGACGGTTGGCAGGGCAATGGCGCGCGTCACAAATCCGGCTGGCATTACCGCCCAGCAGCGCGGGATCGATAATGGCGTGCGCAGCGCGGTCCGGCATGTAAAATCGCCGCCGCCCCGCACGACGGCAGATTGCGAAAATGCAGCGCTGGCTGTTTTGTCCGATGGCGCAACTGCCGGTTGGGCCGGAAAATATGAAACCTGGAGCGACTTCCTCCCGGGCGCCGCGCAAGATATTTTT
>DASZMG010000147.1:0-59194 GCA_035551975.1 Candidatus Acidiferrales bacterium | reverse complement strand
ATGCGATCCGGCCGCAATCGCCGGTCCCACCCAATCGATTTATGAATATTGTAGGTGGCCACCCGCAACCTGGTTTGCGTTCCTGGAGTTTTCGGTTTCGGAGTCATCGTTTCGGACTCTTGTCTAGGACTTCGCTGTCTCGGACCCGTTGCTGCCTGATGCCTGAAATGCAGCCTATACTTGTTAGATGTTCGGCGCGCCCGTTTGTTGCGAGAACCGCTCTCTTGCCCATGGTCACACATTTCGCACGGGTTGAGCAGCGAAAATCCGCCGCTACGTTACCAATGAATTGAGCCGAACTGTTACTGGAATTTTGCGCGGGCGCCCTGTTTTCGGCTTTCGAAAGTATTGCGTCCTGCCTGTATAATCCTCATCGAGTCGACGGGGAGGGAGTTGCGATGAACTTTGCGAGCAAGCGCTTCGCCGCTACTGTGTTTACCTTAGCAGGAGTTTCTGGGTTGCTGATATTTCCATCGTTGCGCGCTCAGACCGCGCGCTTTCACGATGCGCCCGCATCCGCCAGCGCCATGAAAAATCCCGACCCGGGCAACAAGGATGCTGCCGAAGCTGGCGCCAAACTCTACGCCGCCAACTGCGCCGCCTGCCACACTCCCACGGGCAAGGGAACTGGCAACATTCCCTCGCTCGCCAGCGGTGCTGCGCAGTCCGCAAAAGACGGCGAACTTTTCTGGTTCATCACCAATGGCAAGCCCGATAGCGGGATGCCCTCCTGGTCGCAGCTTTCTGAAGAACAGCGCTGGCAAATCGTTACCTTCCTGAAGTCCAACGACTGGGCCGCTGCTTCAGCTGCCTATGACGCCAACACCGCCGCCTCGTTGAAAAACCCTCCGCCCAAGCCGCCCTTTACCGATTTCCGCTACGAGAAGCCCGGCGCCTTCCGCAGGATCACTGTCGCTGATCTTCCCGCGCCTTTCGCCACCGAATCCTCGCGCAACAATGCGCAGGTCGTCGATCGCCCGCATGACGCCTGGCCCAAAGCGCTTCCCGGATTCAAGGTGGATCTCTACGCTACGAATCTGAATGGCCCGCGCCTGATCCGCACCGCCCCTAATGGCGATTACTTCGTCGCCGAAAGCGATCCCGGCGACATCAAGGTTTTCCGCGGCATCAGCGGCGACTCCAAGCCCCAGCAGGTCGAGACCTTCGCCACCGGACTTAATCGTCCTTACGGCATTGCCTTCTTTCCGCCGGGCCCGAATCCGCAGTACGTCTACATCGGCAATACCGACGCGGTCGTCCGCTTCCCTTACAAAAACGGTGACCTGAAAGCCCGCGGAAAGGCCGAGCACGTCGTCGATCTTCCGCACGCCTCCTCGGGACACTGGACCCGCAGCGTGCAGTTCTCGCCGGACGGCAAAAAAATGTACGTCTCGGTCGGCTCCGTCTCGAATGTCGACGATTCCGACACGCATCCTGACGAAAAGAATCGTGCCGACATTCTCGAATTCAATCCCGACGGCTCCGCCATGTCCATCTACGCCTACGGCATTCGCAACTCCGGCGGCGGTCTCATCGTTGATCCGAAAAACGGCGAGCTCTGGGTTTCCACTAACGAGCGCGATGCCCTTGGCGACAATCTCGTCCCCGACTACATCACGCACGTGACTCCCGGCGGTTTTTACGGCTGGCCCTGGTGGTATATGGGCGGGCATCAGGATCCTCGGCACATCGGCAAGCATCCCGAATTGCAGAGCAAAGTGATTACTCCCGACGTTCCGCTGCAGCCGCACAATGCTTCACTGCAGCTCACTATTTATGACGGTAAGCAGTTCCCCAGGGAATATGACGGAGACATCTTCGCCTCCGAGCACGGCTCCTGGAACAAATCGGTTCGCGTAGGATACGAGGTGATTCGCGTGCCGCGCCATCAGACCGGTAAAGCTTCCGGCGATTACGAGGATTTCCTCACCGGGTTCGTGCTTCCCGACGGCCAGGTTTGGGGACGCCCGGTCGGCATCGCCGTCGCGCAGGATGGCTCGTTGCTGGTCAGCGACGACGGCTCCAACTCCATCTGGCGCGTCAGCTACACGGGCAAAGAATAGGTAACTGCTGTTCGTTGGCCGGGCGGCCATGTTGTCATCCCGAGAGGCTGTGACTTTTTTGATTTGCGCGAAAATCGATACTGAAAAGAATCGAGTTGCGCGACAAAAATCGCGTTTCTCGGAATAACGTCACACTCTCTGAGTGAAGCGAAGCATCCCTCTTCGCTTTTGCCTTTCTTATCGAGCCGCAGGCGAATCAGCATCGCTACGCGCCGCAAAGACTACGCAGCTTCCCTCGCGCCGTCCTTCTCGCTCGAGCAGTCCGTGCACATAGCCAACCGCTGCATCCTGCTGCGGCGAATCGAAAATCACGATCGCGCTCGCGTCCAACTCACGCAACGCGCTTGCCGCCACATCGCGATCTTTCTCCAGCGCCACCGGCGCTCCAAACTCGCCCTGTATCGCCAGCAGCGACCGCACTATCGGGTTCGCCCAGTAATCCAGCCAGATTCGCTCCGGGCTGTAAGACAAATATCCGTCCACCAGTTTGTATCGTCCCTCGTCGCGCACCTGCATCCATGTGCTCTTCATGCTGTAGGGCCAATGGATCAGCGGAAACGTGATCACCGTCCCCGTTTGCAGCGCCCGCGGAATCGTGCACGCCACCGGAGTCCCATCGCTCGCATCGCCCAGCCATGCCGGATCGGCTGTCGACGATGCCGGGAAGGGAATGGTCAGCAGATCCGCCAGCAGCAGCGCACTCACTGCGCCAGCCAAAGCAGCACGCTGCCATTCCGTGCGCGCTCTCCATCGTTCCATCAAATACGCCACGCCCAACGACGCCAGCACCGCCGCGCTTAACGCCACAATCACCTGAAATCTTGCTGGCGCGGAAACGAACCTCAGCCACGGCACGCGATACAACAGCGCCGCCGGACCCGGCACGCTCGTCTGATGCCCAAAGATTCGCAGCGCCGGCCCGAGCGACAGCAGATAAAAGCAAACGCCCATCGCCGTCGCGATAACCGCCCATCTCCGCTGCACCCTTCCCAAAGCGCGGCGGCCCTTCCAGACGCCAATGGCCGCCAGCGCCAGAATCACCGGCCCCACATACACCGTTCCCTCGTATCCCGCGGTAAAAATGCTCAAGTCCCAGTTGCTCGTGAATCGCCCAAATAAAATGTGATTCCACGGCGGAATCAAAAATCCCAGCACGTCCGCCGAATATTGAATTACGTGATCGAACGGCCGCGGCCCTGGTACATCCGCGCGATTCCCCACCAGCATCAGCAGCAGCGGCGCGAATAGCGCCAAGAAAGTCGCCGCGCCCCACGCCAGCGCTCGCCACGTCCGCCGCACCACGACTGCGCCGCGCATCGCCACATCCACCGCGATCACCACCAACGTCGCCAGCGCGCAGATCACGGTGTAGTTGTAATGCGCCAGCGCCGTCAGCAGCATCGCGCACCCGAGCAACGCGCCATCTCGCCAGCCCGGCTCGTCACGCGTCAGCAGGCGGTCGAGCGCGATGCAGTACAGCGGAATCGGAAACGCCGTCACCAGGCTCAAGTGCCCCAGCGCATGCGCCATCAGAAATGGACTAAACCCGAAGCACGCGCCTCCGATCAGCGCGGCCGCTTGGTTCGCGCAAATCCGCAGGCACAACAGCCGCGCGCAAAACGCCGCCAGCCCCAGTTGCAGCACCAGCGACACGTTGTACGCTACCACCGGCCCAAACCCCAAGCTCAGCGGCAGCGCCAGAAATCCCCCTAGCGGATCGGTCGTGCTCCAGGAAAGATTCACTCGCGCCGGGTAATAAATCAGGTCGGTGTAGAACGGATTTTGCAGGTGCGTCACCGCGCGCGCAAAATGCCACAGGAACCATGCGTGCTGAAAATTGTCACCGGAGTAACCCATAAGCCCGCGCCCCGGCGCGAGCGACGCCGGAAATGTGAACAGCATCGCGAGCGCCACACACACCGCTGCGCTGATCGCATGCCATTTCCACGCCCGCGCGCGGTTTCGCTTTTCGCTGTCATCCTGAGCGAGCGTTTGTGCGCGACCCGATGAGGGTCGCGTCAGCGAGTCGAAGGATCTCTCTTCAACTGTTTGCATCGCCGCCTTTGCGCCACATCCGCCCTCGCTTCCTGTCACTCCTCGCTTGACAAATTTCCCATCCTCCCGTATTTTTTATTCCGTCATGCTTCCTCGGGCGCACCACCATCGCCATCATCACACGATACCGTGCCCGCGGCGGTGTGGCTAGCGAACTATAGCTGGCACTCATCAGCCCGCTGGCGCGGAAGCGCTCAGCGGGCTTTTTTTTTGCCCTGGCTTCTCGATAGCGGCAAAGCAGCCGGCAAACGCATTTCGCAGACACGCAACTCGCGCCCTGCGCGGCTTAGGAGAATCATGCTCGACCTCGACTTCGAAAAAGAAGGCGGCCTCATCCCCGCCATCGTGCAGGACGACAAGAACGGCGAAATTCTCATGCTCGGTTTCATGAACCGCGAGGCCTACGACCTCACCCGCAAGACCGGCTTCGTCACTTTCTTCAGCCGCTCGCGCAAAAAGCTTTGGACCAAGGGCGAAACCAGCGGCCAGAAACTCATCCTTCGCGAAATTCGCACCGATTGCGATCTCGATGCTCTCCTCGTCCGCGTCGAACTCGCCGGCGGCGCCGTCTGCCACGAAGGCTATCGCAGTTGCTTTTTCCGCAAACTCGACGCGCTCGGCGACGCTACCGTTGTCGCCGAGCGCGTGCTTACTCCCGAAGAACTCTACGGAAAGGGGAGCAAGTAATGCCTCCGTTGAAACTCGGCATTCCCAAGGGCAGCCTGCAGGATTCCACCGTCGAGCTTTTCGCCCGCGCCGGATGGCGCATTTCCGTCAGCTCGCGCAGCTACTATCCCACCATCGACGATCCGGAAATCGAATGCATGCTGGTTCGCTCGCAGGAAATGGCTCGCTACGTCGAGCATGGCGGCCTCGATTGCGGTCTTGCCGGTAACGATTGGATCATCGAATCCGGTGCCGACGTGCAGGAAATCTGCGAGCTGGTCTATTCCAAAACCAGCCTGGGCAAAGTGCGCTGGGTGCTCGCGGTTGGCGAAGACTCCAACATCAAATCGGTGAAAGATCTCGAAGGCAAAATCATCGCCACCGAGGCCGTGCGCATGACTGAAAAATATCTCGAGCGCAACGGAGTCAAAGCGCGCGTCGAATTTTCCTGGGGGGCCACCGAGGTGAAAGTTCCCAAGCTCGCCGACGCCATCGTCGAAATCACCGAGACCGGCTCCTCGCTGCGCGCCAACCGCCTGCGCATCATCGACACGCTGCTTGAATCCTCCACGCGTTTTATCGCCAACCGCGCCGCGCTGAAAGATCCCTGGAAGAAAGAAAAAATAGACGGCATCGCCATGCTGCTCGATGGCGCCATCAAGGCCTATAGCCGCGTCGGATTACTGCTGAACGTCCGCCGCGACGACCTCGATAATGTGATCAACACGCTGCCCTCGCTGCGCAATCCCACCATTTCACAGCTCAGCGATCCCAACTGGGTGGCCATCAACACCATCGTTGAGGAAAAAACGGTTCGCCAGCTCATCCCCAAGCTGAAAGCCGCGCGCGCCGAAGGCATCGTCGAATATCCCCTGAACAAGGTTGTCTACTGATGCCGCGCGCAACCCAGCCGAAAATCATGCGCGTCGTCCCGCTCACGCCTGCCGTGCAGGAAAAAGTGTTGGGCTCGCGTCGCGATTCCAGCCGCGAGGCGGAGCGCATCGCCTCGCGTATCGTCGAAGACGTGCGCCGGCGCGGCGACACCTCCTTGTTCGCCTACACCAAGCGCTTCGATCGCGTGTCGCTCAGCGCCAAAAATGTCTGGATTTCGCGCGCTGAGCTGGAAAAGGCGCAGCGCGAAGTGCCCGCGGATTTTCTTGCCGCCATCGACCACGCCGCGCGCAACATCCGCGCCGTGGCCAAGAAGCAGAAGCCGCTCGAATGGGACATCGAAGTTGAGCCCGGCGTGCGCGCAGGTCAGCGCGTCCGCCCGATCGACTCGATCGGCTGCTATCTTCCCGGCGGCCGCTTCTCGCTCGTCTCCACGTTGCTCATGACCGTTGTGCCCGCGCAGCAAGCAGGTGTCCGCGAAATTATCGTCGTTAGCCCTCAGCCCGGCCCCGCCTTGCTCGCTGCTGCCGAACGCCTCGGCGTGGAAAAAGTCGCGCGCATCGGTGGCGCGCAGGCCATCGCCGCTCTCGCTTACGGCACGCGTTCCATTCCGCGCGTCGACAAAATCTTCGGCCCCGGCAACCGCTTCGTCACCGCCGCCAAGCGCCTGGTCAGCGCCGACTGCGCCATCGACATGTTGGCCGGCCCCACCGAAGCGATCGTTTTCGCCGATCGCGGCAATCCTCAATTCATTGCTGCCGACCTGATCGCCCAGGCCGAGCACGATCCGGACGCCATTTCGATTTTTGTCACCACTTCCGCGCGCCTCGGCAAAGCGGTCGCTGCGGAAGTTGACGCACAACTCGCGCAATTGCCGGCATCGAATCTCGCGCGCCGCTCCCTCACCAGCAACGGCGCGGTGCTCGTTGCGCGCAATCTCACTGAGGCCATCCGTTTCGTCAATCTTTTTGCGCCCGAGCACTTGTCGCTGCCCGATTCCTCCAGCGCTCTGCTCGATCGCATCAATTCTGCCGGAAGCATTTTCCTCGGCGCCTGGAGCGCCCAAACTTTCGGCGACTACGCCAGCGGCACGAACCACGTGCTGCCCACCGGAGGTGTGGCGCGCACGCGAGGCGGCCTTTCCGTCACCGACTTCGTCAAGTGCATCAGCGTGCAGGAAGTTTCCCAAGGCGGATTCGCGCGCCTCGCGCCGGTTGCCGCCGAATTCGCGCGCGCCGAAGGCCTCGACGCGCACGCCCGCTCCGTCACGGTGCGCCAATGATCGAACTGCGTTTTACCTCGACCTGGCCGTCGGGACCCGCGCTCCTGTCATTTATGTGTCGCACCGAGCCGAAGATGATCTCCGTTGCTTCGGTACGGGCAACCACCTCGGTCATACCGCCGGGTGTTTTTCTTACGTGTCATCCTGAGCGAGTGTTTTGCTCGACCCGATCAGGGTCGCGCAGCGAGTCGAAGGATCTCTCTTCGTGTGCTGAATTCGAGTTAGCTTTTCAAAATCGCCGCTCTGCTCCTGTTGTTTCGCATTGTCATCCCGAGCGAGCGCAGCGGACGACTGAAAGTCGTTCGCAAGCGACGAGGGATCGCTCTTCGTGTGCCGAGTACGCATCGGACACCATTCCTTCGCATTCCGTTTTTTTTCAGGTTGTCATCCCGAGCGAAGTCGAGGGATCTGCATTTTATTTTCTCCCGGCGTCAGTACACATCTGCAGCCGAGGCCTAAACCCCAGAGAACACGGGCGCCGCATCCCTTCGCGCCCTTTTCAACAAAAAGGGACGCGAAGAGTGCGCGCCGTGCGTATCAATGTCGCCCCGCAACGGCGACGGGCCTTCCGGTCGCCGTCCGAAACTCGTCAACGTGAGCCGCTTTGCTTTTTAGGGGGGCCGAGCTTCAGCTCTGACAAAAAGATCGGCGCGAAGCGCAATATCGCTCGCGGTGCTTTTTCCTCCTGCCTTCAATCCACCAGCCGCCGCAATCTCTTGGGGGTGCGTCCATGAAGCCGCCCGTTCCCATTCGCGCTGCCGTGGAAAAAATGCGTGCCTACAATCCACCACTCGAAGGCCGCACGAAAAAAATCCGCCTCGACTTCAACGAGAACCCCATCGGCTGCTCGCCCAAAGTCCGTCAGGCGCTTGCAAAACTCAGCGCCGCGGAAATCTGCTCCTATCCCGAGCAGGAAACCGTGCGCCGCCAGATGGCCAAGCACTTCGGTGTTCGTCCCGACGAGCTCTTGCTCACGAACGGCACGGACGAAGCCCTGCACGTCATCGTCAGCACCTTTGTCGAGCCCGACGATTCGGTCCTTATCGTCGAGCCGACCTACGCCATGTATCGCTTCTATTCCGAACTCGCCGGCGCCCGCGTCCTCGCTCCACGCTACGACGCCGGGATGGAATTTCCCTGGGACGAAGTCCGCTCAATTCTTGGCGCTGCTTCGCCAATGGAACGCGGCTCCGCAGTTCGTAGCGGCGGGCTTCAGCCCGCCATTGCTTCGACCGCGACAGCCGCAGCGCCAGAGCAAAGCCTTTTAGGGGGTCGGAGCTTCAGCTCCGACAACAAAACCTGCGCGAAGCGCAACACCGCTCGCGGCGAAGTTTCCGCGAGCAATCAGGTCCCACCGCCGCGCGTCTTTTTCCTTCCGAATCCCAACAGCCCCACGGGCAATCTGCTTTCGCCCACGGAGATTGGCCATATCCTGGACATGGCCAATCAAACCATGGTCGTAATCGACGAAGCCTATTTCGAATTTTCCGGTGTCACGGTCATCCCCTGGATTCGCCGGCTCGACAATCTCATCGTCACGCGCACATTTTCGAAAACCGCCGGCCTCGCCGGGCTCCGCCTCGGCTGCATCTTCGTCAACCGCGATCTCGCCGCCGGCATGCGCAAATCTCAGTCACCTTATCCGGTAAACTGCGCGGCACTCGTCGCCGCCGAAGCCGCCATGCGTGATCGCGCCTTCATCGCGCGTACGGTTCGCGAAGTGAAAGCCGGACGCGCACAGCTCGAAAAAGGACTCGCCCGGCTCGGCATCCGTTATTTTCCCAGCGGCGGCAATTTCATTCTGGTGTACTTCGGCGACCGCGCCAAAAAGATCGTCTCCGCCCTCGACCGCAAAGGCATCTTGCTGCGCGACCGCTCCAGCGACTTCTCCGGAGAAGGTTACGTCCGCATCACCATTGGCACTCCGGCGCAAATCGCGCGCCTCCTCCGTTTCCTCGAGGCCCTTCTGTGAACACTTTCATCTCAATTTGTCATCCCGAGTTGACGACCCGGCGAGAGTCGGCGTCCCGAGCGGAGCAACGCGAGCGAGGGAGGGCTCTTGCCTTCGGTTTTGTTTTTCGTTGTCATCCCGAGCGAGCGCAGCGGACGACTGAAGGTCGTTCGCAAGCGACGACGGATCTCTCTTCACGTGCTGAATTCTCCGCAGCGTCGCGCAGCGACGAATCTGCAGCTGCGCCCGCCCTTGGCGCGAGGCGCGCTGTTGTTTCACGGTGTCATCCTGAGGGAGCGTTTTGCGCGGTCCAGTCAGGATCGCGCTGCGAGTCGAAGGATCTCTCTTCGTTTTCCAAATTTGCACCAGTGTCACGCCGCGAGCAAGGAAGTTCTCTTGCCTTCGGTTTTGCTTTACGGTGTCATCCTGAGGGAGCGTTTTGCGCCACCCAGCCAGGATCGCGCTGCAAGTCGAAGGCTCTCTCTTCTTGTGCCACATTCGCCTCAACGTCGCGCTCCGCTTTTTCTTCCTTTGTCATCCCGAGCGAAGTCGAGGGATCTGCATTTTCTTTTCTCCGCACTCTAGGGATGTGTCCATGAGAAAAGCCACACTTCAGCGCACTACCAAGGAGACCGACATCTTCCTCCGCCTCAATCTTGACGGAAAAGGCAAAGCCAACATCTCCACCGGCATCCGTTTCTTTGACCACATGCTCGAGCAGATCGCCCGACACGGCGCTCTCGACCTCGAACTCCGCGCCGAAGGCGACCTCGACGTCGACCAGCACCACACCGTCGAGGACGTCGGCATCGCCCTCGGCGAAGCGGTCAAGCAAGCCCTCGGCAACAAGCGCGGCATTCTCCGCTCCGGCTATTTCCTCATGCCCATGGACGATTGCCTCTCCGCCGCTGCCATCGACTTTTCCGGGCGCGCCTATTGCGTCTGCAACTGGGAATTTTCCGCGACCAAGGTCGGCGATTTTCAAACTGAGTTGCTCGAAGATTTCTTCCGCGCCTTCGCGCAATCCGCCGCCGCGAACGTCCACTTGAAGCTGCTTTACGGACGTTCCTCGCACCACCAGGTCGAGTCGATCTTCAAAGCCTTCGCGAAAGCGCTGCGCTTCGCCGTCGCGCGCGACAAGCGCCTGCGCAACGTGTTGCCGTCCACCAAGGAGCTCCTGTGAGTGTTTCACGCTGTCATTCCGCCCGCGCGAGGCGAAGGACCTCTGTTGCCTTTTCTGTTGGTTTCCCTTCTCATCCCGAGCGAACGTTGTGCGTGACCCGATCAGGGTCACTTCGTAGCGGCGCGCTTCAGTGCGCCATCTCTGTGGTTTTACGTTGTCATCCCGAGCGAGCGTTGTGCGTGACCCGATCAGGGTCATGCAGTGAGTCGAGGGACCTCTCTTCGTGTGCTGCGTTCACCGAAGTTTCCACTTCACCGCTGAATTCTTTTCTCGAAAGCGAGCCATCATGAAAGTTGCCATCGTCGATTACGGTGCCGGCAATCTCCCCTCGGTCGAGCGCGCCCTGCAAAAACTTGGCGCGGAAACCGAGCGCGCCGTTCGGCCCGAACAAATCATCAACGCCCAGGCCGTCGTTCTTCCCGGCGTAGGACACTTTTCCGCCTTCGTCGCCGGACTGCACGAGCGCAATCTCACCTCATCTCTGCGTATGGCACACGA
This sequence comes from Candidatus Acidiferrales bacterium, assembly GCA_035551975.1. Taxonomy (GTDB): domain Bacteria; phylum Acidobacteriota; class Terriglobia; order Acidiferrales; family UBA7541; genus Palsa-295. Next base: position 48,605 of record DASZMG010000147.1, on the reverse strand, counting down.
TTCCGGCATTCCCATCCTTGGCATCTGTCTCGGCCTTCAGGCCATGTACGAATTGAGCGAAGAGGCTCCCGGCGATCCCGGCCTCGGTTTTTTCCGTGGTGAAGTTCGGATGCTGCCGCAAAATGTGAAAGCGCCGCACATCGGATGGAATCAGGTCGAACGCCGCCAGCCCAGCCAGTTGCTCATGGGCATCCCCGACGACGCTTATTTCTATTTCGCCCACTCGTACGCAGCTCCCGGAGATGGCGACGAAATCGCCGCTGTCTGCAACCACGGTGTCCCGTTCGCCGCGGTCATCGAGCACAAAAATCTCGCGGGCGTGCAATTTCACCCGGAAAAATCGGGCGAAACCGGTGCGCGCGTTCTGAAGAATTTTCTGGACTCGGTTCCCCAGTCCCGGAGCGAAGCGAAGGGCAAAGGACAATGACTCTAGCCCGCCGCATCATCCCTTGTCTCGATGTTGACGCAGGTCGCGTCGTCAAGGGCGTCGAGTTCGAAGGCTTGCGCGATATGGGCGATCCTGCCGAGCTCGCCGCTCGCTACAATCTCGAAGGCGCCGACGAACTTGTCGTGCTCGACATCAGCGCTACCAACCAGGGCCGCGCCACTTTTCTCGACACCATTCGCCGCGTCGCCGAGCAGCTCAACATTCCGCTCACTGCCGGAGGCGGCATCCGCACGCTGGAAGATGGCCGCTCCGTGCTGCGCGCCGGCGCGGACAAAGTCACCGTCAACACCGCCGCGGTCAAGCGTCCCGAATTAATCTCCGAGCTTTCGCAGCAGTTCGGCGCTCAAGCCGTGGTTCTTTCCGTCGACGTGAAACGCACCGGCCCTGCCACCTGGGAGGCATACACGCGCGGAGGCCGCGACGCAACTGGACTCGACGCCGCGAAATGGGCTGCCGAAGCGGTTTCGCGCGGCGCGGGCGAAATCTTGCTCACCTCCATCGACCGCGACGGCACTTGCAGTGGCTTCGATTGCGATCTGACCGCGCGCATCGCCGCCACCGTGCCTGTTCCGGTGATCGCCTCTGGCGGCGCTAGCAACTTCGACGATTTTCTCGACGTCTTCCAGAAAGGCGCCGCCGATGCGGCCTTGGCCGCATCGGTCTTTCACAGCGCCACGCATTCGATTCCCGCGCTCAAAAAATATTTGGCCGATCGCCATGTCCCGATCCGCCTTAGCAAATGATTTCTTTCTGGATGCAGCGGTTCGACAAGCGCACTTCCGCGCGCCAGCTGCGTTCTGCGAAAAGCGGCTCGCGGCAAAGTTTCCGTGAGCGTTCGAATGAGCGGGGGAGTGACTGCCCATGCGCAGCGGTCGCCGAAAGCTTTGTAGGTCGTGGTTTTTTAGCCGAATGAGGCACCGAATCTGCAGTTCTCACATAGACTCTTTCGGCTCCCGATGAACGACCTCGACGTGAAGAGCGGCTACCGGATGCAGCTCAGCTCCGAAGGAGCGGAAGACGGTAGCCCAGCGCGTGAGCGCTGGGAAATAAATCGCCGCGAAGCGGCCTACCGCTCGCGGTGCAGTTTCCGCGAGCCTTCAATTTTAGAAGTGGCACGAATAGGGCCAGTGAATCTGTGAACGGTGAGTGAGCAAATCTAAATGATCATCCCCTGCATCGACCTCCAAGGCGGCAAAGCCGTACAACTCGTTCGCGGGCGCAAGCTGGCTCTCTCCGTCGATGACGTGCTCGGCCTGCTCGACCGCTTTCGCGACTATCCCATCCTCCACGTGATCGACCTCGACGCGGCCATGCGCAAAGGTTCCAACTCGCGCTGGATCAAAACGCTTTGCAAAAAAGGGAAAATGAAGGTGCGCGTGGGCGGAGGCATTCGCACCGCCGCACAGGCCAGGAAAATCCTCTCCTGGGGCGCCGAAAAAGTGATCGTCGGCAGCGCCGCCTTCGAAGGCGGCAAAATCGCGACAGAATTGCTGTCCGAATTGGCCAAGCGCGTTGGCAAGAAGAACATCATCATCGCGCTCGACACCGAACGCGGCCGCATCCTCGTCCGCGGCTGGCAGGAAAAACTAAAGCTTCGCCCGGAAGAAGTGATTCCGGAGCTCGAACCGTACTGTTCCGAATTTCTCTCCACCTTTGTCGACAACGAAGGCACCATGAAGGGCACCGACTTGAAATGGTTTGGCAAGCTGCGCCGCGTTACGAGATTTCCGATCACCGCCGCCGGTGGCATCCGCAGCATGAAGGAAGTGCGGGCGCTCGAAAAAATCGGCATGAACGCAGCCGTAGGAATGGCTATCTACACTGGCCAACTGGCCAGCGAAAACACCGGGTTGGGACTACCGCACCGCTCATAACTCTTAGCTCTCTTCACCCGTTCAGAACGCTCATGACTCATAGCCTGGCGCGAATTTGTCGAAAATGGATCGTTTCCTCCCTCTGTCGATGCAGCTTTTTGCGTGTTTTTGACGCTAAAAACCGGCTCCCGGAGCCCCATTTATTGCTGGCGTTTCTCAAGTTTTCGAATGGCGTTTCGTCTCTACGCATCACCGGTCTGAATTACTACTCAATGCGTTTCATTGTGTTCGCTGTCATTTACACAATCCTGCCTATTGAAATTTGTTGCTGCGACTTCATAAGGTTTAATGCGGCTTAGATCTAACATTCATTCTCAGGAGAGACCCATGGCACAACCAGCAACGGAACCACTCACACTGGAACTGGCGGAGGAGATTATCGCAGCGGCAAAGAAAAAGGCGGAGGACCTCGGCGTAAAAGAAGATATCGCCGTCGTGGACGCGGGAGGAAATCTGAAAGCCTTTGCGCGCATGGACGGCGCCTGGCTCGGCAGCATCGATATCGCCATGCGCAAAGCGCGCACCGCCCGCTATTTCGATATGGAAACCGCGAAAATCGGAAAGATGTCTCAGCCCGGAGAGCCGCTTTACGGAATAGAGTTCAGCAATGGCGGGCTGATTTCCTTTGGCGGCGGCATCCCTCTGAAAGACCGCGAGGGCATCGTCATCGGCGCGATTGGAGCCAGCGGCACCACGGTCGACAAAGACGTGGAAATTGCCGAAGCGGGCGCCGAAGTCTGCAAAAAGGCGCGCACTCTCTCGACTACTGCGCGCTGATTGCGCATTCAACTCGCTTGCTGAAATTGGTGCCCGGGGTGGGAGTCGAACCCGCATAGCCCGAAGGCCAAGGGATTTTAAGTCCCCCGCGTATGCCATTCCGCCACCCGGGCACGCATCACGTAACTCTAATTTAGACCAGAACCTACTGCAAGATTCGCGCGCATCGCGAATCTTGCGACCAAGACTCGCTCAGGTGTGGTGAGCAAAAGTTCACCGGCACCACGGCACGACAATCCGCAGAGGCGCGCCCCGAAAGTAATTCTATCGGGTGACGTTGAACGAGGGGCCGCTGACGGGCCCGTTGGGCACGGCGTAGTAGCCCTTGCGCGTGCGAACGATGGTGTTCTTGCGGTCGGTTTGCACTTCGATCTTGCGGTATTGCCCGCGCGAAAGCGGAATCGCGGGCGAGTAAGCGATGTAATACTGGCTGCGCAGCTCGATGCCAATATCCAGAAACGATTGCGCTAGATCATCGATGCGATATGGAAAGAAGCAGCGCCCGCCGGTTTGATCGGCGAACATCTGCAGCATCCTGTCGCCATCGGTGAGGTGGTATTTGCTGGGCTTCGACGCATCATCGATGGCCAGCCAGTCGGTGTTCGTGCTGATGGCGTAGACAGCCGTTTCCGAGCGCACCGCCGCATCGATGGCGTCACTCAGCGCTCGATCGCTCAGGTTGTCGTCTCCATCGCTGATCACCACGATCACGCGGCGCACTTCCGGATCGGGCCCCTTTGGCAGCGGGGGATTCGCCAGCATTTCGCTGGCTCGATAAATCGCGTCGTTGAGCGCCGTGCCGCCCCCGGCGCGCTGGTTGTGAACCGCGTCAGTGAGCAGGGCCAGATCGCCGGTAAAGGTCTGCACTACTTCCGGCTCGTTGTCGAAGGTCATCAGAAAAGCCTGATCCTTGTTGCGGCGTATCACGCGATTCAAGAAATCGATAGCCGCTTCCTGCTCGAAGCTCAGGCGCGGGCGAATGCTGTTGGAAGTATCGAGCAGCAAGCCGATGCGCAGCGGCAGATCGGTTTCGCGCCCAAAGAAACGGATTTCCTGCGGGACTCCATTTTCGAGCACCTTGAAATCGCTCTGCTCGAGATCGGTTATGAAGGCGCGGCGCTTGTCGGTAACGGTGGCCACCAGGTGCACCAGTCCCGAGGTGATGGTGATTGGCGGAAGCTGATTCTGGTTGGGCGAAGGCCGCGAATTGTCCTGCGCTTGCGGCGGAGCCTCAGCCGGCGCGCCAGTCTCCTGCGGAACCGCAGGCCGGGCGAGCGCGAAAAGGATTACCGAGAAAATCAGAAGGGAACGCACAACTTTCATTGCCGCGATTATAGGTACTCTTTCAGTGCAGCGTCAATCTGCTGCGGATTCGTGCCGGCCGCTTTGCCCAGCGTGTGTGCATATTCCGCCAGCTCCGGCGGCAGCGGCGCGCGGAACGACAAAAGCTTTCCGCTCACCGGATGCTCGAAGCTTAGCCGCGCCGAGTGAAGAAAGGTGCGTTCGAGCGGCGGCATCAACTGCGAGCCCACACGCTCCTGCCGCGGAGCGCCATACACAGTGTCGCCCACCACGGGACACCCCACCGTTGAAAAGTGCACACGGATTTGATGGGTTCTGCCGGTGTGCAGGTTGGCTTCGGCCAGCGTGAATCCGTCCATGCGCAGCTTCACTTTCCAGTCCGTGCGCGCTTCGCGGCCTTCGCGGCGGCGCGCGGTCATGCGTGTACGGCGGCGCACGTCGCGCGCGACGGGCAGGTCGATGGTGCCTTTCTCGCCCTTTAGTTTTCCGTGCAGCAGCGCGATGTAAACTTTCTGCACTTCGCGGTTCTGAAATTCTTCAACCAACTTTTTGTGAGCCTCGTCAGTGCGCGCAATCACCACCGCTCCGGAAGTTTCCTTATCGAGGCGATGGATGATTCCCGGACGCATCGGGCCTCCCACCGTCGAAAGCCCTTCTTCTCCGCCGAAGCGGTCGAGCAGCGCCGCGACCATGGTTCCACTCTGCGCGCCCGCGCCGGGATGAATGATCATGCCCGCCGGCTTGTTGATCACCGCGAGATGCTCATCCTCATAGAGAACATCCAGCGGAATCGGTTCCGCTGCAACGCCGGGTGGCGGAGCTTCGGGAATTTCCACCGAAACGCGGTCGCCGGATTCCACGTGATACGACGGCTTCATGGTCACGCCGGAAACCTGCACGAACCCGTCCTCTACCAGCGACTGAATGCGTGTGCGGCTCAATTCCGGCAGGTGTGATACCAGCAGGCGGTCGAGGCGTTGTCCCGCTTCTTTGGCTGAAACGACGAGTTCGGTCTTGTTGGCGAGCTTATTCACAGTTCCGATTGTTCCAAGTATCTTGTGGCTACTTTGTGGCGTGGGTCGGAAACGATTGCACCGCCGCGGCGGCTGCCGATTCTGAATTTTCGGCTCCGTGCATCTCCCGCCGCCAGAGAAAGACGCCGATGACGACGAGCGCCACGCTGACGATCTGCATCAGCGAAACGGTATCGTGAAACATCATGGTGCGCCCGGGATCGCCGCGGAAAAATTCGATAATGCCGCGCTCCGCGCCATAGAGCATGAAGTAAGCGCCAAGAATCTGGCCGGGAATTCTGCGGCGCGCATTGGAAGCGAGCGACGCGAGCAGAAGAAAATTGAGAAACTCCGCGGCCGCTTCGTAAAGTTGCGTCGGATGCAGCGAAGTGTGCAGCGGCGTGCCGGAGAGGCGTGCGGCGGCCTCGTCGGTAAAGGTAACGCCCCAGGGCAGGGAAGTGGGTTTGCCGAAGCAGCAGCCGGCCGCGAAACAGCCCAGGCGTCCAATGGCGTGGCTCAGGGGAAGCGCGGCGGCGGCAATGTCCAGCACGGGCAGCAGTGGCAGGCGCTGAAAGCGCGTGTACAAAACAATGGTGAGAATCGCGCCGAGCAGCCCGCCATAAAATGTGCCGGCGGATTGAAACGTCGCCATACTGAAAATCTCGCCGGGATTTGCAGCGTAGTAATGCCAGGCGCTGAGCACCAACCAGATTTTCGAGACGATCAGCGCTCCGAAGATCGTGTAGATGCCCAGGTTCCAGATGGTTCGCGCAGGAAGCCCGGCACGAATAGCCTGCCAGCGAGCATACAGCAGTCCCAAAATCACGCCCACGGTGACCAGCACGCCGTAAGTGTAAATGGTGATGGCGCCGGATTGTGCCAGGATCGGATGCATTTCAGCAAATCTCTGCGAACGAAATTCTACGCGCGTTCGTGCGTAGGATGCTGCCGCCAGTCGCGAAACAGTTCGAGCACCACGAACGCCGCGCCCAGCACGATGGCCGAATCCGCGATGTTAAACGTGTACCAGTGATGGCTGCCTACATAAAAGTCGATAAAATCAGTGACGCTGTGGCGTGTAACCCGATCGAGCACGTTTCCCGCCGCGCCGCCGAGAATCAGCGCAAGTCCCCACTGGCCGAGCCATCCTCCGCCGCGGCCGGTCACCAGCAGCCAAGCAAGCAAAGCAATCACGGCGACGGAAAAGACAATCAGCAATGGCGCAAGCCAGGGAGTAGGCGAATCGGCCAAAAGGCCAAATGCCACGCCCGGATTGGTGGTGTGCACCAGATTCAGCAATCCTGGGATCAACACGCGTAAGGATCCCGTCGCGGTGAAGCGCTCGACAACGTACTTTGTGGCTTGATCGAGCGCCAGCACGGCAAAGGCAAGCAGCGCCAGTCCGCGCCAACCGGATCGCACATCGCTGCTCATCAGGATTTCACAGTCTCGCGATCCCGCTCGATTTCCGTCAGCGCCGCGACGCAGCGTTCGCAGACCGTGGGATATTCGGCGTTTTCGCCTACATGCGTCGAATAGTTCCAGCATCGCTCGCATTTTTTGCCCTGCGCGCGCGCCACTCCGATCTGCAGGCCATCTTTGCTGCCATTTTTCACTTCGACCTGCGACACGATGAACAGCCGCGGCAAAATTTCGCCATACTCGCGCAGCAGGTTGGCTAGATCCGAATCGGCAGAAAGCGTCACGCCCGCTTCGAGTCCGGAAGAAATCAGTTTCTCGGCGCGCGCCGGTTCCAAACTCTTTAGAACTTCTTCGCGGACGGCCAGCAAGCGGTCCCATTTCTTCGACGCCTGCTCGCTCACAGCCGCGCCTAATTTTTCGGCCGACGGGAACGTAGCCATATGCACGCTTTCGGGCTCGCCCGCCTCGCGCGGCAAATATTTCCATACTTCTTCGGCAGTAAACACCAGCACCGGCGCGATCAGTTTTACAAGCGCCGAAGCGATGCGATGCACGGCCGTCTGCGCCGAACGCCGCCCCGCGTTGCGTGGCGCGAACGTATAAAGGCGATCCTTCAGCACGTCGAAGTAGAAGGCGCTCAGGTCCACTGCACAGAAATCGTGGATGGCGTGATAGGCGCGGTGAAATTCGAACTTCTCGTACCACGCAAGGCATTGACGCACAAGCTCGCCCGTACGGCGAAGCATCCACGCGTCCATTTCCCAGAGTTCGTTGTCGGCAACCGCGTCACGCGCCGGATCGAAATCGAAAAGATTCGAGAGCGCAAAGCGGAAAGTGTTGCGGATCTTGCGGTACGCGTCGGCGAGCTGCGTCATCACCGATTCGGACATGCGCATATCCGCGGTGTAGTCCTGCGAAGCGACCCAAACGCGCAGCAGGTCCGCGCCCCACTTGTCGCAAATTTCATTGGGATACATGGCGTTGCCGAGCGATTTGGACATGGGCGCGCCCTTTTCATCGAGCGTCCAGCCATGCGTCACCACTTGGCGATACGGAGCGCGGCCCTTGATGCCCATGGCCACCAGCAGCGAGCTGTGGAACCAGCCGCGATACTGGTCGGGACCTTCGAGGTACACGTCGGCAGGCCACGTTCCGTCTTTTTCGCTGAGCACCGCGAGATGCGTGGAGCCCGAATCGAACCACACATCCAGCACGTCGGTTTCCTTGCGCCATTTCGCCTCGCCGCACGAGCACTTCGTTCCTGGCGGCAAAAGTTCTTCGGCGGAATGCGTGTACCAGGCGTCCGCGCCTTCGCGCTCGAAAAATGGCAGCACGTGGCGCAGCGCGTTGAAATCGCGAAGCTGCTTTCCGCACGCGTCGCAATAGAAAATGATCAGCGGCACGCCCCAGTAACGCTGCCGCGAAATACACCAGTCCGGACGCTCCGCCACCATGTCGTGAATGCGCTCTTGGCCCCACTCCGGCTTCCACTTCACTTTGGCGATTTCCGCCAGCGCATTCTGGCGCAGGTTGTCGTGGTCGAGCCCGATGAACCATTGTTCGGTGGCGCGGAAAATCACCGGATTGTGGCATCGCCAGCAGTGCGGATAGCTGTGCGAAAGCTTTTTTTCGCCGACGAGAGCCCCGCGCTTTTTCAGCAGTTCGATCACCGCTGGATTCGCCTCAAATACCGTTTTGCCTTTGTACTCCGGCAAGCCTTCGACGAAACGTCCTTCGTCGTCCTGCGGCGCGTAGGCTTCGAGTCCGTATTTCTGTCCGGTGCGGAAATCGTCCGCGCCATGCCCCGGAGCTGTGTGCACGATGCCGCTGCCCTGATCGAGCGTCACGTAATCGGCCAGCACGCCCGGCACTTGCATATCGAGAAACGGATGCTGAAACTTCGCGCCTTCGAACTCGCGGCCTTTCCAGCCGCCCTGCGTGCCACGTACTTCGATCTTCAATTCTTCGGCGAACGTCGCTACGCGATCTTTCGCCATCAGCAGTTTCCCCGCGCTGGTGTCGGCGATCACATATTCGAAATCGGGATGAAACGCCAGCGCGCGGTTGGCAGGTAGAGTCCAGGGAGTAGTGGTCCAGATCAGGGCGCTCACATCCGCGCCAAGCTCCGCGGCTTTTCCGTCTTCCGCCACCGCAAACTTCACCCAGATCGACGGGCTGACGTGATCTTCGTACTCAACTTCGGCTTCGGCCAGCGCGGTACGGTCATAGATGCACCAGTACACCGGCTTCAGTCCGCGGTAAACGTAGCCTTTCTCGAGAAAATCGATGAACGCGCCCGCGATGGTCGCCTCGTGCTCCGGATCCATCGTTAGATATGGCTTGTCCCATTGGCCGAACACGCCCAGGCGCTTGAAATCGCGCTTGTGCGCTTCCACGAAGCGGCCCGCGAATTCGCGGCACATACGGCGGAATTCCGCGGCGCTCACTTTACTTGTTTTTCCGCCGAGTTCCTTCTCGACCTTCGTTTCAATCGGCAAGCCGTGACAGTCCCAGCCGGGAATATACGGCGAACGGAATCCCGCCATGGTCTTGGTTTTCACGCACATGTCTTTCAGAACTTTGTTCAGTCCCGTGCCCAGGTGAATTTCGCCGGTGGGATACGGCGGCCCGTCGTGCAGCACGAACAGCGGCGCGCCCGCGCGCGATTCCAGAATGCGGCGATAGATCCCCGCCTGCTCCCAGGCAGCGAGCTGCTGCGGCTCACGCTCGGGCAGCTTGGCCTTCATGGGGAAATCGGTCTTCGGAAGATTCAGGGTATTTTTCAGGTCCATTTACGAGGCGGTAAATCCCTTTCTGTGAAACTGCCAACAGGCGGCCGGGAATGCGGCGCGAACGGCCCGCTGCTCTTGCACGAAACGTTTCGTTGCTCTATGGTTGCGCCAGACTCTACAGCCCGGCAGGCAAGCGGTTGCGTTCGTCCTGGTATGTTACAATGATTTATGGAGACTGTCAGCCGGGCCCAGGCTGGACATCCTTTTCTGCGGCGGCGCGTCTAATGGTATTGCGAATTGACGCAGCCGTGGGGGACACCTAACGCATGTCAGATACAACCGCCCGAATCGACGACACTCCTCGTCCGGCGGATGCGAACGACTCGACCCTCCAGTTGGGCCGCTTCAAATCACCCACGCAGGAATCGAATCTCAAGAGCCTCGCTTCGAACCTGAAGGATTTTCTGACCGAGCGTCCAGTGAAGGTGCGCGGCGATCGCGGGCCTGTGTTCAACATGGGCGGCTTCGGTTCGAGTATCGGCGACAACTTCAAAGAATTCTTCCAGCCAGCGCCGCGCGGTGCAGTCAACAGCGAACTGCTCGTCAATTGGAACGAAAGCCCGAGCCTCTGGCAAAACATCCGGGACTTGATTTCCCCGCCGAAGCTTCCGCCACTCAATGTGACCAGCAAGCCCGTTGCGGTAAAGGAGATCTGGTCGAAGAACACGCAGTTTACGCGGGTGCAGGCGCTTTCGATCGCCTTCCACGTGCTGGTGATGGTGCTGATCATCGTGCCGCTGCTGCCCGAATTGATGTCGCCCGGAACCACCAAGGCGAACAACAAATACGACGTGACCACGATTTCCCCGTATCTGCCGAAGCTCGCTCCAGCCGCCAAGAAAGCGGGTGGTGGCGGCGGCCAACGCAACCCGACTCCTGCCGTGCGCGGTCAGGCTCCCAAGTTCAGTTGGACACAATTTTCCAAGCCTCTGGCGAAACCGCCGGAGAACGCCAGGCTGCAGATGAACCCGACACTGATCGGCAATCCCGATCTGAAGGTGCCGAACATCACCGCTCAGAACTGGGGCGATCCGCTCTCGAAAATTCTCGACGGCGATTCGCTCGGCAATGGCAGCGGCAACGGAATCGGCAGCGGGAACGGCAACGGACTTGGCCCTGGCCAGCAATACGGCACTGGCGGCGGATATCCTAATGCGGGCACCGGCGGATACGGCAGCCCGGCGTGCCTCTATTGCCCGCAGCCGCAATTCTCCGATGAAGCAGTCAAAGCAAAGTATCAAGGAACGGTGCTGCTGGTAGCCATCATCACCGCCGATGGGCGCGCCACCGACATTCGCGTGGCCAAGGGCCTGGGACTCGGCCTCGATGAAAAGGCCGTGGAAGCCGTGCGCACCTGGCGCTTCCGTCCGGCTCTGGGTCCTGACGGCAAGCCGGCGTCCGTGCGTCAAAGCATCGAAGTCACCTTCCACCTCTACTGATTTCCACCGTTTCCGCTGAGCATCAACCTGTTGACCAACTGTGTGCATCCATCTTCGCGGCCCGTACCGTCGCGCCGCCGCTCTGTTAGCATTCCGCTATGAAGCGTATTCATTGCCTTTCGTTCTCCTTACTTGCCATTCTGGCGGTTGCCGCTCCACTCGCGCGCGCGCAGGCACAAAACGGATCGGTGGACTTCGTGGTTCGCGCCACTCCATCGGCGGGTCTCGAAGAGCCCGTCCGCGGATTCCCCTTTTTCCTTTTGACAAAAAGTTACGAGGAGATCACCAGGGAAGTGGAAGCGACCATTCCCAAGCCGGACATGGATGCTTTCATCGACAAGCTGGAAGTTTCCGACGAAATGAAAGCTTGGATGAAGAAAAACCAGTGGGTGCAGCTTTCCGGGCCTGATTTCGTCCACAAACTGAAGCCGGCGGACGTGATGGGCGTCCCAGAATTTTTCGAGGCCTATGTCAGCAGAATGTCTGGCGACGGCACGGTAAAATTCCCGCAGCCGAAATACAAGCCTGCCGACAAGCTCAAAGATCCCGCGAAGTACGAGAAATTGAGAGCCGAATATAAGGATGCTGTCCGCCACTTCATTGAGGACGCCCCTGACACAGTCGACGGCATCGACCTTGAACTCGAGAATATCGATCCCGGCACGAAATGGGGTTTGCTCGAAGCGAAGCGCGCCCCGGAAATTCGGCGCCGCGTGACGGAACTGGCGCAATCGAAATATTTCGTGGCGCGGGCGCAAACGAATCTTGACGGTGAGGGCTATATTCAGCGGATTCCTCCTGGAAATTACTGGCTGACCACGCTCGACGTTGCCGCCGATGTCGGCGATACACGGCCCCGCTGGGACTTTTCTCTGCCGGTGCGTCCCGGCGAGCAAACCCGCGTGGCGCTTTCCAATGCGAACGCGCTGCCTCCCTCGACTTCCACTCCCTAGCAATGTTGTAATCTCCCCGTGCCGAACGGGGACAATCCGGAAAATCCCGCTACAGAGTTGAGCGAGCTTATATGTGGGCTCAGCTCATCCGCTGCAGCCGAGCGGGCCAAAGTCGCGGGCGAAATTTTCCGCCGCGGCCGCGAACTCGCGCGATTGGCCATCGCGGCGTGGCTAAAAGACGAAACGCTCGCGAAGCTTTTCATAACGGATGCTTCGGGCTTCCCTGAAGCGACCGTCGGCGTCGCTGTGGAACCAGCAACATTCGAAACCATCCGCCAAGCCTTCGGAGCGCCACCTCTGGCTGAAGTTACTCCCGACCAGGACGCGCAGGAATTCGAGTTGGAATTTCCAGGTGGTGTCCGGCTGGATATTCTCACCTCCCGCGACCGCGCCGGTTCCGGCGCCATCGCGCGCCATCTGCAGAAATTCGCCCAAAGCATCCAGCAGGTGGAGTTGCGGGTAAAAAATGTGGATGCGGCCTGCGCAGAGCTTCAGTCGCGCTTTCGTCTCACGCCTGTTTATCCCGGCACGCGCCCTGGCGCGAATGGCACGCGCATTAATTTTTTCCTGGTGCCCGCATCCGAAGGCAAAAAAGTCCTGGTCGAGCTCGTCGAAGCCAGAACGCCGGCGTAGCGCCTGTGCTAAAATCTTTACGCTTCGTCCCACTCCTTCCGTGGCGCTATGGTGCAACGGTTAGCACGCGGCCCTTTCAAGGCTGAAATACGGGTTCGATTCCCGTTAGCGCTACCAACGTCTCAATAATTTACGGCCAGCCCGATCCTTTTCTCATTTTCCCAAGCATGCCCGGTATATGCATTGACAGGCATATACTCTGCGGGGTATATCAAGGGCATGGAATCTGTGTTCGAAATTATTGCCGAGCCTAACCGCCGCGCGATATTGAGCCTTCTCGTCTCGTCACAACATTCGGTGGGCGAGATCGAGCGCCAGCTTCGTATGCCGCAGCCCACTGTTTCAAAGCACCTGCGAGTCCTGCGCGACGCCGGTTTCGTCGAATCCACGGTCGACGCGCAGCGCCGCCTCTACCGGCTGAAACCAGATCCACTGCAGGAGTTGGATGCCTGGCTGGCACAGTTCCGTCAATTCTGGTCCGCTCACGTAGACGCTCTTGAACGCCACCTCGACCGCATGGATCCGTCGATGGATCGGGCGATGGATCGGGCCACAGACCGGGTAAAGCCAACAAAAAGGAAGACAAGGAGAAGGAAATGAGCGATCGCGAGCAGTACACACCCGGTCCAGCCAGCGGAGCCCAGGTTCAAAAGGACGGAGAGAAATGGACGCTCATTCTCGTGAGAGAGCTGCGCCATTCGCCCGAGAAAGTCTGGCAGGCGCTCACCGATCCGGCGCACCTGCGGGAGTGGGCGCCCTTTGATGTCGATGCAAGCATGGGTAAAGTTGGAACGGTGAAGCTCACCTGGGTGGGCGCTCCCACGCCACTCGAAACGAAAGTGACGCGTGCCGACGCGCCCAACGTGCTTGAATATGGCGACACGCGGTGGGAACTCGAGCGCTTTGCTGGCGGCACGCGCCTCACGCTCTGGCACAACATTGATCGCCGCTTCATCTCCATGGGCGCTGCCGGGTGGCATATTGCTTTCGATGTTCTGGACCGGCTTCTCAGCGGTCAGCCCATCGGTCGCATCACTGGCGGCGACGCCATGAAGTTTGGCGGCTGGCAGCGGCCGAACGCGGAATACGCCAAGCAATTCGGCGTCGAACTCCCGAGTTGGCCCTCCAAAGCCGCCGGATCCTGAGCTGAGGAAACGTGCACATGAAAAAGTCTGCCGCAGTGGGATCTGCTTCTGCATTGATCGACGAGCGGATCAGGGAGCTTGGGGGATGGCGCGGGAAGATGCTCGCGAGAGTGCGCGGAATCATACACGACGCAGACCCTGAGATCGTCGAAGAGGTGAAATGGGTCAAGGCGAAATCGCCGGGTACTCCCGTTTTTTCTCACGGCGGCATCGTCTGCACCGGCGAGACCTACAAAAACGTGGTCAAGATGACGTTTGCCAAGGGTGCTGCGTTGAAGGACCCTGCAGGTCTCTTCAACTCCAGCCTGGAAGGGAATGTCAGGCGCGCCATCGACATTCACGAAGGCGATGAGGTCGATGAGGAAGCCTTGAAGGCGCTCATCCGCGCGGCAGTGGCACTCAATCTGAAGCCCAGCAGCAAGCAGAAGCGAACGAGCCGCAAACGCGGCGGCTAGCATCATGGACGGTCCTGCATCGATCCTTCGATTCTCGTTCGACCCGGCACGATTTGCCTACGCTGCAAGCGGCCAGCATGGATGTCGTTGCCCAGCTTCTTTGCGATGTGCGGTCGGGCGGGGAACCGCGCGCCAATAAATGCCGCCGTTTGAGTCGGATAGCGAACGGCATCGGATGGGCCGTCCACCCTGCGTTCGGCAACCGAACTGCTATTCCCTGATCGAGCGCCGCCCGTGAATTGCGTGCGGCGGCAAATCACGAAGGGGAACTGCTATGGCATCGATTGGAATGTTGGGCACCGCTGCACTGGAATCTCTGTTTTCGCGTAGCACCCACAACAGCACAGACAAATTCAAGCAGACCTTTCAGCAACTCGGGCAGGATCTGCAATCCGGCAACATCCAGCAGGCCGAAACCGATCTGGCGACGCTGCAGCCGAACTTTAATCCCAACCAGCCGACGTCAACTTCCACCTCCTCGACTACATCGGGTTCGTCCACCTCGTCCACCACAGGATCGACCTCCGGAACCGTTTCGCAGGCTTTCAATCAGCTCAGTCAGGATCTGCAATCGGGTAATCTTACCGCCGCGCAATCGGACTACTCGACGCTGCAGCAGGATTTGCAATCCAGCCGCCAACAGTCTCGCCACATGCACGCGCACATGCACCATGGTGGTTCTGAGGCTCAGCAGGAGCTCACGCAGTTGGGGCAGGCACTGCAGTCCGGCAATCTCACCGCCGCGCAGCAGGCTTACACCACGCTGCAATCGGACCTCCCTGGATTCATGTCGAGCGCCAGCACTGGCACATCCACCACCGGCGGATCATCCAGTGGATCGGTTAGCGTCAGCGCCTGATCTGTCCCCCAAATTTCTGCATGTCTAAAGCGCCGGTTCTCCGGCGCTTTTGTTTTTTCTGGCAAGAAACATTCCCCACGCAAAACCAACCTCACCGCTGGCTGCTATGTAAGCCGAGCAACGGGGATTCATTCGAAATGCGCCGCGAACCGTCAAGTATGCTTTTACGTGAAAACTTCCAGCCCACATGCCCACATGGAGGATTCACTGCGCTACGCGAACAATGGAATTCCCAGGCCTGGCGATCGCATCCAGAACAGCCGAGGCGATCTCGGCACGGTCAGAACCGTTTTTCCTGGCACTGGCAAGCACGCCGAACCAACGCACATGACGGTAAAGTGGGATGAAGGGATCGTAGAGATCGAATACGAATCCGCAGTGGATTTCACACCACTTTAAGAGCCGCGTCCGGACCCTGAGTCCGGAGCAGTTCGGGCTAGCCTTCCTAGAACCCCGTAGGAAGTTTCCGTCTTGACTTCCGCTCCATTCCGGAACAAAGTCCGATGAAGCGCAAAATTTTTGGGCTTACGTTATGGGCGATCTTTCCTCTTCCGCAGTGCACACTCAAAATCGCAAGGCACGCCAGTTCGCGCGCAGCCCCGTGCTGTTTGCCTCCATTCAGCTTGGCAAGAATTTGCAAGGATTCATTCTGAACGCCAGCGAAGGCGGCGTGTGCGTGCAAACCGCCAGGGAGATCCCTGGCGACGAGCCGCTGGATTTGCGCTTTCAATCTGTGCGTCCCGGCGGATGGGTGCAGGCGCGCGGGCGCGTGGTTTGGAAGAATGAAACCAACACCGTGGCTGGTTTGCAGTTCGTCGATAATAACAATGAAATCGCCAGGGAGGTTCGCCACTGGCTTTCATTTGGCGAGTCCCTGCAGGAATTGCGTGGAAATTGGTGGCCCGATTCGGCCGGCGCCGAATCTATGCCGCCCAACGGACCTGTTGCTGACACTGCTGTCGCCGCCGCGCCCACTGTCGAGCGGTTCGCTGCAAGTCCTGTGACTCTGCCGCCCCCCGTGCAGGAAGTCGTAAAGGAGTTCGCGCCGCTAACGCCCTTGCCGCTGCTCCCGTTGCCTCTCGAGAACGCGAGGGAGGGAAAAACGCCGCAAGCGCAAAACGAAATTCCTTTCCTGTTCATTCCCGAAGCGGCAGAAGCGGCAGAAGATGCGGAAGTAGATCCTCCAAGAGCAAATCAGGGAAGGGAAGCGCGGGAAAGGGAAGAGCCGCAGAGAATGCCGCCACCCGAACCTGCGCGCGTGCCCAAAACCACGCGCTTCACCTATGAATATGTGCGCCCGCCTTCAAGAGAGCAACGCAAAGGAAAGTTCGCAATGTGGGCTGCCGGTGGCGCATGCCTGCTGCTCCTGCTGATCTGGTTCGCGCTCGGCCGCCGAAACAGCGACACTTCCCAGAAAACGGAAGTGGCGTCGAGCGAATCCGCGAACGCGATACCGCCGCAACCAGCCGTGAATGTCCCGCCCACAACGAAACCGGCGACTCCGACCGCACCTGCGCACCAAGACCCCAGCGCTACGCCTGTTGCGCCTGCCCCGCCCGCGAATACCCTGCCATCGCGCTCCGCGTCCTCAAAAGCGGAAGTTCTGCCAACCTCCGCAGCGAAAAACAAAGCTACAACGCCACCCGCGTCGACAGCTCCGGCTGGGAACTCGGAACTCGTCATTCAGGTGGGCGCTATGTCCGAAGAGGCGAATGCCACGAAACTCGCCACCATGCTATCCACGCAACATTTTCCGGCGTTTGTATCGAAGCACACCACCGACCGCTTTTATCGCGTGCTGGTGGGACCTTTCCCGAACACCGCATCGCTGCGCGAAACAGAAGCGAACCTGCAGAAGAGCGGCTATCAGACCATCGAGAAGCGCTTTACTCCCTGAAGAATTCCTGAACCTTTAGCAGCAGATTCCCAAATGGCAGGTGTTTCGTCTTCCGATTTAATTTCGCCTTCCGATTTCATCACTTCACGTTCTTTGCGTTGCGGCGGACATGCCTCGGACTTCCGCCGGCGAATGGTAGGATTCCGCATCGGACGGAAACCCGCCCTGCCTCACATCCTCGCAATAGGCAGCCACGGCGCGCGAAACTTCCGCTCCTAAATTGGCGTACTGCCGCACGAATTTCGGCTTGTGGCCCTGAGTCAAGCCAACCAGGTCATGAAACACAATGATCTGCCCGTCGCAGTCCGGCCCGGCCCCGATGCCGATGGTCGGAATATGCAGTTTCTCAGTGATGCGCGCGGCCAGTTCACGCGGCATCGATTCGAGTACCACGGAAAAGGCTCCGGCCGCTTCCACCGCTCGCGCATCGCGCTCCACCTGCCGCGCCGCATCGGCCGTCTTGCCCTGCACGGAAAATCCGCCAAGCGCGTTGAACGATTGCGGCGTGAGCCCGATGTGCCCCATCACCGGAATTTCTGCTTCTACCAGCTTGGCGATCAGCTCAATGCGCCGTTCGCCGCCCTCCACCTTTACTGCTTCCGCGCCGCCTTCTTTCACCAGGCGCATGGCGTTTCGGATGCTTTCCTCGATCGACACGTGGAAGCTGCCGTAAGGCATGTCCGCCACCAGCAGCGCGCGCTTCGTGCCGCGGCGCACCGCCCGCGTGTGATGCAGAATGTCTTCCAGCGTCACCGGTAGCGTGCTGTCGTATCCCAGCACAGCCATGCCAACCGAATCGCCCACCAGCAGCACATCCACGCCCGCTTCGTCGAGCAAGCGCGCGGTCGGATAGTCATACGCCGTTAGACAGCTGATTTTCTGCTTTTTTTCGAAGGATGAAGACTTGCGGGAGAGAATCTCGGGCACGGTGATTTTCCCGTTACCCGGACGGGCGACGACGCTCATTGTAACCTCCGGTGCCGCTCCCAGCTTCAGGATGCAGCCCAAAACCGCTTGCCAATAGTAGCAGATGCACCGGAACGGTGCAAAGTTTCAGATATTGCCCTGTGTGTGGGGAGGTTTTGCAGCGTCCGATTGAACAGATGGGACGGTGACGTTACACCCGGGCCACCGGCGCGGGCACTTGCGGCTCCACGCCTCGCCAGCCCACCGGACGCCCCTGCACCGCTTCCTTCAGCGCGCGGAACAGCACCACGTACATCATCTGCCGGTAATAAAAACGCTGCAGGATCAGCGGCGCGAGCAGCGTCCAGTCCTCGTGCTTTTCGAGCGCGAAGGCCACCACGCAGGTGAAAAAATCGATCAGCATGAACAGCGCGAAAAAGATCAGCGAGCGCTCCACGTCCTGTGAAGTCCAGAGTTGCGGCAGTCGCGTCACGCGCAGTTGTGCCAATCCCCACAGCGCTAGAGTGAGCACGAAGAGTAAGTCGATCAGCGGCGATACCAGCGGCAGCACAATTTGGAAAAGAAAAATATTCGGGACGGCGATCCAGCCTAGCGTGCCGTACTCGGGCTTGCCCACTGTGTCGCGATGTTTCCAGATTGCTTGTAATGTCCCAAAGGTCCAGCGGAAACGCTGGCGAATCAGAGCGTCCACCGTCTCGGGCACTTCGGTGCGGCCGATGGCTTCTTCGTCATAGAGAATTTTCCAGCCGCCGCGGCGAATGGTGAGAGTCAGGTCGGTATCCTCGGCCACAGTGTCGCCCGAGAATCCGCCGTGGCTGCGCAGCAAATCGGTGCGCCAGCCGCCCACCGCGCCTGGCACCACCGGAATGCAATTCAGCAGATCGAAGGCGCGCTTTTCCAGGTTCTGGCTGGTGATGTATTCAAGCGCCTGCCAGCGCGTCAGCCAGCGATTGCGGTTGATCACCTTTACGTTTCCGGCTACCGCAGCCACTTTAGGATCGGCAAAATGGCGCACCAGCTTCGGAATCGCATCGGCGTCCACAATAGTGTCGGCATCGATCGAAATGATAATTTCGCCGGTTGCTTCCGAAAGCCCGCGATTCAGGGCCGATGGCTTGCCGTGGTTGGACTGCATCAGCAGCCGCACGCGCGGATCGCGTCCGAAATTTTCGCGCACCAGTTCCGCGGTGTGGTCGTGCGAGCCGTCGTCCACCACCAGAATTTCCAGCTTGGGATACTCCGAAGCCAGCGCCGAGCGCACCGTATCGCAAATGACCACTTCTTCGTTGTAGGCCGGGATCAACACGGTCACCGTGGGACGATAATCCGGATTCCACTTCGGCGACGGGCGCAGCTTTTCAATCAGCGCCAGCAGCCCGATGACCAGCGCGCGCCCGCTGACCAGCAGAATTCCCGCCACAAAAATGAAGGCAATCGTCGCGCGCGTCCAGCGGAACACGTCGAAGATGAAAGCGTCGGCCCGCACCAGCAGCCATTCACGATGCGTCAGCTCCGGCATCACCTGCGCGCGCGTCTGCCCCAGCAGATTCGAAACGGAAACGAATTGGTAGCCGTTTGCGCGCAGGCCATCGATGATGCGCGGCAGCGCTGCCACAGTGTGGCTGCGGTCGCCTCCGCCATCGTGCATCAGAATAATGTTTCCCTTGCCCGCTTCCGCATCGCTGAGCACGCGCTGCACGACAGTATCCACGGGAGGCGGCGCGGCTCCGCTCGCTTCGCCCCAGTCGTGCGGATCGATCCGCGCTCCCACAATCATGTAGCCCATGGACTGCGGCACTGGCAGCATGGCAACTTCGCTGGCCGTTTCCGGCTGATGGTCGATTCCGTAGGGCGGACGGAACAGCGTGGTCTTCACGCCCAGGCTGCTCTCGATCAGCAGTTCGGTTAAATTCAATTCAAGCTGCAGCTGCGTCTTCGAAATGATGTCGAATTCCGGATGCGTGAAAGTGTGGTTGCCGATCTCATCGCCCTGCATGAATTCCTGTTTGACGATGTTCGCTTCCTGGTTGGCTGCGTCGCCAATCACGAAAAATGTCGCCGGCACATTTTTCTGTTTAAGGATATCCAGAATTTTCGGCGTCCATTCTTTGTCGGGGCCGTCGTCAAAGGTCAGCGCCACTTTCTGGTCGGACGCGCCCATCTGCTCGATTCGCCAGGAAAGCGGATAGCTTTGGAAGCTTTCATCGTCGATCACGTCGCTATCCGCGTCGTAATCGATCGTGCGCGACCCGCTTTTCGGCGTGGCCGTAATGCGCCACACATCGCCATCGCCCTCGAGAATTAAATCGTAGCCGGGAGGAATTTCCTGCAGCTTGGAACGGGTTTCATCGCTGGGATTGGTTGAATCCCAAATGGACCACAGCGAAGGATCCTCCATTCCGAGCCGCCACAGCGCTGTTCCGCGCACCCCCGCTTGTTCCGCGGCGCGAATCTGGTTGTATGCCGTGACTCCATCGAGCATCCACACCGTGTGAACTTGATCCTTCGCATCGTAATAAGAATAGTGCGGATTAAAGGTATCCGGATCGAACGTGACGTCTGACTGGGCCTCGACCGCTGTCACCACGCCCTGCTGGAACGTCACCGCCTTGGCCACCGGATGCGGATTGCCTGGCGTTTTCGCTGGCCAGTCGTACCCGTAGTTCGCGATGCCCATCACAATTTTCTCCGGCGGCACCAGCTTGGTCATGTTCTCGATGTTGCGCTCGAACCAGTCCTGCGGCGCGATCGGCCCGGCATCCGAGGTCGGCCAGTGAAAATCGTAGTTCATCAGGATGATCGCATCCGATTGCGAAGCGATGTACTTGTAGTCGTAGGTGAAGTCCGCCGCGGGCAGCGCCACCATCAGCTTCAGCCCGCGCGAGTGCAGCGCTTCGCCCAGGTCGTGGATGAACTTCTCGAAATCCTTTTCACTCGAGTTCGGTAGCGATTCGAAATCCACCACTATTCCCGGCTGATGTTCCGCGTCCGCATACTGCTCGAGCTGCACCGCCAGGTGTTCGCGAGCCGGCGCGCTCGCCAGCATCCGCAGCATTTCCGGCGGGCACCAATCGTTGCTCTTGGCGTCATAGTTGTTCACCATCGACATGACCGGCAAGTCGATGTTGCGCGTTTGCAGCCCGTGCAAAAAGGAAGTGAGTTTCGGATCGGGCTCGGCATCCACGTGCCCGTCCGCGGCCACCGCGTGCAGCGCTTCGGGGATGAGCAGGTCGATATCGCGGTAGTGCTGTTGCAGCGACGCCATGCTGGTGTAATCGTCGCTCACATAGAAAGCCGCTCGGATCGGCTCGTAATTTTGGGGAACCGCGCCCAGATTGGCCACCTTGCGCTTCCGTCCGCGGCGGGGCAGCCGTGCGCGCTGTGTTGCAGGGATCGAACGCAAACCGGCGCGAATGTCCGGGCGCAGCAATTCCGGCAATTCCGGGTTGCGCAGCACGTTCAGCATGAAAACCACCAGCACCGCGGTAAACAGAGCGCCGGTAACTTCCAGAATGCGCCGCGTCCAGCGCCAGCGCCGCCGGTCCTGATCGTAGAAAATGGGCTTGCGCTCAGGCATCAGTGCAATCCAAGCTGGTGCGTCTCAAACATGACGTTATGAAGCGGATGCGAACATTGCAACGTGGGCCGGGGCGGCTTTCATCCAAATTCTCAATGTTCAATGACAATTAGACGGAGCGCCTCGTCGCCGGTTAGGAAAGCGCATGCGCTCACCGATTCCTTTTCCCGTGCGTTCGCCATTCTGGCTCTACTGGTAGGGCTGGCCTTACGACTCTACTTCGTTTCCACCTTCCCGGCACAGGGCTCCGGGGACGCTCCATTTTACATCGAACTCGCCTGGAATTGGCTGAAGAAGGGCGTCTACGGTTTTCCCATCGGCGGGGTCCTCACGCCCGTCGACATGCGCGTCCCGGGATACCCGGCGTTTCTCGCGGCGATTTTTACGTTCGCAGGCAAGTCCGAACATGCAGTGATGCTGGTGCAGGTTTTCGTGGACCTGGCCACATGCGTTTTAGTGGCATCGATCGCCGCGCGACTAGCTCCGAAAGCTTCCCGCCGGCGCGTGGCCCTCGCGGCATTGTGGCTGGCAGTCTTGTGTCCCTTCACCGCGAACTACACGGCCGTGGTACTCACCGAAACATTGGTTACTTTCCTCACCGCGCTGGCGCTGCTGGTTTTGCTCGAGGCCTATCGCGAATCCACGGCACAGAATCAAGCAGAGCCGCTGACGTCGACGAGCCGTTTTTCGCTTTGGTTTTTGGGTGGAATCGTGGTCGGCTTCGGCACGCTCGTGCGTCCCGAGACGCCACTGCTGCTTATTGCCGTCGGGCTGGTTCTGTTGGCGCGGTGGTGGCGGCGCGCTGACTGGGGAAAACTATTGCGCGCAGCGCTGCTGATGGGCCTCGGCCTTTTTCTTCCGCTTCTGCCTTGGGCGGCGCGCAACTGGAACACACTTCACGACGTGCAATTCCTCGCACCACATTACAGCGAACTCCCGGGCGAATTTGCGCCGCTCGGATTCAACGCCTGGATCAACACCTGGCAGTGGCGCTTCCGCGACGTCTACACCAGCACCTGGAAGCTCGACGTTGAATCCATTTCCATGAGCGACATCCCCGCGTCCGCCTTCGACACGCCACAACAAAGAGAGCGCGCGGCCGGAATTTTCGATAGCTACAACAATTCGCTTACCTGGGAGCGTGGCCAGGACGCCGCGTTCGGGGAAATCGCGCGCGAGATCCGCTCGCGGCACCCGCTGCGCACGTATCTGAAGATTCCGTTTCTTCGCGCGGTCACCATCTGGTTCACGCCGCGCGTCGAGCTGCTGCCGTATTCCGGCAACCTGTTTCCGCTGCGGCTGGAATGGCGCGAAGATCGCCGCGATTTCCGCGCCACGCTGACTCTCGTGTCAGCAAATCTGATTTACATCGGTCTGGCGCTGGCGGGCTTATGGATCGCGCGGCGAAGCCCGGGCGTTGCGATCCTGGTGCTATTCATTCTGGTGCGCACGATCTTCTTCTCCATTTTCGCCGATGAGTCTCCCGAGCCGCGCTACGTGCTCGAATGCTTTCCCGCCGTGATCGCCCTTGGCGCCCAGGTTTTTCGCCGCGCCGAGGTCAAAACGTCAGCCTCGTAGCGTTTTTACGTTGTCATCCCGAGTGAGCGCAGCGGACGACTGAAAGTCGTTCGCAAGCGACGAGGGATCTCTCTTCGTGTGTAGATTCCGGCGAGAACCAGCCACGTGCTCGTGTCACCGTGCGATTCCGTCAGCTTTCTTCCAGCGGCTCGGGATGAATCGTCAGGCGAAAAATCTGCGGGAAGCGCTCTTTCACGCGATCCTCCACAGCCGCGGTGATGTCGTGCACGCGCGTGATGGGCAGATTCCCCTCCATGGCGCAGTGGCAGGAAACCAGAATCTTGTGATCCACGGTGCGCACGCGCACCTCGTGGCAATTGGTCAGCTCGCGATATTCGTTCGGCAGCGAGCTCATGAATTCCTGCACCGCGCGCGATAGCCCGCTCATCTCTTCGGCGCCCGGGATGCGTCCGCCCAGCGGCTCGATATGAATGTTCACCAGCGCGTGCGGATCGGTTTCCTGCAAAATGTCGTGCTCCAGCTCCGTGGCCCGGCGATGCGCCTGACGTAGGCTTGCCCGTTCATCCACTTCAAGGTGCAGCTCGACGAACAGCCGCCCGTCCAGATGATGCGCGGTGAGTTCGTGCACTGCCATTCCGCGCCGCTGCGCGATAGCCCGAATCGTGTCGAACAAATGCTCGTTGTTGCGCGCTCGCGGCTCCACGTGCACCATCACGTCCGCCGGAATAATGCTTCCAATGTTTTGTTCCACCGCATCGCTGGCCGCATGCGCCTGCTCCAGGCTGGCCGTGCGCGGCACGCTGATGGTCACATCCACAAAGTAGCGCGCGCCCGACCGTCGCACGCGCACCCGCTCCGTATTCAGCACTCCCGCCGTATCGTCCACCGCGCGCGTGATCCGCTCGCGCAGCCCGCCCGGCGCCACATCCAGCAGCGCATCGACCGTGCGCTTCCCCAGCCGCGAACCGATCCAGATGATCACGCCCGCGACCACCAGCGCCGCCACCGGATCCAGCATGCCGAGCCAGGGAACCCCTTCCTTGGTTCCCAGCCACGCCGCGCTGATGCCCACAATCACCACGAACGTGCTCCACACATCCGTGGAAAAATGCAGCGCATCCGCTTCCAGCGCTTCGCTCGGAAATTTCTTGGCGATACGGTTCAACGCGCGCGAGCGCACATAATCGATACCCATGGCCAGTAGCAGAATGATGATTGCCGTGGCGCTCGGTTCGATATGTACGGCGTGAAACAGCAGGCGCTGAAACGCTTCCCAGATAATGTAGATCGCGGTCAGCAGCAACAATCCCGTTTCGACGAACGCCGAAAAACTTTCCACCTTGCCGTGCCCGTAGAGGTGTTCCGCGTCTGCCGGCTTGTCAGCCACGCGTACCGAAAGAAACGTGATGATCGCCGCTACCAGATCGAGAATCGAATGCAGCGCTTCGGAAAGGATGCCCAGGCTGCCCGTGGAAATGGCGAGAAAAACCTTCAGAAAAACCAGCACCACAGCGGAGCCGACCGAGCCCAGCGCAGCCAGCTTTTTTTCACGTGTTGCCTGGGCGGCTACGTCGGTCATATCTGTGGCGATTATACGACGAGACCCCGAAACGGCCGTTTCGGGGTCGAGCGGTGTTCTCATTGAGGGAGGATCGCGTTACTTCAGCGGCGGCTCGGGCACCAGCGGGAGTCGCCGCGGTTCGCCATGGAAACCGCGCACGTCCACTTCGTCGACCAGAATCGACGGGGTGACTACCGTGCTCGGGATTCCGCCCTGAATCGAGCCAAATGCGCCGAGAGCCGTGCCGGCAAATCCGCCCGCTGAATTCTGCATGTAGGAGAAAACGGCGGTGTCATCGCCCACAGCCGGAATGTTGCGCAGCGAGCGAAGCGTCAGTCCTTGAATGATCGCGCCGCGCACCAATTCCTCGTGCCCGTCCGCCACATACACGCGGTAAACCAGAAGCGGTATGCGCATACCGCTTTCTACTCCACCAGCCACGCCGCCGATGAAGTCCGAGAAATCCTCCTGCTCCACTGAAGAAAGCGCCGGATTGTCCATGCGCTTCACTTCCAGGCACCACTCGTGGCCATCGTCCTTGCAGGCATCGAGGAATTTTTTCTTCAGGTCATTCGGTTTCAGCGGATCGTCGGTTTGGAGCAGCAGATTGCTGCTGAGCGGCTTGGTATCCGAAAGGTTTGCCGCGCGCCCATGGCCATTTGAAGGTTGGAAATCAGGCCCCGGACGTCGCGACATCAGCAAATCGCGTAAAATCCCGTGCTCCACCACGGTTACCTTCTCGCCCTTTACGCCCTCATCGTCCACATCGTATGCGCCCAGCAACGGCTGCCCACGGAAATCCTTCATGGTGGGGTCGTCCGTGATCGTAATACTTGTGGGAAACACTCGCGCTCCTACGCGCCCGGTCCATTCGCTCCGCCCTCCCATGCGCTCCATCACCTGGTCGAATTCTGGAGCCATGGAAAGGGGCGGTCGCGCGCCCGAAAGCGAAGGGGGTAAAAGTTGCGCCAGCATGGCGCCTGCCGCAGGAGCGTCAAAAAGAATCGGCCCGGTGAAATCCTGCACCAGCGGGCTCGCACGCAGTTGCATCAGTTGCGTGCCGACCTGCTCCAGGCCTTTGCCGACGGTCGTCGCGTCAGGCAGATCCGCGGGCTTATCGGCATAAGTGGCGTAATAGTTGTGCAAGTCCATGCCGTCATCAGCATGCGTGTCAAGCGCGCCTTCGATACCTGCCAGGCTCTGCGAAGTGCGGATGGTGGTGCCTTCGCTGGTCATCAGGTAGGAAGTGACATAGACCAGGTAATAGTCCACCCGATTGCCGTCAACGTTCTCGAAGTTCTTCACTACCGCTGAAGCCGCGCGTGCTTCGTTCTCCCAATTGCGTGATGTCCACTCCGGTTCCAGGCGCGGGTCCACTTTCACCATCGGCGGCACTTGTGAGAAATCGTCGATTTCAGGCGCCTTGGTCAGGCTGCGCAGAAATGCCTGCTTCAGCGACATCTGCGTCACCGCCGCTTTGTAGGCTTGGTCCGTGGCCAGCCACAAATCCTGTCGAAGCGAATTGTAATCGCGGTCGATGCCCACCTGTCCGGTGGAACCGAGAAATCCGCGGAAGCCGTCCTCGCTCACGAAGTTCGAGCTGTCCAGGTGATAATCGCCCACGCGTACGTCCACGCTCATGAAGCGGTTGCGCGAAACGTCGCTCGAGAGCAGCGCACCGAAAGAGGCGTTCACGCTGCGCACGTCCACGTCGAGCAGGCGGTATTCGATGTAGAAAGGTTTGTCCACGCCGGGAAGCCTCAACCGCGTGCGGGAACGCTCAAGTTCATCGCGCATGGCGCGCAGCGTTTGATCGTTGTCTCCGGCAGGCAGCGGCGGAAGCGGTTTCAGATCTGCCTGTGCTCCCGTGGGTGTGTCAGCATTCGCTCGAGGCTGTGCTGCAAGCAACGGCATCTCAAACGAAGCCAAAAGCGCCAGAACGGCGAAAGTTTTCAGTCTTCTCATTGGCCTGCCGTCTCCTTGGCCACATCGTCATGTGCGGGCGGCGGAAGAATCGGCGGCCGGTCCGTGGAGGTTTGTTTTTTCTGTACTTCCAGCTCGGAGATTAAAATCGCCGGAGCCACCGCGGACACCGGCACCGAGCCGGATTCCGCTCCGCAGTAGCCATTGAAAATTTCCTGCGTGTCGCCGGTAGCGACGATCTTGGTTAGCGAAACCAGCGGTGTGCCCACAATATCCACGCCGCGCACCAGTTCATCTGGTCGCCCGTCTGGGAAAACTTTGTAGACCACCAGCGGCAGCACCTGGAACGCTTGCGGGTTGCCGCGGCCGGTAAACGTGAATCCGCCGGCGATGTCGTCGATCAGCAATCCGAATGGTTTGTTCTGTTCCTTAACCAGTTCGATCAGCTTCTGCCGCAATTGCGCATTGGTCACCGTCTTCGAGCTCGAGACGATCAGATTCCCCTGCCGCGCCACCGGCACATAGCCAAGCTGGCGCCGCCCGTGCCCGTTCGAGTGCGGAATGCCCACCAGCGGCGAGCGCCCCATCAGGAACGTTTTCAGCACGCCGTGATCAACCAACTGCACGTTTTGCGCGGGAACGCCTTCATCATCAAAAGGATAGTTCCCAAGCAGCATCTGTCCGCCAAGCGACGCTTCGGTTGGATCGTCCTTGATCGAAAGAAAATCGGGCAATATCTGTTCGCCGATCTTGCTGGTGAAGGTCTGCCCCTCGTTGATGTCTTTCTGCCGGAATCCTTCGGCGCGATGACCGAAAACTTCATGAAAGAACACCGCCGAGGCTCGGCCGGTCAGCAGCGCCGGCCCCGCATAAGGATCGATCAGCGGCGCCCGGTCCAGCCCCGCGGTTTCCTTTAGCATGGTGGCGATGCGCGCGAACACCACCTTATCGTCAGGCGCATCCTTGGGATCGAGCCAGTCGAAATTCGCGAAGCGGTTGATGTCCATGCCGTCCGGCGCTTTGCTCTGCACGTACAACTCGAGCCGGTAGTGCACCAATCCGAAACCCAGCTTGGTGCCTTCGCTGGTCACCTGATACTGGTTCGTTCCCTGCGCGCTGAATGTGGCGATCGAATTCAGCACGTCGGGCGACTTGCTGAATGCCGCGGTGTAGCGGCGCACTTTCTCTTCCCATGGTTTGCGGTCTACATGGATTTCCACGCGCGGCCCAACGGATGTGCGCGCTGCCTCCGGCGAAAAATCCGGTGCCGAGCCTTCGGCTGTCTGCACCTGCACTTGTTGGCTGGTCTGCACTTTGATCAGCGCCTGAGACGCGGCGCGATATTGCCGGTCGGTTTCGCGCCAGATTTCCCGGCGCAGCACCGGAATATCGTCATCCAGCACGGTGGACGTGCCGGGACTGGTCCAGCTCGGCTGGCGGTCGGCCAGCTTGTGCGTGTCGTCCAGTTCGTAGGTTCCGGTGCGCGTCTGCACTTCCAGCCAGCGCCCGAGGTCGTCGCTGCTCGCAAGCAGCGCGCCGTTCGAGCCTTGCACCGACGAGTATTGCCGGTCCGAGAGCGTGTAACTGATAAAGTAAACTGGCGGGTCGCCCTTGGACAGCGCCGCCATGGAGCGGTCCAGCTCCGTTTTCATCGCGCTGAGAATCGTCTCGCTGCTTCCGCTGGAAGTTGCCGGACGATTCGCCGCTACCGCCGCGCATGCGGCTGCCAAAATGCTTACAACGACAAGGGAAGCTTTTGCTTTTTTTGGAAGTTTCATGAGTCCACGAAGTCTAGTAGTTTAAAGTAGGATGCCCGAATTCCCTAATGAAAAGGTCCCAAAATGGCCGGTTCTACCCTAACTGAAGCGCTGCTCACGCCGGTACATCTCGCGGTCTGGCCCGGTTCAAAGCACTTTACGCAAGGAGTGCCCGCAAAGGAGTTTTAGATGCGCGCAGCGGTCGTTCGGAGGTATGGTCCGCCTGAACTTTTAGAGATCAAGCAATTGCCCGAGCCTCAAATCAAGCCGGGCGAAGTGCTCATCCGCGTGCGTGCCATCGGCGTTAACTTTGCCGACCTGCTCCAACGCATGGGTCTCTACCCCAATGCGCCCAAGCCTCCCTTCGTCCCGGGACTCGAAGTTGCCGGTGTGGTCGAACGCGTCTCCGAAAGCGGCCGCTCGAAATCCAGCGTAGCCCTTCGTCCCGGCGATGCCGTCGCCGCCCTCACCAGCTTCAACGCCTACGCCGAGTGGGTCGCCGTGCCGGCCGAGCAGGTCTACCCGTTGCCCCAGGGCATGAGCTTCGAAGATGCCGCCGCCATCCCGGTCAACTATCTCACTGCCTTCCACTCCATATTCACCATGGGAAATCTGCAGCCGGGAGACCGCATCCTCATTCACAGCGCAGCCGGAGGAGTCGGCTTGGCTGCCGTGCAACTGGCCCGCTCTCGCCGCCTGGTTATCTTCGGCACCGCCAGCGGCCCGAAGCAGGAGTTCCTGCGCAAAGCCGGCGTCGATCATCCCATCGACTACGAAAAAGCCGACGTGGTCGAATCAGTCCGCAAATTCGCGCCCGACGGCATCGAAATGGTCCTCGATCCTATCGGCGGCAAATCCTTCTCGCAAAGCTACAAATGCCTCGGCCCCACTGGACGGCTCGTCGTCTTCGGCTTCTCCGCCGCGACCGGTAGCAGCGGCAAGCGCAACTGGGTCAGCGCCGCCACCGCTTTCCTGCAGACGCCCCGCTTTCATCCACTGAAGCTGATGGCCGGCAACATTTCCGTGATCGGCGTCAGCCTCACCGGACTTCAAAAGCGCCCCGCCCTGCTCCAATCTGAAATGGACGAGGTATTCCGCCTCTACGCTGCGGGCAAGCTCAGACCCGTCATCGGCAAAAGCTTTCCATTGGCACAAGCCGCCGATGCGCATCGCTACATCCACGAGCGCAAAAACATCGGCAAAGTGATTCTCACCATTCGCTAGCCCAATGTTTTGCTCAATTTGCCAAAAGCCATCTCATAAAAGCAGTTTTGGGGGTCGGAGCTTCAGCTCCGACATTGTCATCCCGAACCCAGCCGCGGGTTCTGCGGATGGGGGGTGAGGGATCTGCTTCTTCTTTTGATGGGGGGCCGAATACGGTCCTCGCGCAGTCCTACTGCCCCGCCGCAACTGCCGACGCCGCTTTCGCCCGCCGCAGATCGCTCGCCATCACATCCACTTGATCGAAGGGAATCTCGGTATACTGCGCGTTCGGAAATTCCTTTTTCAACGCATCCCGAAACGCATTCACGTTTCCGGCCAGCACAATCTCCAGATCTTTCGTCTGCATATATTTCTGTGCCATCTGCTTCACTTGCTCCGGCGTCACGCCGCGAATTCTTTCGGGATACGTATCGTTGTAATCCGCGGGCAAATCGAATTCAGCCACCGCCAGAACGCGCCCGGCCACCTGCTCCGCGGTTTCCGACTGAATGGGATACACGCCCGACAGGTAATCGCGCGCGAAATTCAGCTCCGCCTCGCTCACATCGCCGCTGGCCATCTTCGTCAGCAGATCAACCACCAGCTTCGTTGCCTGCACAGTAGCATCGGTACGAGTAAATGTGCCCACGCCGAACGATCCGGCGAACCGGTGCGGATTAAAAGAAGAATACGCGCCGTAGGTCAGCCCGCTTTTCACGCGCACTTCGGTATTCAACCGGCTGTTGTAGCCGCCACCGAAGATCCGGTTCATCACCGCCACCGGAATATAGTTCGGGTCGCTGCGCCGGATACCCAGATTCCCCACGCGAATCTGCGTTTGCACCGCATCGGGCTTGTCGATCAGCCAGATGTGCTGCCCTGCCACCGGCGACGCCTGCGGCGGCACTGCCGCGGCCACATCGATCTTCGCCCAGCCGCCAAAATATTTTTCGGCGGCGGCAAAAGCCGCGTCCGGCGTGATGTCGCCCGCAAACGCCATCAAAGTCTGGTTGGGCGCATAGTTCGCGTCGTGAAATTTCGACAGGTCGCCGGGCGCGAACTTGCTCACCGTTGCCGGCGTGCCTTCCTGCGGCCAGCCGTACGGAGAATTTCCGTAAATCACGCGCCCGAACACCACCGAAGCAAGATATTGCGGATCGGAATACTGCACCGTGAGATTCGAAAGCAATTGCTGCCGCTGTCGCTCCAGTTCATCCGCCTGAAATGCCGGGTGCAGCACCACGTCGGACATCAAATCGAGACCCGTGGCGAGATCTTTCTTCACCACGCTCAGCGAAACCGAGGTTGCATCCTTACCCGCCGATGCTCCGAGCGATCCGCCCACAAAATCGATGGCTTCGGCGATGTCCTTCGCGCTGCGCGTCTTGGTGCCCTGCGTCAGCATGTTCGCGGTCATTTCCGCCACGCCCGGCATCGCCGCCGGATCTTTGACGCTGCCCGCCGTTTGAATCGTCAGTTGCACCGCAACCGACGGTTGTTCGTTGTCGCTCACCACAAATATCCGCAGCCCGTTCGGCAGAGTCTTCATCGCCGCTTTCGGAAAATGAAATGCCTTCGGCGCGCCCGCCCCCGGCATTTGCGATTCCAGCTTTACTCCTTGCGGTACCACGCCCGTGCCGTTCTTGTTCGCGGATGCTTCCGTGCTTTTTTCCTGCTCGCCTCGCGTCTGCGGCGTCGACTCCTGCTGCGCTATCGCCGCACTCGCAAACGTCAAGATCGCCGCCAGAAAACCGCATGCAACGATTCGATAGCCCTTCATCTATTTCTCCTCCGGCGCTGCGCCACCAGGCGCGTTGCGCGGTCCGCGCGCCGCGGGAGTAATGGTCAGCACGATCGAGTGCTCCGGAACGAAATAGTCCTTGGCCACGCGCTGAATATCTGCCGCCGACGCTTTCAGATAGCGGTCGAGTTCCGTGTTCACCAACCCCGGATCTTTTCCGATCACCGCCGCCGAAGCCAGCGCCACCGCTTTCTGTTCGTCGGTATCGCGGCCCAGGATGAATCCTGCCACTTCCTGGTTTTTCGCTTTCTCCAGTTCCTTGGCGTCCACCGGCGCTTCTTTCAGCCCATCCAGAATATTTACGATGGCCTTGTCGCCCTCGTCCGCCGAGTGTCCTCGATTCATAATCGCGTAAGCCCAGAACAGATTCGGATCTTCGCTGAAATTGCCGAACCCTCCGGCCTGCACCGCGATCTGGTCCTTGTACACCAGCGCCTGATACAAGCGGCTGCTCTCGCCTCCGGCCAGAATGTTGGAGGCCAGGTCCAGCGGATACGCATCGGGCTGATACCGCGCCGGAATTTTGTAGCCGATCACGATCGCGGGCAGCGGCGTGTTCGAGTACGACTTCTTTACGTCGCGCTCGGCCGTTTGCACCGGCTCCGGCGTGTCGTGCCGCGGAATCGGCTGCGCTGACGCCGGAATGCCCTCGAAATATTTTTTCGTCCAGCCCAGCGCCTGTTCGGAGTTGAAATCGCCAACGATCACCAGCGTGGCGTTGTTCGGCTTGTAGTAGGTGTTGAAGAAATCGCGCACGTCCTGCAGCGTGGCGTTTTCCAGGTCCTGAATGCTGCCGATAGGCGTGTGATGGTATCCATGCACTGTAAACGCCGCGGAGCGCAGGTCCTCTTCGAGCGTGCCATACGGCTCGTTGTCCACGCGCACCCGCCGCTCTTCCTCCACCACTTTCCGCTCGGACTTGAAGTTCGCGTCATCCACATTCAGGCTTCCCATGCGGTCCGCTTCAAGCCACAGAACTCGTTCAAGGTAGTTACTTGGAAAGGTTTCGAAGAAGTTGGTCGTGTCGTCGCCGGTCTCGGCGTTATCGAATCCGCCCACGGCCTCAATGATCCGCGAATGCTCATCCGGCCCTACGTGCGCCGAGCCCTTGAACATCAAATGCTCGAACAGGTGCGCGAAGCCGGTGTGGCCCGGCAGTTCGTCCTTGCCGCCCACGTGATACCACACCTGCAAATTGATTACCGGCACCGAGTGCTCTTCGAGCAGAACCACATCCAGCCCATTGCCAAGCTTGTGCGTGGTGAAATTCAGTTTGGGAGGCCGCACTTCCGCGCTTGATTCCTGCGCGCTCAGACGCGGAGCCGCAACGAAAGCGCACGCCAGCAATATGCCCAGGCATGCAAATTTTGGCCCGCGGCTGAATTGTGGAATTTTCATCAGTCCCCTCGGTTTAGCATTTCGTGAATTGAGTGTCACGTGAGTTGAGCATGACGTGCGTGAAGCGCGACGAGCACCCCAGAAAACGGATTCTACGCTGAATGTGGCCCCGCTGCACTTGCGCGCATCGCATCGAGCTGCCATCCCGCACCTCGACTCTTAGACGCATTCCGGCAAAAAATGACTGCTTCGCACGAATTTGATTGCGTCCCGTGCCGCACCCTTCGCGCCCTTTTGCGAAGAATGCGCGAGGTAACTTCGTTTTTGTCTACGAGCGGCGGCCCGATTCTGGCGGCCGTCCGAACATATCAAATGTCGGTAACCAGCAATGTCACTCGACTCAATCCCCGCTCAGTCCCGGAGGGACGGCACAATGTAGCCCAGGGCTGACTCGGGCGCGCGGTGTTTTGCGCGCGCGAGGCGCCCTGGGGTTGTCGGTTGCGCGAAGCGCCTTCCGCTCGCGGTGCACTTCCCGCGAGCATTCGTTCGCTCGAAGGGCCTGTTTGTCAATTCGTATACTCCTCCAACGTTACTTACCTGGCGCCACCCCTCTCGTGTTCGTATAGATATGTCTCCGCTGTTCGCGCCGCCCTTTGTCTTACGGTGTCATCCCGAGCCGACGACCCGTCGAGGGTCGGAGTCCCGAGCGGAGCAACGCGGAGCGAAGGATCTCTCTTCGGCGCAATCGGGAGATCTGAATTTGTTTGGTCGTTGTTTTTTCTTTTGCGCCGTCATACTGAGCTCAGCGAAGAATCTCTCTTCGCTTTCGGTCGTGCCTAATCCGGTTTTTCGTCGGGGCGCTGTTTCAGCCCGCCAGACGTTGTTTTTGGTTTTCGTTGTCATCCCGAAGCGAGCGGCCTCTCAGCGAGTCGAGGGATCTCTCTTCGCTTTCCGGAGGGCACCGCTTCTCAGCCGCTGAGGTTTCGGCCTCGGACATTTGATAGGAATCTAAGCAGGAGGCTCTTATGCGCAGCATCGTTGGCTTGGTCATCACGCTCTTAATCATCTTTGGCTCCTACAAAATATTCTTCTCGCAGATGCAATCCGCGTCGGGCGGCGCCGCTCCGGCGCAAAGCATTTCCTCCACGGGCGCGAAGAACGATCTCATCGCCATCGCCCAGGCCGAGCGCCTGTATCAGGCCGAGCACGGTTCCTACGCCACTCTCGACCAGCTCAGCTCCGCCGGCTCGATGTCTATGAGCAAGTCCGGCCGCGAAGGCTACACCTACTCTGTCACGCCTTCCGGCAACAGCTTCCGCGCCGAAGCGCGCTGCTCGAATGCGAGCGCTCCCTGCTCCGGCTACTCGATCGACGAAACCATGGAAATCCACTCCATTCAGTAGTGTTTCTGGGGCTCGTGATAAAAAGCAAGAAACGCCGTCATTCGCCCATGTTTTTGCTTCGATTGTCATCCCGAGCGAGCGAAGTGCCTTTCTTCGCGACGAGGGATCTCTCTTCGCGTGCCGATCTCGCCGCGAACATGGCTATCGCCGCCCGCTTCATTCCCAGCATAGCGAAGAATCTCTTTAATTGACGTGAGCGGCAGGACACCGCTCAGTCCCGTAGGGACGGCAGAAAGTAGCCCAGTGCAAGCCGCCGCGCGCGATGATTTTCCGCACGCCAGGCTGCACTGGGTAACAAACGGCGCGAAGCGCATCCCGCGAGCCTCCTCTTTCTCCTTTACTTCCTTTACCTCATCTCGCTCCTCTCGCTTTACTTGCTGCCTCCAACTCTCGCCGAGCCATGTGTAAACTCCCTCCCGCGCATTCCGCCTGAAACCGGTGTGTTAGAATGGCCGGACCGTGCAGAAAGTCCTTCCAAAGCTCATCGAGCTGCAACATCTCGACATGCAACTGAACGAAGTCCGGGCGCGCCTGGCGACCTTTCCGAAGAAGACCGCCGATGTCGAAGCGCGCGTCACGGCGGCCAAAGCCGATGTGGCACAGAACAAGGCCGCCCAGCTCGCCGCCGTGAAGGATCGCAGCAAATACGAACTCGACGTCCAGCAACATAAAGACCGCGTCCGCAAATACCGCGACCAGACCTCGCAGGTAAAAACGAACGAGGCCTACAAAGCCCTCCAGCACGAAGTGCAGATGGCCGAAGAGGAAATCGCCAAGGCCGAGGATCGCCTGCTCGAACAAATGGTTGCCGGCGAAGAATACGACCGCCGCATCAAGGCTGCCGAAAAGCTACTGAAGGAAATCGAGGACGTCGCGCGCGTTCAGCGCAAAATAATTGAAGACGACAAAAGCGCCGCCGAGAAGAGTCTCGCGGAATTAACCGCTGAGCGCGCTGCCGTCATCTCCGATATTCCCGAAAACCTGCTCGATCACTACGATCGCATCTCAAAGAAGCACAATGGCATCGCTCTCGCCGAAGTGCGCGACGAAAAGTGCAGTGCCTGCGGCATGCGGCTTCGTCCCCACGTACATCAGGAGATGCAGCGCCGCGACAACGAAGAGCTGTTTCACTGCGAAACCTGTACGCGCATCATTTATCTCGCCGAACCCGAGCGGTCTGCCGCCTCGGCCGCCCCGCAGGACGACCACACCTCGCAATGATTCCTGTTTTCATCGATTGGCCCTCTTGGCCGGAGCGAAGCTTCGCTTGGCCCAGTTCGATAAATGATCTCGGAGGATTTGTATTTCGGTCCGCAGCTGCGCTGGATGTAACGAAGGGCTCCGCGGTTTTTAGGGGGTCGGAGCTTCAGCTCCGACAAAAAGAATGCGCGCGAAGCGCCTCCCGTTCGCGGTGCAGTTTCCGCGAGCTTTTTCAGTCATTTCTCCGCTCTCTTTATTCCGAGCTTCGTCTTACCGCTCGCGGTGAAATTTCCGCGAGCTTTTCTAGCTACTCGCCACTGGCCACTGGCCACTGCTCATGAAGATTCCCCCGCCTCGCAGCGCACAGTTATTCGGAGATTCCGATCTTCATTCGCCGGCTCCGCCTTCCGGCGTCTATCTCGCCAATATCGACGGCGCTTCCCGCGGCAATCCCGGCCCGGCGGCGTTTGCCGTGGTCATTCGCGACGCGCAGGGAAAAACCGTTCTCGAATTGGCCAAGCGCATCGGACGCGAAACCAACAACGTCGCGGAATATTACGCGCTGCTCGCCGCGCTCGATTTCGCCACCAGCCGGCACATCCAGGCGCTGCGCATCCGCAGCGATTCCGAGTTGCTCGTGCGCCAGATGCAGGGCCGCTACAAAGTGAAAAGCCCTGACTTGAAACCAATGCACGAGCGCGCCATCCGCATGTCGAAGCAAATTCCTTACTTCACCATCGAGCACGTGCGCCGCGAGCAGAACACCGACGCCGACGGCCTGGCCAACGTGGCGCTCGATTCCGGCGACCTTGCGCGCTCCGAGCTGCATCCCGCAAAGACCGCGCAGGAAACGAAAGAAGCGCCCCAACCCGAGCCACGCAAACAGCCCGCGGCGCCACCTGCCGTAACGCAGGGTGACGATTCCGCTTCACGTTTGCGCTTTCGCGCGCACGTGCTGAAAGGCGCGCTTGTGCCCGTCGATCCGCTCGATTTGCCAGACGGCACGCTGGTGGATGTAGACATCCGCGTTCACGATGAGGAGTGAAGATGAGCAGTGAAAAGGGCGCGCGAATTCTGAAACCGGTCGTTCCTGCCGCGGCCAATTCGATTTATACTTGTCTTATCAAATCATTCGGCAATTCTGGAGAACGAACTTGGACACGAAGACCGGAAAGCAAGTCGAACAACCCGGAGAAGGCATTGTGCTGGTTCTGCCTATTGCCGCCATGTTCGCTTTGATCGGTGTTCTCGCGCTGCTGATGCGCTCCACCGGCAAATGGTAGGTTTCTTAGAAACCTTCCTCGCCTAAGCGTTCCATCCTAGCGATCACCGCGTTGCTTACCGCCGACTCGCCACTCAACCTGTCATCCCGAAGCGAGCGCCTTTCAGCGAGTCGAGGGATCTCTCTTCGTCATTCATCAGGGCCACGGCTTCGACCGTGCCGGAACCGGCCGAGCTATCGGGCTTTTGACCTCTGACGTAAAGAATAAATCTGGCCACCCCTCTGTGAGAGTGTTCTAGTTTTTCGCCGCCGCCGCGGCTTCCTGCGGCCGTTTTAAGACGTACGAGCGGTACAGCGTGTCGCGCTGGTGCGGAATGTAGCCCGCATCGGTGATGATCCGGCGAAGTTCTTCCTCGTTGGTCCGGTTACGCACTCCCGCGGCATAAACCACGTTTTCTTCGATTAAAATGCTGCCCACGTCGTCCGCGCCAAACTGCAATCCCACCTGGCAAATCTTGATTCCCGGCGTCAGCCAGCTCGACTGAATGTGGTCGATGTTGTCGAGATACAGGCGGCTGATCGCCAGCGTCTTCAGATAGTCGTAAGCGGTTGTTTCCGGCACCTTCTTGCCCAGCGGAGTATTTTCCGGCGCGAAAATCCACGGGATGAACGCGGTGAATCCGCCGGTATCTTCCTGAATGCGCCGCAGGCGTTCGAGATGGTTCACACGGTGGCGCATTTCCTCGCCGCAGCCAAACATCATCGTGGCGGTGGTGCGCATGCCGAGCTCGTGCGCCGTGCGATGCACCGCTTCCCATTCGTCCGATTTGCACTTGAGCCGCGAGATGCGGTGGCGCACTTCATCATCCAGGATTTCAGCGCCTCCTCCGGGAATAGAAACGAGTCCGGCGTCGCGCAAGCGCGCGATCGTGTCGCGCAGAGACAGTCCGGAAACTTCGGCGATGCACGTAATCTCCGGCGCCGAGAAGCAGTGCAAGTGAACTTGCGGGAAGCGTTCGCCGATGGCGCGCAGCATATTTTCGTAATAGTCGATTTTCAGATCCGGATGCAAGCCGCCCTGTAACAGCACTCCTGTGCCGCCCATCTCGACCATTTCTGCTATTTTTTGAAAAATTGTCTCGAGTGGCAAAATGTAGCCATCTTTGGCGCCCAAGGGGCGGTAAAACGCACAAAACGAGCAATATTCGGTGCAAAAGTTTGTGTAATTGATGTTGCGATCGATCTGGTAGGTGGCGATGCGCGGGTCGGTTTTCTTGCGCCGCACTTCGTTCGCGGCCATGCCGATGCCCAGCAGGTCGTCGGAATTAAAAAGGTCGAGTGCTTCTTCTGGCGTCAGTCCCATTGTTCAAGTCGCTTGTCTAGATCGTTGTTAGCCCACTTATTCTAGCATCAGCTCGCGGATTTACACCTTCTGTTGAAGCATTGAAACTGCGGGAGATGCGGCGAACTCAATTGGTTTGTTGCGCGGGATAAGTCCCAGAGCAGCGGCTTTCTCGAAGTAGAGATTCAGGCCGGCGAGATAGTCATCACCCAGATCGAAGCGCACATTTTCCGTGAGATAGCGTTCCAGTTCCGGAACGGGCAGGTCCAGCTTCACTGAAGCGCCTTCGGCAATGTCGCGCACGTGTTGCACGCCATATTCCTTCGATGCCTGGAAATCGGCCACCACTTCCGGCGTGATCACGTCCTTGCGCCCAACCCATATGGCCATCACCGATGGCTTTGCCGTCATCTCCTGCCACTGCTGCGCCACATCATAGATGTAAAGCGTTTCAAAACCCGGAATCGGTAAATCGGCAGCGCTGTCGCACCCGCAGCAGCCTTCGCCCGACTTTCCGTTTGCCCTACTGCTGAGCGCGTCCATTTCAATCGCGATCCGCAGCGCCGGATCGCCGATGATCAGCGCCGCATCAGCATTCTGCAACATTTCCGATGGATTCGGCGCGGCGTCCACAAATTCCGGCGCGATGCGCCAGAAGTGGCGCGCCAGAATCTTGACGTAAGCCACCGTAGCTCGGGAACTGGTATCGAGGGCGATGCGCTTGGCGCGCTCAATCGGCCGCTTCGACACAACTAGTAGACTGCGTATCTCACCATCCCCGGAAACCGACATTCCCGGCAGCACCACGGTATTGTCGATGCGCTGGTATTCGATGGACGGGATGATCGCGACATCCACGTCTCCGCGCTTCAGCGCTTCGGCGCACTGCGAGGGTACCGCGAACGAAAGGTCGTACTTGCCCATCAGCGGCCCGTCGGTGAATCCCCACACCAGCGGCGCCGTGTTTAGGAACTCGACGATGGATATGCGCAGTTTTCCCAATTTTCGCCTACTCAAAAATATAGCACACCGTTTGGGTTTCAACTTTGAGACGGCATACGTAGAAACACGGACTTGCCCTCCCATCGCATAGCGCATACGCTTCGCCGCGAGCTTGCCTCCGGCGGGCTCCCCTCTCGATGGACGCGAACGACTACTTGGGATGGATCGCGCTCGCCCTGACCCCTGGGCTGGGCGCCCGCACGGCTGGAAAGCTGCTCTCCCAGTTCGGCACTCCCGACGCCGTTTTTAACGCCTCGCTCACCGCCCTGGAGGCGCAGCATCTTCCAGCGGCAGTAGCTCAGGCCATCCATTCGCGGCAACCGATGAGCGCCGCAGCCAAGGAAATCGCTCAGGTGCAGGCAGCGGGATGCCGGTTGCTTACCTGGGATGAGCCGGAATATCCCGCGCGGCTGCGCGAAATCTATGATCCCCCGACTATCCTTTATACACGCGGGAATGTCGACCTCCTCAGCAAGCCCATAATTTCGGTCGTCGGCTCGCGCCGGCCTACCCCTTACGGCAACCAGATGGCGGAAAAGCTGTCGAAAGACCTCGCCGCTCGCGGCGTCGTGATCGCCAGCGGCCTGGCGCGCGGAATCGATGCCAGTGCGCACCGGGGCGCCCTTACTTCAGCCGTCGGCGCCACCATCGGTGTCCTCGGCTGTGGCATCGACGTCGTCTACCCCAAGGAGAACAAGAAGATCTACGAGCAGATCGTGCAAAAGGGCCTGCTGATCAGCGAATTCCCTATGGGCACCTTCGCCGCGCCCCAGAACTTTCCCATTCGCAACCGCATCATCGCGGGTATGGCCCTGGGGGTGGTAGTGGTCGAGGGCGCCCAATATTCCGGCTCCTCCATTACCGCCCGGCTCGCCATGGAGTTCGGCCGCGAGGTCTATGGAGTTCCGGGAAACGCCACCGAACCCATGAGCTTTGGCCCGAATACGCTGATCAAGCAGGGCGCCAAGCTGGTCACGAGCTGGGAGGACGTGGTGGAGGAGCTGCCCACCCCGGTCAGGGCCGAACTGGTCCCTCTTGAAACGGCGTCAAGCGAAGAATGTACCGCGATTGTCGAAAAGAGTCTGTCCGCGGAATTGCGCCAGATTTATGACCTGCTCAGCATGGACAAAGGCCGGCACATCGACGAAATTGTTGAATTATCTGGACTTAACTCCTCTCAAGTTCTCGCCAGCCTGTTCGATCTGGAGATGAAGGGCCTCGTGCGGCAGTTACCGGGCAAGCAATTCCTGAAAGTCCTCTTGTAATCATTGCGCTTACAGCAGGTTAGGATGTGGTAGCTTCTCGCACGCTTTCGGAAGCATCTTATAGCTCGTAACGGTATAGAGGATGCGTCCGGCAAGGAACACTGAAAGAGCATGGCAAGATCACTCGTAATCGTCGAATCGCCGGCAAAGGCGAAGACCATCAATAAGTACCTGGGCCGGAACTACACGGTGAAGGCTTCCTACGGCCACGTGATGGACCTGCCCAAGAAGACCATCGGCATATTGCTGCCCGCCGGTCCCGATGGGTCGGTAAAGCCGCGCGCGAAGCGCAAGACGCGCAAAGGGAAGGCTGGAGCGGAGGCCAAGGAACCGAAGAAGCTGATCAAGACCATTGCCGCCACGCCGGAAGAAGAATTCGATCCCACCTATGAAGTGATACCCAGCAAGATGAAGGTCGTCGGCGAGCTGAGGAAGGCTGCCGAGGGCGCCGAAAACGTCTACCTGGCGACCGACCCTGACCGCGAAGGGGAAGCGATTTCCGCGCACCTGCTGGAGGCGCTGGCCAAGAAGAAGTCCGACCGGGGCAAGTTCTACCGGGTCATGTTCAACGAAATTACGCAAAAGGCCATCCGCGCTGCCTTCGAAAAGCCCGGAGCCATTGACGAGCACCTGGTGGACGCGCAGCAGGCGCGCCGCGTGCTGGACCGTCTGGTCGGCTACAAAGTTTCTCCCGTGTTGTGGGACAAAGTCCGTCGCGGGCTCTCCGCCGGGCGCGTGCAGACTGTCGCGCTGCGGGTGATCGTCGAACGCGAACGCGAAATCCGCGCCTTCATTCCCAAAGAATATTGGACCATCCACGCGCTGCTGGAAGCGGGCGCGCCGCCGGCGTTTGAAGCGAAGCTCGCGAAGCACAAGGGCGAGGACATTGAAATTGGCAACGAAGCCGCGGCAAAGCAGGTGCTCGCGGACCTGGAACGCGCCAAGTGGGAAGTTGCCAGCGTCGCGCAGAAGGAAAAACGGCGCTACGCTCCGCCCCCGTTCACCACTTCGAAATTGCAGCAGGCCGGCTACAACCGTCTGCGCTATACCGCCAAACGCACCATGATGCTGGCGCAGCGCTTGTATGAAGGCGTCGATCTGGGTGAGGAAGGCGCGGTCGCGCTCATCACCTACATGCGTACCGATTCGGTGCGCGTGTCGAACGATGCTCTCGGGCAAGTGCGCGAGCACATCGGCTCGTCCTTCGGCGAAAAATATCTGCCGGAGAAACCGAACTTCTTCAAGTCCAAGAAAGACGCGCAGGAAGCGCACGAAGCCGTTCGCCCCACGGACGTGGCGCGCACTCCCGAAAGCGTTCGCAAGTATTTGCCGGACGACATGTTCCGGCTGTACCAGATGATCTGGCAGCGCTTCGTGGCCTCGCAGATGGTTCCCGCGGTTTTCGACCAGACCACCGTGGACATTTCCGCAGGCGACT
This sequence comes from Candidatus Acidiferrales bacterium, assembly GCA_035551975.1. Classification (GTDB taxonomy): domain Bacteria; phylum Acidobacteriota; class Terriglobia; order Acidiferrales; family UBA7541; genus Palsa-295. The sequence goes on along the minus strand of DASZMG010000147.1, from coordinate 7,098 downwards.
ACACGTTCCGCGCCAGCGGTTCGGTGGTGAAGTTCGACGGCTACCTCGCTGTGTATCAGGTGGTGAAGGAAGAAGAGGAAAAGGAAGACGAGGGCGATACCGACAGCCGCCGGCTGCCGCAATTGACCGAAGGCGAAAAGCTGCGCCTCGATACCATTCGCCCCGATCAGCATTTTACCGAGCCTCCGCCGCGTTACACCGAAGCGACGCTGGTGAAAGAACTCGAAGAAAAGGGCATCGGGCGCCCGTCCACGTACGCCACCATTATTTCGACCATTGTCGAGCGCGAGTACGTAAATAAGGATCAGGGCCGCTTCACGCCCACGCTGCTCGGCGAGAAAGTCACCGACCTGCTGGTAAAAGGCTTCGACGACATTTTCGACACCAGTTTTACCGCGCGGCTCGAAGAAGAACTCGACGAGATCGAAGAAGGCAAGCTGCCCTGGAAAGAGGCGGTAAAAGAATTCTGGGGCCGGTTCGTGAAGGATCTGGGCAAAGCGGGCAAGACGCTCGAGTCCTACAAGATCGGTGTGCCCACCGGCATCAAGTGCGAAAAGTGCGGCGAGGGCAAGCTGCTGGAACGGATCAGCCGGCACGGATTCTTTCTGGGCTGCGACCGCTATCCCGAATGCGATTTCACCAAGGACCTTGCGGACACGGCGGGTGACGACAGCGACGATGAGTCGACCGCAACGCAATACTGCGACAACTGCGGCCGGGAAATGATCATCAAGCGTGGGCAATGGGGAACGTTTTTGGCCTGCACCGGATATCCGGAATGCAAGACCACGCGGCGCCTGGTAACTGGAACGAAAAAGCCGAAAGCGCCGGATGTACCCATCGGCGAAAAGTGCCCGACGTGCAGCGGAGAATTGCTGCGCCGCGCGGGCCGCTTCGGCGATTTCATCGGCTGCGAGAAATATCCGAAGTGCAAGTACACCCGTCCGATCACGCTGGGCATCAAGTGCCCGAAGTGCAACGAAGGGGAATTTGTGCGCCGCGGCACCAGCAAAGGGCGCGGCAAAGGGCGCATCTTTTACGGATGCAGCCGGTATCCCGATTGCGATTTCACTACTCCGCACGAACCGATCAACGAACCGTGCCCCAAGTGCGGCGCGCCGTTCATCGTGGAAAAGCGCACCAAGCAAGGTAATTTCCGCTCCTGCATCCGCGAAGGCTGCGATTGGGAAGCGGAGGCGCCAGTGCCCGAGCCGGAAGTTGTGGCGGCGCCGCCTCCCGCGCATCAGTTGCCTGAGCCCGTGGGCGCTTCGAAGAACTAGCGCCCGTGTCTCATGGACCGGTCGTCATCTTGACAGCACCTCAGCCGAGCTCTACTATAAGGTTGGAATCGCCCGCTGACCGAACTGTCACCGTACGGTGCGCGTGCCCCGCAAGGGGCTAGGGAGGCGGGTTTTATTTTATCGGGGCCATACTTGCACCCTCAGCTCCCTGTGGCGCACAATCCGCCGAAACTGCATTCTGTTCTCTCGCTGCGTATCGAACGACCGATAAACCGCCCCGCAAATCATATCCGTTAGCTGCAAAAGGTTGTTTGCATGCGAAGGCTCCATCTTTACCTTTCGTATGAGCACCTGTCTTCCGTCGTTCATTTTCCTTTTCAGGTACTTTGCTAACTGATTCTTGAAATCGCGGTTTCCGCACTCGTCCAGCACTACCTTTGCATTGCTGAGCTGGGCTTTTGCGTTCTCGAACACTAAGCTATTCGCGTATTTGTAGAACGATTCCTTATTCTGAAATCCCTCGCCCCACAATTTGGCTTTGTTCAACACAATCGAATGATAGAAGAAGTTTGAGCCCGCAACCGCCTCAAGGAACCGCCCACGAAACCGGTCATTGCAACTGTTGAAGTGAAATTCAAACGTCGCTCCAACGGCTAATTCCTCACGCAATCTTGAAATTCGCGCACCGCATTCTTCAGCATCCTCGTTTTCTTCAAACAGCACTGCCGTCACGACGAATAGCCGCGACGAACCCGCCTTCCCCTTCATCCCCGAATCGCCAGCTTCGTCTATGAAAACGAGCATCGGTCGCTGTGTTTACCCCATAACATCCAGGGAATCAAGCACTCCAGACCAAAAGGTCCCTTCTATGTCGGTCGATTACTAATTGATATAATACCGCGATATGAGCGATCCCATTTCACCCACCGCGCCAAATCCGGGCGAATCGCCCGAGCTTGCAGCACCCCTCGCTCCCGAACCTCCAGCAAAGTGGGCTGTCCCACCCACAATCGGTGAGGTTATAACTAGCGGAATGACAGCCAACACGTACACGATGGGACCGGAAATCGGCGAAGGCCACTTCGGGCGTGTATTCAGCTGCGTAGACGTATGGGGCAATGAGTTAGCCGCGAAAGTCATGAAACCTATGGGATCTTACGAGAAGGTAAAGGCTTCGACCGAGAATGAGTTTCGCAAACTTCTACTACTTCGGCATCCTAACGTAACTTACTTATATGACGCATGGGAATACCGGGACACGTTTTACCTCGTCACCGAGCGTTGCGCTTGGTCACTGACGGAACTTATCTCACAAGAGTGGTTTCAAGGCCCCCTTTGGCTCAGAGCTATCGCCAGATGTCTGTTACAGGCAGTTCACTTTATTCATCTCAATCGTTATTGCCATCAAGACATTCACTCGGGAAATATATTCGCGGCTTTTCCACGAGACGAAATGGGGGTCGAAGGTCAAGAACAGTCACAGGGACGCGCCACAATACAATTCAAGTTGGGCGACCTCGGAGTCGCAAAGTTGTTTGACGAAGTTGACGCGACGAATACGAGAAACCTCGGGATGCTTCCACCGGAGGCCTTAGATACGTCAGAATTCGGACCTTTGGACCATCGAATCGATATCTACCACTGTGGACTGTTACTTTTGCAAGTCGCGTTATCGAAAGAAATCCGCTTCACCGAAGAGGAAATAAGAGTGGGAAAGCCAAGAGAACTAGCGTTGCAACTCCCACGCCCACTAGATTCCGCACTGGAAAAAACGCTTCGGAGGCACGTAGCCTCACGTACTGCCAACGCGATGGAACTGTGGCGCGACCTTAGCTTCCCTGAGTTGCCCGAAAACCCTCAACCTGAACAACTGATTCTTTCGGACGCGCCGATCGCCAGCGATACAGGGGTGTCCGAGCATCCCTCAACTGATCATTAGGAACCCACAGGATTATATACTTCACGCCAGGATTGTGCTAGCATGAGCTCTCTACGGAGGCGCATCATGCCTAGTCATTTCTGGATATTTCTAACCGAAATATTTAGTCATTGGGTGACCTTCGTAACCGGTAGCGCAGTGTCGTTAATTATTTTGGTGAAGGAAAAATACACAGAAGTTACCGTAAAGTGGAAGGCAATTAGTGCTGTTTTTTTCCTCGGGGTTACATTCTCAATATTTTTTGCATGGCAGGATGAGTACGCTAGCGCAGTGTGGCGTGGAACTGAATTGGCGAAATCGAATGCACTTGTCGATGAGAAAGGTAGAGAAATTCACCAGCTAGAATCGCAAATATCCCAAAAGGATTCGTATATCACTCAATTGGGCGGTCTACGGGATAGTACCTTCTCGCAATTGGTTAAGTCCCAAGGCGTAATAAATAACTTAGGAACACAAGTTGCGCAGTTCAATCATCCGGAAACTCTTAAGCCGATAATGTTATCAATGGGCTCTTTGTATCCTGATACAAAGAAGGCGCTTCACAGTAACTCATGGTTAATTTTATCTAACAAAACCGTTACTCCGATTAGCGCAAATTTTACATGCGAGGGATACATTGACGATTTGAGTGCCACAATAATTGGATCGGGGGTAATGATGGGCGGTAGCAATCGTTTGTTCGGGAATCAATATCGTATCCAAATTTCGGCTCCCGCATGGTCATCTATCAGTCCCATGTTAGTAACGACGTACTACAACGAAGATGATCCTGGGACGTGCGGGATTACGCCGCTGTCCGCCCCGAAGTGAGCTTTTTATATTCCAGATTTGGAGAAGAAATTAATTTGAGGATCGTGTCGCGAAATAGGTAGGGATTTTTACGATTATTAAATCGGAAACACATTTCGTCTAGATAAGCTGGAAGGTGTTTCGTACTAACTTTATGCCACGTTCCCATCACGCCGCGCTTCAGCAGCGAGAAAGCGGATTCGACGGTGTTCGTGTGAACATTTCCTTGTACATAGACCCTGCCGCTGTGATTGATGGTTTGGTGCCGCGTTCGCGGTATCCCGGCAGGCTCCATCGCGAATGGATAGGACGCGAAATCATCGGTCATAATCACATCAACATCTTCGCTGACATGCTCACGAATGAAGTTGGCAAGAGTGCCAGCCTTGACATCCTTGGCTTTAAACATTCGCAATTCGCCATTCCGTTGACGAATGCCAATCACGATCTGTTTAGGGGTGTAGCGGCCCGTGTAGCCCTGCCCTCGCGGAGCGCGTCCACCCACGTAGGTTTCATCTATCTCAACGATTCCATCGAGTTTGGCTTTGTTAGTTTCCAGCATGGCTGCTCGGATGCGATGGCAGAGATACCATGCCGTCTTGTAGGTCTTGATTCCCAGCGAACGCTGAATTTGACAGGCACTCATGCCCTTCTTTGCCTCGCACAGGAGCACGGTTGCAAGAAACCATGTTACGAGTGGCAAATGCGTGTCATGGAAGATCGTATCGACCGTAACACTAAACTGGTAATCGCACGCGGCGCACACAAATTGGTCGCGCTTCTCAAGCCGGTAAATCTTCTTGCCTTTACAGTGCGGGCAGTTGACGCCATCGGGCCAACGCAGCTTTTCAAGGTAGGCGCGGCATTTTGCTTCATCTCCGAAGTCAGCCATCATTTCAACGAGGTTCATTGACATGTCTGACATAGATCACCCCAAGAAGAAGAAAAAGCACCCAAAGGACATGACTACAGACGAAGCAATCAAGCACCTATTTACAGGTAAAGGCCATCGGCTCATTAAGAAGCATGTGGCTGACGTTGAGAAGAAGTCGAGCACGAAGAAAGACTAACAGGATGTCGTACTGGCGTCAAGTATATAATCGTGGGAACCCATACTCCTCCTCCTTACTCTCATAACTCTCATTACTCGTAGTTTTACGGACTTGACTCATTTCTCTCGCGTGCTACCCTCCGCTGGAGGTAACAACTAGAAATGGGTACTAAACAGGAAACAATCCAAAACAACATCGAAATTCCCCAAGCCGAATCCGACAACATCCCTCCTGAAGAACGCATAGCTCTCGAGACTCTCGCCCGCTTCAACACGCTCCGTGAGCAGGCCGGTCTCGCCTCAACGCCCCGCGAGGCCAAAGCCGCAAAAGCGAAAAGCAAACCGAAGCGCCAGCTCCGCAAGCGCCCTTCACGCCGCAAAGCCTTGCCTGCCGCATCCGCGGCAAAATCGGACAATCCGCTATTTGCTCATGAATCCCGCTGTAGCATCTGCTGCCACGAGGATCGCGATGCCATCGAGGAAGACTTCGTCCACTGGGACAGCCCGTTCAATATCGCCAACTACTATGGAGTTTCCGAGCGTGCCGTCTATTGCCACGCGCATGCCCTCAATCTCTACGACGTTCGCGATCGCAAGCTGCGCTTCGCGCTCGGGAACATAATCGAGCGTGTCGACCGCATTCCCATGACGCCCGACGTCATTCTCAAGGCCATTCACGCCTTCGCCCGCGTGAACAGCAGGGGCGACGACTCAACCGCCGGCGCTTCCATAAGCGAGCCGCCTGCCGCCGCGAGCAGGCCATCGCCCCCGAAAAGACTGCCTGCGGCGTCGTCTCCAGCACAGTTTCAGACAAGCGAAGCTCCTCGGATTGCCGGCGCACGGAACTCGCCCGTCGCAACTCAACGTGCAGAGCTTTCCGCCGCGGAATTCCCCGCTGAACCGCCAGCCATCGAATTGCCAGCCACGGAATTGCCAGCCACCGAATTGCTCGATCCTCCTCCGCCGCCCGAGCCACCGCCAGCTCCCCGGCGCTTCCAGTTCGCGCCCTGGTAGAAGATAAATGAAGAGCGTGCATTCACCCGGCACTCCCGCCGAGTCAACGTCGCCGCAAATGACTGAAAACAATCACAGACGGTACGCACCACCCGGCAGAGAAAACGCCGATCCGACGAGGATCGGCGGGCTGAAAGCCCGCCGCTACCGCTGCACAGCAACGCATCGCGAGCGAAGGATCTCTCTTCTTCACACATCGCCCCGGATTCCAACCGAAGAGAGGTCCCCTCGACTCGCTCCGTTCCACCGCGACCCTTACCGGGTCGCAAACTGCGCTCGCTTCGGGATGACACCGTCAAACAACAACAAATTCAAATCAAAAGCGAAAACATTGCCGCAAGCATATCGCTGAGCGCGACGTATGACACCGTCAAACAACAACAAATTCAAATCAAAGGCGCGCTGACGCCGCGCCTGTGAAACGAACACGAGGTTTCGCGGCAGCCCAGCGGGTGCGAGGAGAGTCACGTTGGCAGAAGCCAATCGGCGGCGAGGTCGAGCCACTTCGGATTTTGCGATTCGATCAGTCTGATTTTCTTGGCCCTGGTCCAGCGCTTGATCTGCTTTTCGCGGTCGATGGCGACGGTAACTTCTCCGAATGTTTCGAAGTAGACGAGCCTGGTTACGTTGTATTGTCTGGTAAAACCGGGCACGCGTTTTTGCCTGTGCTGGATGGTTCGACCCACGACATTATTTGTAACGCCGGTGTAGAGCACGCCCGAGGAGGAGGCGAGAATGTACACGGCGTAGGATTTCCGGACCATTTGCGGCGTATGGTGGCCCAGGGCGCGCGGCCAGCGCAAGCGTTTTGGCCGTGGCGCTGGTTTTGCTTGACGGTGTCATCCCGAAGCGAGCGCAGTTTGCGACCCGGTCAGGGTCGCGGTGGAACGGAGCGAGTCGAGGGACCTCTCTTGCGCCTTTGTTTCCCGGACGCGCGCACGGTGAGGGTGCAGCGAAGGCAAGTCGCATTGGCGAAGGAGAGAAAAGTCCACTATAATCGTCCAAATCTATAGAGACAGGGAATGGTCTGTGTAGATGCAAGACGGTAGAAAACCGTGAGTCGC
>DASZMG010000146.1:0-27204 GCA_035551975.1 Candidatus Acidiferrales bacterium | reverse complement strand
GCCTTCCCATTCTGGATATTGGCAACAGGGGAAGATGTTCCCCTCACCGGAAAGGATGCTCAGGCGTCTGCTATACGTTCTGGGTCTCCTAGTTTACCGTATGAATACGTATTGATACGGGAACGAGACTGTGCCACTCTGTCTTCCGTGTGTGAGCGAACGAAGTTCCCAAATGAACCGGAGGGCGATATTTTTTCGCTTTTGTTTCACTTTATGGGCGCGCCTCAATTGGCTTGCTCGCGCACTCACGCGTCAGTGGTCGCCACGTGGAGCACCTCGCAACTTGTTGAAAACAAACAAAAGCTGCCATTTTATCCGTCAGTCCCTGTGGGCCCCATCCCGTGTTGATTCATCGGCTACACCATGTCTCCCCAACGAAATTCGTACCATATCCTTGAGCAAGGCTCTTCGATACCCTTGAATCTGAGGGACATCCGCATTTATGTCTGATCACGGTCATCACACCGATCGAAGGAAGAGCGCGCGTGGCAAGGAGCGCCGCAACAAAAACCGCGAGGTGATTTCCGCGCCGGTGCGCGTCCGCGGCATGGTCGGCCCTGACCGAAAATTTGACGAAACCACCACTACCATCAACCTTTCGCCTACCGGCATCCTCATCGAAACTTCCAGCGATGCCTACTACCGCGCCATGCGCGTGAGCGTCACGGTCCCTTACCAAGCCTCCACCTCCGTGGCGCATGCCGAGCAGGAAGGCCGCGTCGTCCGCATCGGCGAATCCCACAAAGGACGCCGCACCGTAGCTATTGCCCTGGTACATGCCATCGAAGAAGCGGCCCAAGCCCAGCCACACGCGCACGCGCACGAGAAAAAATCGCACGCTGCTGAAGATGCGGATTTGTTGCAGGTCGTGGTCGTGGAGGAATCGGCCGGGAAAACACACGAAAAAGCATCGGAGCATTCCAACCAGCAACATTCCAGTCAGAAAGCAGTTCAGCAAGTCTCGTCGTCTGGCGTTCCGCTCATCCTCGTGGTTGAGTCGGAGGTTTCCGCGAGCGAATTCATGAAGTCCTATCTGACGAGCGAAGGATACGAGGTGATCACCGTTCGCACTTCCGCCGAAGCGCATTTGGTGCTGGAACAGCGTGTCCCCTCCCTGCTCATCGCCGCTGTTGAAGGCGAAGACATGCCTGGGTATTCGCTCTGCTCGCACTTCAAACAGACGCCGCGCCTCAAGCCCGTTCCAGTCATGCTCATGACCAGCTCCGCTTACCCGAGCGATTACGCTAAAGCCCATTCCATCGGCGCCGTGGTTTGTATGGCCAAGCCTTACAAACGTGAACGCCTCGGCCACGTGGTGCGGTTGTTGGCGCCTCCCCCCACCGCCAATCAGGCCGCGCCCCCTCCGCGTGCCGCCGATCCCTCCCGCCACGCCGGCGCGAAATCCATGCCGGTTCCACCGGCCCCGGGCCGTAAGTTCCGTCTGCCAAGCGTCTTCGGCCGCTAAGCGTCCTCCAAACGGAATTTTTACCACGCAACCTGGATGCGGCTCACCGCTCGGGCAATTTTGGCTGCGCGCGAAATTCGTGAGTTTTATCACCATCCCGCGTGCTCTGAAGCACATCCCTTTCGCTGTGCGGTGCCTATCATGCGCCTATTGAACCGGTAATTCTGGGCATTACCGGGTCGGGAGGACAGCGATGGCCAAGGTCCGCAGGCTTCTCGCTCTGGCAATATTCGTCGCACTTGGAACAATCATTGTTCACGCGCAAGGCTTCGGCGCGCTGCGCGGAACCGTTAAAGACCCCACTGGCGCAGCAATACCCGAGGCAACTGTAACTTTGCACGCCACGGCATCCGCCTGGGCGCAAGTTACGCAAACCGACATGGGCGGTGCGTTCACCATCACCGCCATTCCCATCGGCGACTATAGGCTGCAGGTCGAACGTGAAGGCTTCACCACGATCAATCGGAATCTTCAGGTGATCATGGGCAGCGCACCGACTGTCGAATTGACGATGGCAGTGAGTTCAGTGGTCAGCACGGTGGAAGTGACGGCGGCGACACCGCTCGAAGCGACCTCTCCCGAGGCGGCCAGCCCTCCTGTGCTCGAATCGGGACAGGACATTTTGAAACTGCCGGGTGCAGACCGCATGAGCAGTCTGCAATTCGTAACGGAGACGACACCTGGCGCCTTCGTGCTGCATGACCACTTGCATATTCGGGGTGGACACCAGGTGAACTGGTCGATCAACGGCGTTCCTGTGCCGAACACGAGCATGTCGAGTAATGTAGGCCGAGCGCTTGATCCGAAGGACATCGAAGAAGTGCAAATCAATCGCGGCGGATACGGAGCACAGAGTGGCGACCGCACGTTCGGACAAGTGAATGTGCTGACGCGCTCGGGATTCGAGTTCAACAACGATGCAGACCTGACCGTCACCTACGGCAGCAACAATCAGACGAACGATCAGATTGGGTTCGGTGGGCACACAGCGAAATTCGCATACTACGCCAGCGCGAGCGCCAATCGCACCGATCTGGGCCTGGAACCTCCGACTGAGGAGGTGATTCACAATATGGGCAGCGGCGAAGGGTTCATCACCTCGATGAACTACGACCTGGACACGTCGAATGAGCTACGCTGGACGGCGTCAGTGCGCAACGACCACTACCAGATTCCCAATTTTCCCGACCAGCAAGCGCTGGGATATCGCGACACGGACCAGGAGTTGGATTCTTTCGCGACGTTTTCCTGGGTGCACACTTTCAATGCGAGCACCTTGCTGACCGTCTCGCCTTTCTTTCATTACAACAGTGCGAACTACAAGGCCGGACCCAGCGATCCACTGATGGCGTCGGCGCAGAACACCTCGAGTTATGCAGGCAGCCAGATTGAACTGAACTACGTGCACGGCGCGCACAATCTCGACCTTGGCACGTATGGTTTCTTTCAGCACGATAACGTGAATTTCACCCTGGCAACTGGCTCGGCGTCGGCGTCAGTGGCGCAAGTGCCGGACGGAGGAGTCGGCTCGGCATTTGCCAATGAGCAATACAAGCCATGGAAGTGGCTCACATTGAACGGTGGCGTGCGCTTCACGCATTTTTCAGGTTCAACGGTTGAGAACGCCACTAACCCGCGCGTGGGCGCGTCCGTGCAGATTCCAAAGCTGAATTGGGTGCTGCGCAGCTTCTACGGCACCTACTACCAGGCGCCACCCCTCTACACGGTCGGCGGCCCGCTTTTTGGTTTCGATGCCTTGAAGGCTGGTTTCAGCTTTTTGCCGCTGCATGGTGAGAGAGACATTCAGCGGGAATTTGGACTGACTATTCCGATGCGCGGATGGATCCTCGACTTTGATCATTTCGCCACCAGCTCGCTGAACTTCCTCGACCATGACGTGCTCGGCAATTCCAACATTCTTCTCCCGCTGACCACGCCGAACGCACGCATCAACGGCACCGAGGTAGCGCTGCGTTCACCTGCCGTGGCGCGGCGGATCCGCTTCCATCTGGCTTTCTCAAATATGACCGCGGAATTCAGGGGAGCGCCAACCGGAGGGATGATCGAGCCGGTCGCGGCGGCGTGCCTGGTTTACTACTGCTATATCGATCATGACCAGCGGAACACCTTGACCACTGGCGCCGAGTTCCAGCTTCCGCGGAACGCATGGTTCTCGAGCAATGTAGTGTATGGATCGGGCTTCTTGAAAATCGACGGACCGCAGCACTTGCCGCAGCACATTACCGGCGACATTTCGTTCGGGAAATCGATCCGGGAGCGCTGGTCGGTTGAGTTCACGGCGCTGAATATTTCCAACACGCGCTATTTGCTGGGCTTGGATAGCTCATTTGGCGGCACGCACTACAACGATCCGCGGGAGCTGATTGCTTCGATGCGTTACCGCTTCCATTTTTAGCCGATGAAGATGGCGCCTGGGGAAGAGCGCAATTCGGGGAACCAGCGCGAAGTCAGGATTTTTGTTGCAAGCGGCGGTTCTGAAAACTCTCGTCGGCGGTGGTGACGGGCCGGCGAGTTCTGGAAGCGCGCAAAAAGCCGAAAGCGTCGCGCACCTGCGAGCGCACCAATTCCCGCCAATAAACACCACCCTGGCCGATGTTACGGTACTTCTGATAACGTTGCGCGAGCAGTCGCCGTGTCGGGATGTGGGAAATTTCGCGAAGCGCGGCCACGAGGTATCCCTTCAACGCATCGGCTGAGGCGGCGGCATCGAGATGACCACCGCCTGCCGGTTCCGGCACAACGGTATCGATAATGCCAAGTTTGTGAAGATCGTGCGCGGTCAGCTTCAGTCCGGCAGAAACGAGTTCAGCCTGTTTCGCGTCGCGATAGAGAATTGCTGCCGCGCCCTCCGGCGAAATTACTGAATAGATGGCGTGTTCGAGCATCAGCACGCGGTCCGCGACGCCCAGGGCCAAAGCCCCACCGCTCCCTCCCTGACCGATAATCGCAGAAACAATGGGAGTGGGCAGATTGGACATGCCCGCGAGATTGCGGGCCAGCGCATGGGCGATACCATGATGCTCAGCCTCGAAGCTCGACTGGGCGTTGGGGCAATCGACCAACGTTACCACCGGGATGTCGAACTTCGCCGCGAGGTTCATCAGCCTGAGCGATTTCCGGTAACCTTCGGCGAAGGCCATGCCATTGTTCACGGCGGCACGTTCTTCCGGTGTGCCGCCGCGCTCCTGCGCGATGATCATTACGGTGCGGCCGTCGAGCTTTCCAAGGCCGCCGATAATGGCCGGATCGTCGCCGTTCCAGCGGTCACCATGTAATTCCAGAAAGCGATTGGTCATGCGCGCGATGAAGTATCGCGAGGAGGGCCGCGCCGGATGACGCGCCAAAGTGACTTGCTGCCAGGCAGGTAACTGTTCGCCGGCAGGTTCTGCCAACGGGGCTCCTTTCTCGGCGCGCATGGGCTTTTGTTTTCGCAGATGATTGATCAGCAGGCCTATCACTCGAGGCAGACTTTCGCGTTTGACCACGAGGTCGATCAGGCCCGCAGCCAGAAGCGTTTCGGCGTGATGCGAGTCTTTGGGCGGAGCGATACCTGTGGTTTGCTCGATCACGCGCGGGCCGACGAAACCGATCTGCGCGCCCGGTTCAGCGAGGATGACATCCCCGAGCGAAGCAAAACTTGCGGTGACGCCGCCAAAGGTCGGGTCGGTAAGCACGGAAACGAAGGCCAGGCGTTCGCGATCGTGCAACGAAACGGCAGCGGAAACTTTCGCCATCTGCATCAGCGAAAGCATGCCTTCCTGCACTCGTGCCCCTCCGCTGGCAGCGATGCTCACCACGGGAATGCGGCGTTCGGTAGCTTCCTCGAAAGCGTTGGCGATCTTTTCGCCGACCACCGAGCCCATGGTGCCGCCCAGAAATTCGAAGTCGAATACGATCAGCACCGCCGGCTGCCCGGCGATACGGCATACGCCTGTGGTGACCGCTTCGCGCACGCCCGTCTGGCGCCGCGCCTCTTCCAGACGGTCGCGGTAAGACTTCAGGTCGGCGAATTCAAGAGGATCGACGGAAACAAGTTTACGGTCGAGTTCGCGAAACGTGCCGGCATCCACCAGAGTGGCGATTCGGGCCGGCGATGGCATCGAGAAATAGTGATTACACGAGGGGCAGATGTAGAGCTTTTCCTGCAAAGTAATCCGGGAGTGTTGTTGCCCGCATGCAGGACATTTCAACAAGGAGTTGGAATTCCTATTGGGCATAACGGCTTACCGTAATCCGACCTGGTGACAAACGGCCATTCGCCATCCGGCTTTGAAAAGCACCTGCAACGGCACGAATAGAATGCGGGGCGTTTCGCCCAGCATATGAATCGAAGATGAAATTTCCAATAGTACCGTTGGCCAGGAACACGGGGCGGCAAGGCAAACGGTGATTTGATTATGCGCTCGGTTTTGCGGAAATCGCAAATTCGCCGGAGAGAGGCGCAAAAAGAGTCTTGCTTAAACGTGCGCCAGTTGGGCCAAGCGGAAGGGATCGCCGACTTTTTCGTGTAGCTCCAGCCAAACCCGGTCCGGCTGCGCCAAAAATACCTTGACCACTTGCGGATCGAACTGCGTTCCGGCATAGCGCTCGATTTCGGCGCGCGCGGCGGAAATCGGCAGAGCCTTGCGATAGGGACGATCCGAGATCATAGCGTCCAGTGTGTCAGCCACGGCGAAAATTCGCGCTCCCAGAGGGATTTGCTCGCCTTTGAGTCCGCGAGGATATCCAGAACCGTCATAGCATTCCTGGTGAGTCAGAACGATTTCCGCGGCTTCCTTGAGGAAGGGAATTCGCTCCAACACGGCGAAGCCGATTTCGCAATGGCGGCGCATGACTTCGCGCTCGTCGGTTGTGAGCGGTCCCGGTTTGCGTAGAATTTGATCGGGAACGCCCATTTTGCCAATATCGTGCAGAAAAGCACCGCGCGCGATGTGGCGGAGCAGACTCTTGTCGACGTTCATGGAGCGAGCGATGGTAATGGTGAAAGCGGTGACGCGCTGGCAGTGCCCTTCGGTTTCGGCGTCTTTCGCGTCCAACGCTCCGCCCAGGGCTTCGAGTGTGTAATCGTACGATTGCTCCAAATCCTGAAGCGCGATGGAAAGTTGCTGGGTGCGTTCGGCGACCAGGTGTTCCAGGTCGGCTTGATAGGTGCGATTCTCGATGACCAGTTGCCGATGTTCCAGTGCGCGCCGTACGCTTAAATGAAGTTGATCGCGCTCGAATGGCTTGAGGATGTAATCGTAGGCGCCAGCGCGAATGGCTTCCAGCGCAATGGAGATGTCGTGCATCGCGGTGACCATGATTACCGGCACGTCCGGATCATCTTGACGAAGCTCGGCGAGAAGTTTCAGCCCGTCCATTTCGGGCATGACGATATCGCTGAGCACAAGATCGAAGGTATCTTTCCGGAACGCTTCCAAGCCAAGACGGCCGTTCGCGCAGACGGTGCAGCGATAGCCTTGCGCTTCCAGAAGCGTTGAGATGACTTCGCGGATTGCTTCTTCGTCGTCGACGACGAGAATTTTCTCTTTATTCATAATCACTCAGATCACGCCATTGTAACGCACAGCACACACTGGTAAGGGGCAGGTTGCCCTATCAGATACGTGCGTTATAGTCTCCATTTGGGGCGGCCCGCCACAAAGCGACACTCCGGCGTGTTTTAGACTTTTAAGGCGAGGGCGAAGGGAAGTGTGTCGCCCGAAGCTGATTAGAAATGACCTACGTCTCCAACCCGGTGCTGCTGGCCATCACGTTTATTGAGGGCTCGGCAGCGCTCATCGTATTGATTGTAAATGTATTACTGACGACATCTTTTCACACCCACTATTTCCGCTATTGGCTAGTTGGCTGGACGTGCTTCTTCGCACTAGAAGCTTCCAAAATCGCGGCCGTGTTGCGAGGAGGGAACGGCGTTGAACTGAACGCCTACTACCTGGCCTCATTGATGATGGCGGCGATGTTTTTTGCGGCGGCGATTGAATGCGCCGGGCTGGGAAAAAAGCTGAAGTACTACGTATCGTGGGGAATACTGGCTTTCATCGGGGTGATCGCGCTTCGGCTGGCGAAGTTGACGATCGAAGCACACTGGGCCGCTTCGCTGCTGGTGGCAAGCCTGTTATTCGGGGCCGGAGTAGTGCTGTGGAAACCGAAGGCGCATCATCGCGGGCTCGCGGGGAAGTTGCTGTCAATCGCGCTCATGCTGAGCGGTTTGCATGTGATCGACCGCGCGCTATGGATCAACCAAAAGCTGGGCCTGCTGCGAATTTCACTGCAGGGATTGCTGCTGATCACCGCCGGGGTGGCCATGGCGGTGCTGGTGCTGGAAGTAGGGCGTGCGCGGCATGAGGAGCTAAATGAGAAACTCCGGCGGCTTTCTTTCATTACGGCGCGGGCCACACAATCATTGCGGGTGGAAGAAGCGCTTAGCCGCATCCTTCAAAATCTAGTCGAAAGCCTAGAAGCGACACATGGGCTGGTGTTGCTGCGGGATGAAAATCGAGATCCGCACTGCTTGTATCTGTTTGCTTCCGCCGGGTTGAACGAGGAATGCCGGCAAAAAATCGCGCACTTAGGGCTGACTGAGCCCTGGATCGACCGGATTCTTCAGCAGGTGGAACCTGTCTACTTCGATGGCAAGCTGGAAAGCGCGATCCGGCAAGGCTGTTTTGGGCCGGATGTGGCCAGCGGCGTAGCGCTGAGGCTTCCCGGAAAAGATGCTCCGTTGGGTCTGCTAGCCATCGGCAGCGACAGCAACCGCAAGTTTCAGAGCGACGAAAAGCATTTTCTCGCGAACGTTGTCAACCTGCTGGGTCTCACCGTCCAGAACATTAGCCTGCTCGAGGCGGCGGCGGATTCGCGGCGGCAATGGCGCGATACGTTCGATTCCATCGACGACATGATTCTGGCGCATTCCACGGACGGCGCCATCATCCGCACCAATCGCGCCTTCGGGCAGCGTGTGCACATGGAACCGGTGGCGCTGGTCGGAAAGCAAGTACGGGACGTGCTTCGGCGCGGCACCGCGCAGTGGAACCGGTGCCCTTACTGCGAAGGGGTGGCGGGGAAACCGGATCAGGCGGACCCGTCGTTTGGCGGATACTTCCTGGTTTCCGATTCCGCGCTGCACAGCTCCGAGGGCGGCGAAATGGGCACCATTCACGTGCTCAAGGATTTTACTAGCATGCGCCTGGCGGAGAACAAATTCCGCAACCTATTCGAGCGCGCCCAGGAAGGAGTATTCATCGCCACACCAGATGGCAAGCTGCTGGACTGCAACAGCGCGCTGGTGCGGCTTTATGGCTGCGAAAGCCGTGAGGAGTTGCTGCGGACCTATACGACATCGCAGTTTTACGCGGATATGGCCGACCGGCGTCGTCTGGAATCCCTGCTCGACGAGCACGGACAGGTGGCCGATTTTGAATTCCAGTTTCGGCGGAGAGATGGCGAAATCCGCACCGCGCACCTTTCCGCTTTTGTCACGCGCGATGAGGCCGGCTCGCCGATCGTGTATCAGGGATTCGTCCTGGACATTACCGAGCGCAAGCATGCGGAAAGCGAAATTCGGCGTCGCAACCAAGAACTGCAGGCGCTCAATACCATTGGCGAGCTACTGCGACATTCCAAGCTGGCCGATGGTTTGACCGAAGCGCTGCGAAAAGTAATCGATCTGGTGGCGCTGGACGTGGGCGCGGTGTTCATGTTCAACGACCGCGCAAAAACGCTAAAACCTTCGGTGGCTGTGGGTTTCTGGGCCGATCAGTTTCAGCGGTCGGCGCCCATCGAGATAACCGCCGAATTGTTCGAACAGTTGCGCCACATTCATCCGACTCTTCTGCCGGGATCGGCGTCTTCATTGCCCGCGGCATTTCGAGCCATCCAACAACAAGAGCGCATCGTGAGCTGCCAGCTGATCGTGCTGTGGTCACAAGACCGGCTGATGGGCATGATTTTGGTGGGTTGCCGCCAGGCGCGATCGTTCTCGGCGGCCGAGATGAATCTATTCGCTGCCGTGGGCAACCAGATCGCCACTTCCATCGACAAGTCGGTGCTGCTAGATCAGACGCGGGAAGCGTACGAAACGTTGCGGCACACGCAGGAACAGCTGTTGCAGAGCGAAAAAATGGCGGCCGTGGGGCAGCTTATCTCGGGCGTGGCGCATGAATTGAATAATCCCCTGACCGCGATTTTAGGCTACAGCCAGCTCTTGCAGTCGCGCGAGTTTCCGGAAGACCGCCGCGGCGATTATGTCGATAAATTGGTTAAACAGGCGCAGCGCACGCATCGCATCGTGCAGAACCTGCTGAGTTTCGCGCGGCAGCACAAGCCAGAGCGCACCGCGGTGCAAGTCAACAAAATTGTGGAAGATACGCTGATTCTGCGCGAATACGACATGCAGCTGGCGAATGTTCTTATACATCGCGAGCTCGATACGAATCTTCCCGATACCGCGGGCGATTCCCACCAGTTGCAGCAGGTTTTTCTGAATATTTTGAACAACGCTGTGGACGCCGTTTCCGAAAAGCAGAATGGCATCGGCGAAATCTGGATTCGCACCAGAAGGATGGGCGACCGGATTTCCGTGGACTTCACCAACAATGGGCCGCCGGTGCAGAATCCGCACCGTATTTTTGATCCCTTCTACACCACCAAGCCCGTGGGTAAAGGAACGGGATTGGGACTGAGCATCTGCTACGGAATTGTGAAGGAGCATGGCGGAGAGATTCAGGTTCGCAATCTACCGCGCGGTGTGACCTTCACGGTTACACTTCCGCTGATTTCGCCCGCGGCGTTGGCTTCATCGGAGCAAACCAAGATGGCCTATGACGGCTCATCCAGCCGCATTCTGCTGGTCGAAAGCGATGAATCGGTGCTGGAAGTCGCTACCGAGGCCCTGGGGAAAAAGGGAATATCCGTACGCGCGGCGCGCAATGGTTTCGACGCTATTGAAATCCTCAAGCAAGAATCGTTCGACGCGGCCATCCTGGACGTGAAATTGACTGGGGAGACCTCCACCTCGGCCCTGTATAGCTGGATTGAGCAGAACCGCTCGGAACTTTCATCGCGCGTGATCTTTACGGCCTCCAGCCGGCAAGATCCCGACGCGATCGACCTGCCTACCCGCTGCGGCTGCGCTTTGCTGACCAAGCCCTTTCGCTCCGAGGACCTGTTGAGCGGGCTGCAGAAAGTGTTGGCTATAGAGGTCGAGGTCTCGGGCTCGCGCTCGCTGAAACCATAGACGCAAAGGGTGATGTGGCGCGCGCGTTGATTCGCGGTATCTCTGAAGAAACTGTTATCCTGCTGGTGCCATCCAAGTTTCAGGAGCTAAATGGATGAAACGCTGTGTGGTGTTGGCACTTTTGGTGGGATTTGCTTTTGCAGCATTCGCGCAGCGAGCGACCTCTTCCCTTGCTTCAGCCGCGAGCACTTCTGCAGCGGCGAGCGCGCCGCCTCCCAAAGTTTCTAGCGTGCCAGGTACGTTCGCCGCAATCGACACGCCTCCCGCACAGGTCGCGCCCGGCTCGAACGCGGACTTCCTGAAAGCGGCCGATGAAGTGCTGGCCCAGATGAGCCAGCTTCTCGATCTACCCGTGAAGGAACCACTGAAGAAAACGCTGCGCTCGAAGAAAGAAATTCGCGAATACCTGGTTCGCGAAGAAAAAGAAGATAAAGATGACGCCCAACGCGACGCGGATACCAAGACGCTAGAAGCTTTCGGGCTGATCCCGAAGGGATTTCCGCTCGATTCGTTCATGCTGGATGTGCTGACCGACCAGATTGCCGGGCTTTACGACCCCAAGGCGCGCGAATTTTATATCGCCGATTGGATTCCGCTGGACGAGCAGAAAGCGGTGATGGCGCACGAGCTTACGCATGCGCTCGAGGATCAGTCTTTTCATATCGATTCGTGGATCAAGGCAGCGCGACCGAACGACGACGCCGAGTTGGCACGAGAATCGGTGAGTGAAGGCAGCGCGATGGCTGCCATGGTGGACTACACGCTGCGCGGTGAGAAGATGAGTGTGCGCGATCTGCCGGATGTAACGTTGCTGATCCGTTCCGGAGCGATCAGTGACATGGACAAGGATCCGAATTTGTCCAAAGCGCCGCCCTATCTTCGCGACGACTTGCTGTTTCCGTATCTCGCGGGGACTACGTTTTCGCAGCAGTTTCTGAAAGCGCACACAGGCTGGAGCGATCTGAAGATTCTTTTCGCGAATCCGCCGGTTTCAACGCAGCAGATTATGCACCCGGAGATGTATCTAGCGGGAGTTGTTCCTGAAAAGGTCACGTTTCCAGAATGGAAGGCAATTGTCCCTTCCGACTGGAAGGTGCTCGAAGAAAACGTGCTGGGCGAATTCAATCTCGACGAAGTGCTGAAGCAATATCTGGGGCAGCAAAGAGCCGATCAGTTGGCCGCGGCATGGCGAGGAGATCGCTACGTCTCTTTCGAGGATCAGAAAACCAAGAACGTGCCGCTGGTCGTTCTGCTTGCTCTGGACAATGTCGAGGACGCCGGACGCTTTGCGGGCCAATACAGCGAAGCGCTGGAAAAGAAGTATGCGAACCGCACGCAGCTTTTCCGGCGGCCGAATTATTTTCAGTTCAATACCGATAGCGGTGGGGTGTATCTGCGCTGCGTCGCGACGCGTTGTTTGACGGTGGAAGGCGCCAGCCGCGAAACATTCGATAAGATTGACGCAGCCATAGGCTGGAACGCCGCGCCGGGTCCCGCTATACCGGAAAGCAGCGAATCCATTGCGCAGCTTCGTTGATTGTCATCCCGCGCCGAGCGAGCATCCCGAAGGGGAACAGTCCGTGACAGCAGGCTCGCTCGATTGGCAGTTCCCGGCCTTGTGCTCCAGCTATACAGGCGACTTTCACCCTCTTGTCAGTTGATTCCGCTGCGAATAGGCTTAGAAAAGAGGCTTGGCTCCATGGGCCTGTTCAAGCTGACGCGCATCCCCGAGCCGGAAGTGATGGACGATTCTTCGGAAGTCGAGGCCTATACTTCCGCGTCTGCCCAGGAATTCCTCGATAGGATCGATGATACTTTTGTCGATCACGCCTTGCGCCTGATCGCTGGGAAAGAGCGCGGACGCGCGCTCGATATCGGCTGCGGTCCGGGACAGATCGTGCTGAAGTTGGCGCGCCGCTTGAAACTCTGGAAATTTGTAGCGGTTGACCGCGCGCCAAACATGATCGCGCAGGCTCGTGAGAACCTCATTGGGGTGAAGGAAGCGGCCGGTCGCGTAGAATTTCAGGAAAACAACGGTAACCAACTGGCGTTCGCCGACGAGACTTTCGACTTCGTGATGTGTAACTCGGTGCTGCACCATTTCGCCCAGCCGCGGAATTTGTTCGCGGAAATGGCTCGCGTCGCGAAGCCGGGCGCGGCGATTTTGTTGCGTGACTTGCGCCGTCCCAGCGCGCTGGCCTACCCTTTTCACGTGCGCTGGCACGGGCGGCGCTATTCCGGAACGATGTATCAACTCTATAAGCAGTCGGTGCGCGCGGCGTACACGGTACCGGAGTTGCGGGCGATGCTGGCTTCTTCGCCGCTCACAAACACGCGGGTGTTCGCTCACCACTCCACGCATTTGGGCATCGAGCGGCCGATTGCTGCCGTGAATTAATTTTCTATTGAGTTGGATCGAGCAGCGTGGCGTGAAGGTTGCGTTGGAGGCGAGCTAAGCGGCGTTCGAAGCGCGCGCGCTTTTGCACGTAGGCGCCCGCGGAAATCAATCCGAGGCGGTTGGCGCGGCGAAGATTGATTAATGCCCTGGTGATAAGGTCCGCGGCACGCTGAGGAGTGCGGGCGCGGCGCTCGTAGTGAATGGCAAGCTGTTCAAAGGCTTCGAATCCCTCGCGCGAAGTGCTCGCCGTTTTTTCAGCGATCAATTTCTCCCACAATTCGCAGGCCAGCGCGTGGTCGCCATCGCGCTTGGCAATGCGCGCGAGAAATCTGTGCGCGGCTAGAGAAGTGTCCTCGGGCAAATCCGCGGCAATCGACCGGGCGTAAAGATGCTTGGCGCGCGCAGTTTCGCCTCGGCGTTCGCAAATACGAGAAACGCCGAAAAGCTCCAAAGCGTCTTGCCCGTGCTGTTCGGGATTGGAAAGGATGGCGAGGGTACGGCTGGCAAGCCCGGCCAAGCCGCGCAGGTCCATCTGATTGTGATGGAAGATGGGTACCAAAGGATCGGGCGAACCGCCGCGCAGATAGTCGAAGTAAATCTGCGGAATGAATTCGGAAATGATGTCCGCTCCGCGATTCCATCCGAGGACGTGCCGTTCCAACTCCTGCAGGCGCGCGGAACCGAGCCGCAGGCGCCAGAGATTGCGCGCGGGATGCAGAAAATCGAGATGTGCGCGAGGCGACGGCACGCGAATCTTGCGCGTCATGTTGTAGCGCGTTTCGAGTAGCGGCCAATCGAACGACTTGCCGTTAAAGGTGACCAGCACGCGGCGCTCGGCCATGCGTTCGGAGAGGGCGGTCAAGACGGAATGCTCTTCGCTGTGCTCCCGCATGAAAAATTGTTCGACTTCGAGGCCCCCGGCGTCATACCAGGCAATGCCGATCAGGAAAGGATAAGTGCCGGTGCCGCCGGAGATGCCGGTGGTTTCGGTATCGAGGAAAAGCCATTGCCGCGGATCACACACGCAATCGGGCGCGCCGGGAACGAGCAGACGCAACGCATCACGATCAAAAGGGCCTTCGGGATTTTCGGAGCCGATGGCTTCGGAAAACCATCGGCGCAACGCCAGATGTTCACCGTACTGATTGCTGCGTGGGGTTGCGGCAAGCAATTCGGCGAGCCGGTCTGCACCGGCGGGAAGTTCGGGGAACCATCCTGTGGAAGATCCGTGCCAGGTCTGTTGCGGGGTGCTTTTCGCGATTGCCAGAGCGGGCGGGCGCTGCAAGGCCTTGAGGCGAGAGAACCGGTCTGGAATTGTCGCACTCATTCGTTGGCTCTGCTCGGGATGAGAGCCGAAGATAGATCCTCACACGAAGAGAGATCCCTCGACTTCGCCATTGCGAATCGGAGATGAATCTTCACACGAAGAGAGGTCCCTCGACTCGCTGAGAACCGCTCGCTTCGGGATGACACCGGAAAAACGAAGCGATTGGCACGGCTGAAGCCGTGCCCTGACGAAACGCGAAGAGAGATCCCTCGTCGCGAAGAACCCCGCTTC
Organism: Candidatus Acidiferrales bacterium; assembly: GCA_035551975.1. Taxonomy (GTDB): domain Bacteria; phylum Acidobacteriota; class Terriglobia; order Acidiferrales; family UBA7541; genus Palsa-295. The sequence continues at coordinate 12,524 of DASZMG010000146.1, read as the reverse complement.
GCTCGCTCGGGATGACAAAGGTGTGTCATGCGCATAGGCGATCCAGGATGGCGAGTGCGACTTCTTTGGCGCGCTCGCTCTTATCGCCTGCAGGTCCGACGCACGAAGGGCATCCCTGTTCGCAAGGACACGCGCTGATCAATTCGCGCGTGCGGCGCAAGAGCAGATCGTGGACGCGATAAAGCGGCTCGCTAAATCCAATTCCGCCGGGATACGCGTCGTAGAGATACAAATTCGGCTCGAAAAATTCCTTGATCTCCGCCCTCGTGTCCAATGGGCCGATGGGTGCGATGGCGTATTCCTGCCAAACATGCATGACGCCGGGGCTGGGCGGGCGTTCGCCGACGGCGGTGCCCAGATCGCGGCGGTCGCACATCATCAGCAGGGCAGCCATGGATTCGAGCGCGTGCAGCAGGCCGAAAATTCCGCTTTGCCGTTCGGACAACGCGAAGGGCAGCTCCGTCAGCAGCTTGCGCTCGAGCGTGATCCAGAAGGCAGTGGTGTGCGTTTCGTTTTCGGGCAATTCGAGTTTTCCGTCGCCCACATTTTCGTTGGTGAAGAATTTGATCTTCTTGAATCCGATCACCTGCGAGCGCACCAGCACATCGCCATGGGCGCGCGCCGCAGGACCGGAGATGCTTTGCTCTTCGGCTATTTCCAGCACACGCACCTGCGTGTAGCGAATCGCGTCGGTGTAGTAATCGACACTGACCGGCTTCACGTATGCCTTGCGGTGATCGAAGTCTAGCTTTTCCACGTGGTACTGCTGGCCTTGGTGGATGTAGATCGCTTTCGGATGCACGGTGGTGAGAGCCGAAGTGAAATCGACTTCACCGATTACCTCCGCGTCGTTGGGGCCGTCTCCGTTGATCTCGATGATTACGAAGTTGTCGGAGGTGACTGCGCGCAAACTCACAGTGTCCGCCGGATAGGCCTGCTGCACCCAGTGCCAGTTGCCACCACTGCGATGCAGATAGCCTGCTTCTTCGAGGCGCACGCACAGAGCAGATAAATCCACACTACCGAATTTCTCATCGGGCGAAAGCGGCAGCTCGAAGGCGGCGCATTTCAGGTGATTCACTAGAATTTCCAGATTGTCCGACTGCACGTAGGCGTGCTCGGGCGAGCGGCCGAAGAAATAATCGGGATGCTGCACGATGAACTGGTCGAGGGGAGCGGAGGAAGCCACCATCACGGCGCACGAGGTTCCACTGCGGCGGCCGGCACGGCCCGCGCGCTGCCAAGTGGAGGCGATCGATCCGGCGTATCCGGCCATCACGCAAGCATCGAGCGACCCGATATCGATGCCCAGTTCCAGCGCATTCGTCGCTACCACTCCGCGAATTCTTCCTTCGCGCAAGCCGCGCTCGATTTCTCGGCGCTCGCCGGGCAAATAACCGCCGCGATAGCCTCGAATCGGCTCGGCTTGCCCAGGCTGCGGACGATTCGCCTGCTGCAAATACGTGAGCAGCACCTCGGTGTGCAGGCGGCTGTTTGCGAACACAATGGTCTGCAGGTTGCGCACGAGAAGCTCTTTCGCAACGCGCGTGGTCTCATTCAAATAACTGCGGCGAATGCCGAGGTTGCGGTTGATCATCGGTGGGTTGTAAAACACGAACATCTTTTCCGCCGCAGGAGCGCCGTTTTCTTCAACCGTCTCCACGTTTTTCTCTATCAATTGCGAGGCCAGCTCGCCAGGATTGGAGATGGTCGCCGAACAGCAGATGAATTGCGGATCGGAGCCGTAAAAGCGCGCCACACGCGACAGTCGGCGCAGCACATTGGCGAGATGGCTGCCGAACACACCGCGATAGGTGTGCAGTTCGTCCAGCACGACGTAGCGCAGATTCTCGAACAGACGCACCCATTTGGTGTGGTGCGGCAGAATGCCGCTGTGCAGCATGTCCGGGTTGGAGAGAATCACGTGGCCGCGCTCGCGAATGGCCTTGCGCGCGTCGCTGGGTGTGTCGCCGTCATAGGTGAAAACGCCGAAGCAGTCATCGAGGCGCTTGGCGAGATCGTGCAACTCGGTGAGCTGATCCTGTGCCAAAGCTTTGGTGGGAAAGAGATACAGCGCGCGTGTGTCGGGACTTTCCAAAACCGCATTCAGCACCGGCAGGTTGTAGCAAAGCGTCTTGCCCGAAGCTGTGGGCGTGACCACCACGAAATTCTTGCCGCTGCGCGCCAACTCCGCCGCTGCGGCTTGGTGCGAGTAAAGCTGGCTGATGCCCTTGGCGCTGTAGGCCGCGAAAAGTTCTGGGCGAACCCAGGTGGGCACGGGGCGGTATTGCGCCTCGCGTGCGGGGATGTGTCGGATGGCGGTCAAAACCTCGTCGGCGCGGTAACGCCCGGCGAGCGCATTGAGCGCTTCCTGCACGGTTTGTATCTTGTTGCCGCTGGCTGATCCGGTTATGGTGATCGGCCACGCCAGTTTTTGCCCCGCTGAGGCCATCAAAGCTCTCCATTGGGCGCAGCACGGCCCAAAATGCAGGGTGCACCTGCTTCGCCTTTTATTCGCCACAACCTAGCATGTGCCGGTAGCGCGGTGCAAGAGGCGAATCGCGGAATTTTCTGGAAATTTTAGCGAGGCGTTACTTTTCCGAGAGTTCCGGCTATCTTTTGCCGGAGCGGTAGAGGATCACGCGCACTTTTTCGAGCGTGACCAGGCCGCCGCCGATCATTTCGTCGAGACGCGGCAGTATCTGTTCGATGCGCTCGGAGTACTCGACCACTTCGACCACGATGGGCAGGTCCTGCGAGAGACGCAGCACTTTTTCGGTGTGGTAAATGCTGGAGGAGCCGTAGCCGCCGACGCCGCGCAGCACCGTCACGCCGCTGAATTTTTCGGCGCGCAGCAGGTCGACAATGGCCTGGTAGAGGGCCTTGCCGTGCCAGTGGTCGGATTCGCCAATGTGGATGCGCATCAACGTGCGCTCGCCTTCGAATTTTTCGTGTTTCCCCGCGGTTTCCATGGGTCCTCCTTCGCTCACGCTGTCCCTCCGCCCTTATTTTAGATATGGTCTGCGATGCGCATGCCGGCAATCACGGCAATAATTCCGCCTACGATGCTGGCCAGAAGATAGGTCCCTGCGCGCGTCCACTCTCCATCTTCCAGCATGCGCGCCGTTTCGAAGCTAAATGTCGAAAAGGTAGTGAAGGCCCCGAAAAAGCCCACGGTGATACCGGTGCGCCAGTCGGCTGGAATGGTGAGGTGCGTGAGCGCGTATTGCGCGATCAAGCCGAGGAACAAGCAGCCGCTCAGGTTCACGACCAGCGTGCCGCTGGGAAAAGTCGAAGCAATGCGTTGTTGTACCAATCCCTGCAGCAAGTAGCGGGACAAAGTACCTGCTACTCCAAAGACGATCAGCAGCGCAATGCGCACGAGACCTTCCTTTCTTGGGCCTTTCTTGGGCCTTTCTTTGGCCTCTCTATGGGCCGTTCTTTTGCCTTTTCCCGCCGCTGCCTGTGCCGATGCCTGAAAACAAAAAAACTCCTGGGCGCCGGTGGCGGCCAGGAGTCATCAGTCCGATGCGGACGGTTCAGGCGAACTCCATCGCCTCAAAATTGTCAGGCGCATTCTAACATGCAGGCGGGTCGCGATAGGGAACTTGTTCCAGCGGGATTGCGCTCTAGGTGTCCCGCGGGCATACAAGCCGGAAGCGCCAGGTTGATTCATGGTCAGCGAATGAGTCACTATAGATCACATATGGCTTCCATTCTAATTTACGACTTCGGCACCAACGAAGAAGCGGCGCAGCAGGCGCGGCACAAAATTGAATCCTGGCAACAAGGGTTGCGGCTGGGGAAGAAGATGCTGTTCAAATTTGACCGCAAGGATTCGGAGAACGGCGAGGAAAGCGGCAGTGAGGGTGGGGAGAAAACTTCCGCGAGCGCCAAGCTGGCGAAAAAGAAAGGCGCTGGCAAGAGCAACGAGAAAGGTGTGACGGAAGCGGAGACGCCGTCCTCGAATATACGGCTACTGATTCGGCTTGGATTTTCGGATCATGAAAAGCTGATACAGCAGCGAGTACTCGATCGCTTTGCCGCCGAGGAACCATTCAAGTCCGCGCAGGGGGAGGCGATCCGGCAGGGAAGTCCTACTTACACCGAGTCGGCTGAGTTGTTCGATTCGCTCGATTGAGAACGACGGCGGGAACAAGAAGAAAGAGAATGCAGATCCCTCGACTACGCCCGGGGATGGCTGCGTAAAAACAACAACGACTTCAAAATCGAAGAGAGATCCCTCGTCGCTGCGCGAACGACCTCGGTCGCCCGCTACGCTCACTCGGGATGACAACGCAGAGATAACACTCATCACAAGAGGCGCAACGAGGGTGAAAATGGAAAATGGGCGGCCGAAGCCGCCCATTTTCCCTCAGACCATTTTCTCAAACCGGCTTTCTTCAGAATGAACGCAGGCTCTAGACTAGCCTTTAGAGTAGGGCTTACCGTGGACCACCGAAGCCGCGCGGTCCGCCAGGGCCCGGGCCCATTCCCATGCCACCAGGGCCGAGCGCCTTCAACTTTGCCTGTTGCGCAGGCTGAAGCGCGTTCCAGAGCGTCTGTTCGGCTGTCGCGTCGTTCGCCAAGATTTGGGCCCCGAGATTAGCGATCGTGGTTGTGTCCGCGGCGATCCCGTTGCCGCCGGTACCTTCAATGTCAGCCCTCAGGTTCTGACGAGCCGTGCGAAGCTGCGTCTCCACCTGCGCATTGGCGCTGGCGGCACCGGTGAAAGCGGTGGTCGCTGTACCCTGCTGGGCCGTGGTCAAGTCGAGAAGGGTGGTCAGGTGCTGCACGCGGCGTGCAATGAACTTCGTCGGGTCCGGCGGGTTCGCCGGGCCGCCTTGGGCGAACATGGGCGCGGCCATGGCTGAAGCCAGCAAGATTGCAAGAAATGCTTTCTTCATGTTCAAACCTCCACAATTGGACTGAAACTCTTGTTGGCGTCGCCGACAGAGAACTGGACCAATTCGGACTGGATCAGTTCGAAACGCCGGAACGTTTCCGTCCTCGGTATTTGGTTCCGCCTAGACGGGGCTAAAGTTCCAAGCTTTTGTTGAGATTGTGGAAGGCTGCTCTTCCGTAAGAAAACAAGCGAGAAACAGACCGGTCGCCCGAAGGGAATCAACGTTGGGCGAAGGAGATAGGGATCCGAGCGCGAGCAGTCTGCAAAAGCGCCCAATCCTCTTTGAATTGGGACATGGGTTCGCGGCTGTGCGCGGGGCTTGAAAATACGCCTTCAACGTGCGCCATGAGGTAGCGAAAAGTGGGCGATCCTCCGCGCTGGTTCCTCCGTAGAGATAGACATTCAAGGGCGCGATATTCCACTCGAAAGGCTGATCGGTGTAGTTGCTGATGCTGGATCCGGATTCGTCCGGATGGCAGAGACGCAGCTTTATCGGAGAATCCGGGCAGATGCGCGAAAAGTAGATAGCGCTGTGTCCCGAGCCGGTAATGCGGGCGATGCTGGTATTGAGAGAGTCATTCAGAACCACACCCACATCGGCGCGCGCGCAGGTACACGCCAGCACCAAAAGACTAAATGGGAGAAAGGATTTTACGCGCAAGGGGAGGGGGCCTCTACAACGCTTCGTTTTGCCGCCGCTTTCGAGCTGTGCTAAGCATCGATTTTAATCCGTACGAAACAATTTTTGACGTCGAGAACTGGCCGGCGTGCTCGAAGATTCAATCGTCCGGGAAAAGCATCGCCGCACGTTCAACGTCTGAGGCTGGGCACGTGTAATTGATATACCTGGCCCATCAAGCCGAAGACATTGAGCAGCCAAACGACGACGCAGATCACGACCACAGCGTTCAGTATGGATTTGATCGCCCCGGCCATGGGGATATACGAATTCACCAGCCAGAGAAGGACACCAACAACGATGAGGACAAATAAGACCTGAATCAGCGGCATGACTCACCTCACTTGAATGTCATACGAGCAGCCACCGGTATGGGCTCCGACAAAAGGCGGCACATTCCGAGTCAGCGCTTACGCTCGGAATGTGCCGCGTATTCGTTCACAGACGTCCGAGCAAGAGCAACACTAGCAGAACCACGAGAATCAAACCGAGACCCCCACTGGGGTAGTAGCCCCACCCGCGGCTATATGGCCAAGTTGGAAGTCCGCCTACCACCAACAACAAGAGAATGATCAATAGAAGTATCATGTGAGCCTCCTCTCATTTACTTCACTGCGCCGGGACAAACTGCAGGTACAGGTTGCGGAGCTGGTTGAGAAAACGTTATTCGACACGTCCGCCACAACCGGGATGGTTGCAAAGGCACTCCACATCGGGAGTCTTTCCCACGGTTTCGCATTGAGCGCTGCAATAGTCACCTGTGGTGACAGTGCAGGTACATGACGGATGCTTGCACTTCTTGGCTTTTTCAGCGGCCATCGAATTCTCCTTTCCGTGCCCTTTCAGTGGACCTTGCATTTCTATGTTTTTCCTTGGGGGCCTGTTATGTCAGTTACGGACTCTGAGCCTTTTTGAATGCGCAGAAATTGCGCGGCCATGAGCAAGATGCCGGCGACACAAAGCGTGGCGATCCGGCCAAGGGACATTTGCCACGCAAAGAGCCCGTAAGTCGCGATGATCATCATTATCAATCCAAGACCGACAAGCATCGCTGCCTCCCTAGCAATTGGCCGACTCGCGGACTATAGAAAATGTTTACTCAGCCAGCCATACCTGAAAACCAGCACTCATTCTGCGGACTAGCTGTAGTTTGGTTATTCGCTAGAGAGAGGAGGGGTTGGGGCTACATAAAAATGCGAGAGAGGATTGAAGGCTGGCGCGGCCGGCGCATGCCTATGCGCCGAAAGAATCCAGATCGACAACGATATCGATATGTGCAAGCGCTATTGATAAGGCGGAAGCGCTAAGTCTCAGGCGGGTTTTTCAGCGCCGCGGAGGCGTTCCAGGGTGGGAAAAAACTCAGGGAAGGAAACACCGACGCAATCAGCATCGCGAATCACAGTATCGCCCTCGGCGCCGAGCGCAACCACGGACAGGGCCATGGCAATGCGGTGATCGCCGTGCGGATCGATTTTCGCACCGCGCAGTTTCCCCGCGGACTGGCCTGCGACGCGCATGCCGTCGGGAAATTCATCTACCTGCGCGCCCATGGCGCGTAAACCTTCGGCGATAGTGGCGATGCGATCGCTCTCTTTTACGCGCAACTCTTTGGCGTCGTGAATCTCGATGCCTTCTTCGGTGAATGGCCCGAGAGCGGCGAGCATGGGGAGCTCGTCAATCATCTCGGCGACCTGTGGGCCCGAAATGCTGCCGCCTTTCAGAGGAGCGTGGCGCACTGCAATATCTCCAACGAGCTCGCCATTCTGATAGGTGACGGAAACGACGTGCACGGGTGCGCCGATGGAGATGAAAAAGTCGATCACTTTCGCGCGGGACGGGTTGATGCCCACGTTATGCAGCATCAGGGAAGATTCCGGAGCAACGAGGGCCGCAGCGATTAGAAAAACGCCGCCGGAAAGGTCGCCGGGAACGACGAGTTTGCGGCCGGTCAGCTTGGGTCGTGGATGAATGCGGTACGTTCCGCGACTGCCTTCCAAATTGGCGCCGAATTCGCGGAGTGCGACTTCGGTATGATCGCGGGTAACCACGGATTCGCGCACAGTGCTGACGTCGTCGGCAAAGAGGCCGGCGAAAAGAATGGCGGATTTAACCTGGGCGCTGGGGACGGGCGTAGTGTAGTCGATGGCGTGAAGATTGCCGCCGTGAATTTCGAGAGGAGCGCGATCGCCTTCGCGCGCGTCGATTTGTGCGCCCATCTGGCGGAGCGGTTCGATAACACGCTTCATGGGACGACGGCGAAGGGAATCGTCACCGGTGAGCGAGGATTTAAATGGCTGGCCTGCCAGAACGCCGGCGAGCATGCGCATGGTCGAGCCAGAATTTTGGGCGTCGAGAGGCTTACGGGATCCCGTTAAGCCGTTCAGACCAACGCCGCTTATGAGCACGGTGCGGTCTTTATGCTCGATTTCGACGCCGAGCTTGCGAAGGCATTCGAGAGTGCTGCGGCAATCGGCGGCAGAGGCGTAGTTCGATATTTCGCTTTTGCCTTCGGCGAGTGCGGCAATGATGGCATAACGGTGCGAGATGGACTTGTCGCCCGGCAGTTCCACAACTCCGTCGATATTTCCGCCGGGCGAAATCACTTTTTGGGACATGCGCCGATTTTAACATGGGGCCTGAGCGTTCCCGGCCCACTCAGCAGTCGATTTGCAGACGGAAGAAAAGGAAACCGCAAATCCTATACGAACCGCAGGCGGTTACCTCATTTCGTGCTCGGACCCGAAGGTTAGGTATTCGGAGTTCAGGTCTGAGTTGTCGCGATACATCTTTAGGTAGGCATTTCAGGCTCGATGGGTATAGCGGGGGATGGTTACAACAACATTCCTTTGAATACGACGAAGCGGTCATCGGTTCTTTTTGAGAATCAGCTGAAGAACGGAGAGCTTGCCATCAATGGGTCCGGTTTTAAGGGCGCGGATATCGAGGCCGAGAATTTTGGCGATCAGCGGATAGAGACTCACGTTTTCAAAGGATGCGACCTTCACTCCGGTGCGAATGTCCGGACCGGCGGCTACGAAGAGTGCTTTCATCTCAGGCACTGTTTCTGGATCGAAGCCGTGAGCGCCCAGATTGGGGCGCGGCTTTGAGGGATCGTCATGAGCGCGGATCGCGTAGGGTCCGGTGGGCACAATCACGGGATCGCCGGCACGGGGATTTTCGTTGAAATGCAGGTGTTCTGGAACATTGGTGCGACGATAGACCTTGTACTCCGGCATACCGGGCTGCATTTGATCAAAAGCTTTCTGCGCGTCGGTGTCTGATTTCGCGTGCAGAAGGGTTCCCTGGAAATTTTCGAGAAGAGAAAGATCGAGACCGTGCTGATCGAGGTTGATCCAATGCGGGGGAACCTGCACCATGCCATGATCTGCGACGACGACGATGTCGACTGGGAGCTTTAGCCTCTTAAGGCCGGTCATGAGACGGCCGAGTTCGGTATCGAGTTCATGAACTGCCGCTTCGGTTTGGGGGCTGTCGGGTCCGTAATTATGGCCGGCGTGATCGGTGTCGCTGAAGTATAGAGTGATGAAGTGAGGGCGTTGCGCGGCGGGAAGGCGGAGCCAGGCGAGCACTTGCGCGATGCGCTTCTGGTTAGGAAAGTGGTCATCGAATTTCAAATAGTAGGATGGCAGCACGCCCTGAATATTGGCCTCCGAGCCCGGCCAGAAAAATGAAGCGGAACGCATACCTTGCTGTTCGGCCAGCACCCAGAGCGGAGTGCCGCCGTACCATGAACCGTCGGTTTCCGTCGCCTTGACTTTGTAGCTGTACACCTGCTTTCGCGTAGGATCGTAAAACTCATTGTCAACGATGCCGTGGTGTTCGGGATAGAGTCCGGTGACCAAGGTGTAGTGATTGGGAAAAGTGAACGAGGGGTAGGACGGGATCATGCCGTCAGGAGCGGAGGCACCGTGAGCGGCAAGAGCCAGCACGTTTTGAGCATTGTAGCGTTCGGCGTAGTCATAGCGGAACCCGTCGAAAGAAATGAGGATGACGTAGTGCTTGGCGCGCTGGGCAGGCGCATTCGGCCCGTGATTAACGGTGATGACCGGGGCGAGACTCTGCGAATGAGCCGGAAGGACAATGGCAACGCTCAAAAGCAACAGGGCAACGAAATGGCGGGTTCGTGGGATCATGCGCTGAAGATTCCGTATCCTATGAAGTCATGTGCCAAAATGCCGGGGGCGCGTGCGGCACAATTATTGTGACGAACTGAGTTAACAACTGGGTTACAATGTTATCTCGCCGCGCTGATCTTTGTGGATGGAGTTTGCATCGGCACGGTGACTAGTGCGAACCTACGAAACTCTTAATTTAGGGTAAAGGCAGAGGACAGGAATGGCTCAAGGTACGGCGGTAAAACATAAGAAGAAGACGAAATCGGTTCTGAAGAACATTCGCCAGACGGAGCGCCGCATGACGATCAATCGCATGAACCGCACGCGAGTGCGCACGGCGATTCGGCGCATGCGCACTGCGCTGAATGCAGCCGATCTGGCCGGAGCTGAGAAATTGGCGTCCGCTACGTTTTCGGAGCTGGATAAGGCGATTCAGAAGCGCACACTTTCGGAGAACACGGCGAACCGGTATAAGTCGAGGCTGGCTCTGGCGATCAACTCTTTGAAGACCCAAAAATCCTGAGATTCTTTTCAGCGAGATGTGGAGGCGCCCGAAGTTTGGGCGCCTTTTTATTTGTATAGCCCCCTTGCGGTTGACCGGTTCCCGCGGAAGCCTTGCGCTTCCTCCCTGTATAGGAATTGTGGCTGAAAGACATCTTCGCGCTGCCGTAGCGACACTGTGAGGCTGGCGGACACCAGGCGAACGGCCGCCGTGGTGTAGGTTGCAAAATAGATATCTAATTACCTTCTATCGTTTCATGGACCAGGATTTTCCTGCGCCATTTCGTTTTACCGCGAAATTTGTTGCATTTGAATTTTCGCTGTGCTAATTGCTGCACCACGAATTGGTTGTTGTAACCACGGGATTATAGTCTTCGGATGCAAATCGGAGGGTAGGATCCGGGAGGGACTTGCCGATGCTGGACCGGTGCTTGCGCGGCCTCATGGCCGTTGTTGTGGTAGGCGGCATGGCGTGTGCTGCTCCTGCCGTCGCCGCTCAAGAAGGAGCGGCGCTCAAGGCCAAGCCCGCCACAAGTTCCAAGGCGGTCACAAACCCACACGATCTGAACGGTGTGTGGATGATGCACCCGGGCGGAATCACAAAAATGATTCCCGAAGATTCGCACCCGCCGATGACCCCGTGGGCCCAGGCGCGTTTTGACGCCACAATTCCTACCATGGGGCCGCGCGACCAGCTCGGCAAAGAGAACGATCCTTTGCTGAAGTGCGAGCCTTACGGCGTGCCGAAAATACTTCTGATTCCGCAGCCATTTGAAATCGTGCAGACACCCAAACGCATGTTCCAGTTTTTCGAGATGTTTCACATCTGGCGCACCATTTGGACCGACGGACGCCCGCTGCCCAAGGATCCCGATCCCACCTGGATGGGCACCGCCGTTGGCAAATGGGAAGGCGATACGTTTGTGGTCGATACGATCGGATTCAACGACAAGACCTGGGTGGAATTTTTTGGTTATCCGCACAGCGAGCAGATGCACGTTACCGAACGCTACAAACGCGCAGGGCCGAAGACGATGTCCATTGCGGTGACCATCGATGATCCCAAGTCCTACACGAAGCCCTGGGTGAATCCGCCATTTGAGTTCACGCTCGAGCCCACCTGGGAAATTCAGGAACACTTCTGCATCATCGATGAAGAAACCGCTTACGGCGACAAGATCCGGCTCCCGGCGGGAGGGGAAGAGCCGGTGACGCTTCCGGAAAAGAAATAGTGGGGGGGCCAGTAAATCTGGCGAGGTTGGCGTTGCGGCGAACGGGGAACGACACTGCGAAACGAGTGGAGGGAAAATCGTGAAACGCATTTATCTCGCATTGCTGGCATTAACGGTCGGTCTGGTAATCGGAGCGCTGCCAGCCGCGGCACACCATGGCAATGCCGCTTACGACATGGAGAAGGTGGTGCCGCTGAAAGCCACGATTACCGGCTTCGAGTTCGGCAACCCACACGTGCAGATTTTTTTCGACACGAAAGATGATAACGGCAAAGTTGTGCACTGGAACTGCGAGGGAACCAATCCAGCGATGCTCCAACGCATCGGCTGGACACGAAACACGCTAAAGCCGGGAGACCAGGTTACTCTGTACGTTCATCCGAACAAAGATCCGCAGATTACGGTAGGTCTGCTGGTGAAAGCCGTCTTGGCCAACGGGCAGGTGCTCGAGAGCAAGAATCCGGTGTGAAGGGCTCGCCCACACATTTCTGAATAACTGTCCGGTATTGGAGGAGGCCCATGTATTCCTTCCATTCATCCTTTGCGCGGTTCCTGAAACAAAAACGAAATGGGGTGGTATTGCTGGCGATAGCCATCGTTTCGACCGCTTCGTTGAGCCACGCGGGCGAGATAACCGGCACGGTGACCGGGGCGGACGGCGAACCCTACCGCGGCGCATTCGTTGCCGCGCAAAACCTGAAGACGAAGATTACGACGATGGTGCTGTCGCAGAAAGATGGGCACTATCGCATCGAGAATCTTCCGGCTGGGAGCTACGACGTGCAGGCAAAGGCGGTTGGCTACAGAAGCGAGCCGCACACGGGATTGAATCTCGCCGCGCAGCAAAGCGTTACGGCCCAGCTTGGGCTGCAAAAAGCGGCGGTGCTCTGGAGCGACCTTTCGATCTATCAAGGTGAGGTCCTGTTACCCGATCTGCCTGGCAAAAGGGTCTTGCTAACCGACGGCACAACTCCCATTCGAGATTCGCCTTGCCAGATTTGCCATTCCTTCCAAAACAAGATGGCTCCGTTCGTGCGCGATCAAGACGGATGGCGCACTCGCGTGGAGTT